>JBIKMB010000142.1:0-14677 GCA_044359485.1 Pirellulaceae bacterium | reverse complement strand
TATTTTACGTCCCGCAAAAAGTTTGATAACAACCTTGGCTTGCGGGAGCAGGCTGTCGGTACTCTTCGAATTCTGGGCGGTCCCCATAAGGGTTCGTGACAGCGAGCAGCAATTGCTCAAGCACACGTAATTCATCGCTTTGCTCACAAGCGTTTAAAGCCTCTTCCACCTTATGATTTCTGGGGATAATCAAGGGATTGATACGATTCATTTCCAGAGCGACCGCTTCTCGATTTTTTTCTACTCGAGCGAGTCGCTGTTCCCAACGGATCAGCCATTGTCGAAAAACGGAATCTTGATACGGCGCTGAGGCCAACTTAGATTCATCCGCAAGGTCTCGGAAGGTATTCGTAAAATCGAGTTGCTGTTGTTGCATCCAATTTAGCAACGACTCGATCAGATCGTCATCGGTAGGCTCCACATTTTCTAAGCCTATTTTTTTACCCATGCTTTTCCGCCAGTACCTCCGATAGGTTTCGGGGATCGAGTGAATCGCTCGCGTAGCCAGCTCGATCGATGTTTCATGATGGTTGTGAATCAAGGGGAGCAATGTTTCTGCAAAGCGGGCCAAGTTCCATTGCAAGATACGAGGTTGGTTGCCGTAAGCGTAGCGACCATAATCATCGATCGAACTGAAAACGGTTTCTGCATGATAGGTATCCATGAAGGCACAGGGACCGTAATCGATGGTCTCGCCAGAGATTGCCATATTGTCGGTATTCATCACTCCGTGAATAAATCCAACTGCTTGCCATTGAGCGATGAGGGCGGCTTGTCGTTCGGCGACAGCATACAAGAATGCAAGATACTTTTCATTCGCTTCGACAAGGCCTGGGTAATGTCGAGCGATGGTGTAATCCGCCAGTTGCTGGAGATGCTCTGGATTCTGACGAGCGGCCGCATATTGAAACGTGCCAACCCGAATATGGCTCGCTGCAACCCGTGTGAGCACGGCGCCGCGCAACTTCTTTTCGCGATAAACCGGTTCGCCCGTGGTCGCAACGGCCAAACTCCGCGTGGTAGGGATGCCAAGGGCATGCATCGCTTCGCTGATGATATACTCGCGTAGCATCGGGCCCAGAGCCGCTCGCCCATCACCACGCCGCGAAAAGACGGTTTGTCCTGAACCTTTGAATTGTAAATCGATCAAGCGACCGTCGGGCGTCCGATGTTCACCCAACAAAATGGCTCGACCATCGCCCAGAAACGTAAATCCACCGAACTGATGTCCCGCGTAGGCCTGGGCAATAGGATCTGTTCCCCGGGGCAACTGCTGACCTGAAAAAAGGGCAGCTAGATCAGCGGCGGCAAATTGCTGGAAATCAAGCCCTAGTTCGTGCGCCAACCTATGATTCAAGATGTACAGTGAAGGCTGGGAAAACAGAACCGGGCGCGACCGCGCGAAAAAGACTTCTGGCAGCCCTGAGTAACTATGTTCGAACTTCCAGCCAGCGTCCGGAAGCTCGCTTGATGCCATATTCTTGTTTAAATTCGACATGTTCAACCACTTTGGAGTAAAGCCATCGCAGCACTTGTTGTCCTCTGGATCAGGTTAGGAGTCAAGAGATCGGCTTTCAACATCGAGGTTCCTCGGTTGCGTGGAACTTACGCAATTGCTCTGGTTTGGGAGTCTTTTCGAACCTAGGTGGCTCACGGGTTACCGCCGTCTAAAACTTAGAGCCTATCCGAGACCCTAAAAGCCACCGTTCAGGCCAGGGGGCTAACAGTTTTCCGATAGGCTCTTATTTAGGTAATGAGCTAGTGATGCTTGCAGCAATTGAGGCTACGGTTGTGCTTCCGCGGTTTTAGTCGCGGTGGTTCCATTTGCAGCAAAATTAATGAGTCGAAGGTATTGCCGAAGTTGATCTGCGGCATCTCCAAAGTAGTAATGGATATGAAAACCATAGACTTCTGATCTTAACCGGGTTCTCAGATCGCTTGAAGGACTTGAATAGTAGAAGTATTCATCGGGATTGTACTGCGAATTCCGTGTGACTCGCCAATCGGTCTTCTCTTCTTCTTTAGAGCGATTCGCCTGGCTAAGGTGAATGCTTGTTAATTCGCCAATCAACTGTGTAGTTTGTTCGATTGTATACATGGCTTCTATGGCTTGAATTCTATGCATGCGTTCTTTTTCATACGCTGGTAGGTCCGAAGAAAAGCCATAGGTTTGTTGAGCTAATCGCGCGAGAGAATCGTTTGAGTGGGATGAACCACTCAAAGAAGCGAACTCGATACAGTAGTCTTTCCATGAGTTCGCATTAGGTACATTTGAGGTCAGTTGGTCAAAAATGATGGCATACATTTTAGGTGATGCGGTTCCGTTCAGTTCGACAAGCAATGTGTTGATAGATGATAGAGTATCATTGTTGGGTAAATTAAATTCCCAGGGATATCGAGGGTCTTTGGTTTGCGAGTACAGTTTGATAGCCCCCGTCACCAATTCGGCATCATCGTCGAGCATACCGACGTAGAGGATGGCGATTAGCCATTCGGTGTACCGTGTTCTATTGATTTGGAATTTCCATAAATCAACGTTTGTTACGTCATTCGTATCTTCGGCTTTCAAATCTTCAGACGCATTTAAATCTTGGGCAAGTCGCTTTTTAAGAATGTCTCGATACTGATCCAATGATTTGAGTTGTGAGGGAGGAGTAATCACGTTTGACTCAGCAAGCTCCGAATCTCCTTCAATAGCCTTAGGGGATTGGTCTAAATTGCCGGCAGGATCTGTCGAGAGATTAGACTGGAGGTTCGACACGTAAAAATCGGCTTGATTGATTATTTTCGGTAACAGGTTTGTTTCTTTTTGCTTGGAACGGAGCAACTCGATAGCCGCTTTGAGTTCATCGTCGGCTAGATTCGATTGCGATTCGGTCAAAAAACGGGCAAATGGAGATAACGCCCGAGACGTGCTTGCGGATTTTGCTGGCAGAGGGACTTTGGGAACGGAGTAAGCTCTCAAAGGGGCGTATACGAAAAAGACGGTAGAACAGATGGCGATTATCGAGCCGGAGGTAATCAATGGGAGGCTCGCATTTTCCAATTGCATCCAACGGCGTACAAGAAGGCAAGGTAAAGCCAGCGCGATCAAGGCTAGAGCGACGAGGATAGGTAATCCAACAATTCCTCCCGCCTGAACCAGACTAAATCCCGCAAAACAAAATGCGACTGACATCGCGAGTCCGAGAGAAATGGATAGAATCGGATTAGCGATCGTTATCGTCGCCAGTACTAGGGAGAGGTAGATGGCCATATTGATCATGAAAACAAGCAGGATTTGATTTCCTCTATAAAAATCTTCACGGATTGAGCTGACGGCCAATGTGTTAGCCAAGAGAATCAGTGCCAGAGGTAACGAAACTCGTATGAGCAAATACTTAATTGGGTGGATGCCTCGATCTGCGATGACTCGATATTGTTGACGGTTTTGCTCGCCGGAAAGAGTGAAAAAACCCAATATAAAAGAGAGGAACGCGAGGGGAATAAAGTGCTCGTTATCGCGAAAGCCGGTTGCATTCAAAAAACAAATCGACAGGATTGCCAGAATCAGCAGGGGCCAAAAAAACGCCCGGAGGGATTGCCATAGTAGGGCCCGAATACGGCTGGGGTTATTCCAAGTGCTCCAGTTTTGGGCAACCTGAACGCTGCTAACAGCGGCATGCCGATGCAGTGCCGAATTGAGGATCGGTTCATGATCCCACCAGCCAGCCCGGAAGCAGAGGATGGCAATTCCCAGCAGTACGATAGTTTCCACGGAAGTGGCAATTGCCATGATGCCGAAGTCAGTCGGCGCGGAGGCGGACACGTACTCGCCTAAGAATAAGTTTTTGCAGAGTCCTTGAAGCAATGTGAACGCGGCGGCAAGCATAATGGCGATCATCGGTTCTCGAAGACAGAGGCACATGATCAGAGCCCATAAAAAAGCTATGGGTGTTGCAAACAGCATTAGTCGATAATCGTAGCCATCGAGTCCTAATTCGTAGCGCAATGGATTTGATGTAATTTGACTGAAGAGTGAAATGACACCGAAAACTAAGAAGCCTGTGAGTGTGGCCATCAAGAAGGTGACTAGGATTTTTGCGATGAATGCTTGCCTCCACATAACGGGAAGCGTGGTGAGCCATTGCCAATTTCCAGTTTGTCGCTCGTCACCGATCGAGAGCACCGCCCCAGCCAAAGCGATAGTGATGGGCGTCAAGGCCGCTGGTACAATGGAGTTGAAGTAATGCATTGGATTGTTGTTGGGGGTCAACGAATCGAGCATTACCGCAGACATGAACCCAAGAATCGCGGAAATTGCGATTGCCACGCAAATACTCAGTAGTTGTCGAAACTCTTTCCAAACCAATACAAGTGTTGCTAGGCGGTTCATAGCCTTGATTCTCCCGTTTGGTACAAAACGATTTAAGAAAATGTGAGTCGGACACCGAAGAGATCGCAGTTTCTAAGTTGCCGATCGCTCAGGCTCGCAACAGATTGCCACCAGGGACTTTGGTATTGGTTGATGGTTGCCAGGGGGGAGCCTGGGATTTACGCGTGCAAAGGATAAACAGCTCCTCAAGGCTCGGCCGAATCCATTGCACATCCGTAATGCTGGTTTCATTTTTAATGTGCTCGAACGTCTCCGCAGACAATTGTCGCACCGCCAATTGAATTGTACGACCTTGGGTTTCGCAGTGGACTGACTGCAGATTGAGGATGGATGCCGGAGGAATGGCTAGCGGATCGTGCATACTGAAACGGAGCAATGTGACTGTATCTTTCAATTGATCCAATTCGCCATTGAGTGCAATTTTCCCAGCGTGCAGTATGGCCACATGGTCGGCAACTCTCTCAACTTCCTGAACTTGATGCGAACTCAAGAGGACTGTTTTTCCCTGGGCTGCAAGATCGACCATGCTTCTTAAAAATTCTTTGCGAACCAGAGGATCGAGTCCAGAAGTCGGTTCATCAAACACAAGCAGTTCGGGGTCCGATGCGAGGACGAGCGCGAGAGCCGTTTTGGCTCGCATTCCCTTAGACAGATAGCGTATGCGAGTATCTTGAGGTAAATCGAACTGGGTCGCCCAGCGTCCAAAGTTCTCGCTGAAGTTGGCAGAGTAAAAAGCGGAACAGAACCATGCGATTTGCTTAACTGTCATCCAATCGTATAGGGCAGGGAAATCGGATACATAGCCGACTCGGCGACGCAATGCGAAGGGCTCGCGTTGGGGCGATATGCCGAGGACCTTGACCGTACCCGCATTCGGTTTTACATATCCCATAAGGATGCGAATCAGTGTTGTTTTCCCTGCACCATTTTCTCCAAGTAAGGCATAGACACAACCAGCCGGTATTTCGAGCTGAACGTCACGCAACACTTGGTTGTTTCCAAATCGCTTGCTAAGTCCTTCAATATGTATGGTCGAGGTGTCCATTTAGTGCTCCTCCGTTTTCGAGGCTTGTTTTAAAATCTTTTCAAAGAGAGAGGATAATTGTTCAGGTTCCAGTCCACTGCGTAGACCTTCCTGAATGACTTGTTCAAGTCGAAGGCGCAACAAGTCATGGCGATCTTGTACGCACTGCTTGACCGCACCTCGGCAGACTGCCAATCCCCGACCTCGAATGCTTTCGAGAACTTCATCATCCTGCAGTTGTTGATAAGCCCGCTGAATAGTATTCGGATTGACGGTGATTTGTCGCGCCATTTCCCGTACCGATGGAATCAATTGACCTGGAGTCAATGTCCCCTCTGCGATGGCATATTTCACTTGCCGAACAATTTGATCGTAAATCGGAATTCCATTGTTCGGATCGATCTTAAGAAACACGTCTAACCTCCTTTCCTGATTGAGTTGATGGGCTAGCGGAGAGCGTCCCTTTCAGGTCTCCGGCGAATGGTTTGCTTGTGTTCTAATGGTATAGTACACTGGTTTGCTAGATCAGGCAAGCAGTTTTTGCCCAAATCGATTTTTTTGCTCGTAAAACGAATCGCCTGAAAAATGGGCCGCAAATGTGGGGTGAATAGTGCTTCTTTCGCACACAAAATCGCTTGTTGACTCGGTCTTGACCTTGCGTTGAGGTCCAAAATCAGTCAGATTGCCTCCAATCTTTGCGGGGAATCGTATGAATACGACTCCCACGTCACCCGTTTCCTTTTCGATGTAGGCGAAGGATCGCTGGTTTGTCGCGCAATGATCGCGTTGATGACGATCTGTTGGTGAATGATCTTCCCCACTCTGTTTTACTCGGCCTGCGATGCCTCTAGAATGGAATGCTTCCAGGATGGACGCGAGCAGACAACTGGGGATGGTTTTGAAAAGGATAACTCTGTGCGATTGGGAAAAGAACTCTTAGCGGCGTCGAAAGAGTTTGCCACAGAACAGCGTTTTCGCAGTTGGTGGTGTCTGCTTTCGACCTTGGCCCTATACGTGCTCAGTCTCGCGGCCGTCTTGTGTTTTTCTTCCTGGTATATTCGTGTTCCCTGCAGCCTGCTTTCGGGTTTGTTGATCGTTCGAATCTTTATCATCTATCATGATTTTCAACATGGAACGATCCTAGGCCGCTCGTGGTTAGCTAAAGCCCTTTTGAATACTTTTGGCGTATTGGTGCTGTGTCCCGCTAGCATTTGGAATCGCTCCCATAATCACCATCACGCCCAGAATTCGAAAATCCAGCCTCTCAATATCGGTTCGTTTCCGATTATGACCTTGGAAAATTACATGGTGTCGACACCCCAGCAACGCTGGAGTTACGCCTTCTCGCGTCATCCTTTGACGATTTTTGGCGGATACCTAACCATCTTTTTTTGGGGAATTTCGCTGCGATCTTTCTTCATAAATCCTCGCGAGCATTACGATGCTGGGCTAGCTGTTTTGCTTCATTTGTCGCTGCTCGCCTGTCTCTTTTGGTGGGCGCCAGCGATTGCAGTGTTTGCTGTGATCATTCCTTTGGTGATCGCGTGTGGTATAGGTTCCTATCTTTTCTATGCTCAACATAATTTCCCAGGCGTAAAACTGTTTGATAAAGAGCATTGGAACTATGTGGCAGCTGCTATCGAGTCGTCAAGCTTTATGCGAATGAGTCCATGGATGCATTGGTTCACAGGCAATATTGGATTTCATCATGTGCATCATCTGAATGCAAAAATTCCTTTTTATCGGCTCCCTGAGGCAATGGCGGCGATGCCCGAACTTCAATCACCGAAGTGCACCTCTCTTTCACCGCTGGATATCTATCGCTGTTTCCAGCTCAAGGTCTGGGATGGTCAGCGACAGATTTATCTAACGTTCTCCGAAGCTACCGCTGAAATTGCGCGGCGTGGCCAGCCAGCGGTTTGAAAGTAAGTACGGCATCCGCTTTCGAGTAACAGATATCGCGGGAAATTGCGGACGAGCATAGTGCTTTATCGTTTACGAAATGGGTTCGCCTAAGAGATGGGTTCAACAGGGCATTGCATGGCCTGGATTGCGGCAACCAGTTCATGAGTTGCCCAGCGGCGGTCTTGCATCGGCAATAAGTAGCGGGGGCCGTGCCAGTTGAGTTTATGGCCTGAGCCGCTGCGCATACCGAGAGCATCCGCCCAACAACGGAGCCAATCCTCCCAGGCGACATCGATATCCGAGGGTGGAGCGGCCGCGATAACTAGCAAGCGTGGAGACTCATGCTGCAACTGGAGAAGATCCAGAATTCGAGTGCAAAGGGAGGGAGCGATTTCGGACCATGCTAGAGTGCAAAACCATGGCTGTGCGCGATTGAAATTAGGATCGCTATCGTTGGGAAGAGAAATGGTCTGGGTTTCTGGAAGCGAAAGCTCGTGTGCTGCTTCTTTTGCCAATTCATCAATTCCATGTGCAGCGTCTCCGCAGATCAAAACGCTCGGCGGAGAGCTTGCAATGTGATCAAACAGGCGATCCAATCGCCAGCCCGATACGGGCTCGATCCAATCGGCTGCGACTTCCAAAGCAGGCTCGAGCACAAATCGTCTCATTGCCATGCGTGGATGGGGAATTTTAAAGTGCGGTGTCCAGATTCGTTGATCTTCGTAGAGCAAAACATCCACATCAATCGCTCTGGCTTCCCAGCGCAAGTTGCGTGTTCGTCCCATCCGACTTTCTACGTCGCGTATGATATGCCAAACATCCCAAGGCGAATGGTTTGTCTCAATAGCCACGACGGCATTAAGAAATTCTTGCTGGTTGCCAGGGCCACCAATCGCGGGCGTACGATAGAAGCGACTTGCGGTTACGGTCGATTCACCAAAAGATTTTTTGAGCCAGTGCAATGCCTGCTTCATACTGGCCAGAGGATCGCCAAGGTTGGCACCTAAGCTGATCAAGCAACGAGGCATAAATCAGCGACCTCGCTAGACTTCAACTTCTACATCCATGACATACCAACAAGCTAATGTCGGATCTGTCGTTTCCTTCGTGCTGCGCATCAGAGAGACAATAAAATTGACCGGTCGCTTGCTTGAGGTATCTTGCACAGCCACTTTAACCACATCGCCAAGTTGCGTTTTAATGATACCTCGGGGGCTGAAGTATTTCCAATTCGCATTGGGGCCACGCTTCATCGCAGCCTTTACACCCGGTCGATCGAAGAGCATTTCCATCGCAGATCGAGCTTTCATGTCGGCGTTGTAAAACTCTTGCAGATTCATCGATGCTAATTGGCGATAGCCTTCGTTAATGGTCATTTCGAAGGCAAGTTCGCGTTTCCCTTGCGCCAGAAACTGCATCCACTCTTCGGCAAATTTACCTGCGGACTGGTAGTAAACATCGTTGCGGAATTTGGTTTCCGCAAAAGACCATCCACCGGTTATTGCTGCGATTACGGTGCTGACCAAAACGCATTTCTTGAGGAAGGATTTCGTCCTTTCTCTTTCAAAAATTACGTATGACACAACGCCGGCGAACAATGCGATCACCGGCGCAAACATCAGCGCTCCATAGAATATAGCCAGGGGCGAGAGTAAACCCATGGCTAGAGAGAGCAGGCCCAGGCATGGGGCAGCCAAGCTGCTAGAATCGAGTTCTTCCTTGGGATCGGCGATGTCAGACCGAAGTTCCATATTGTTTCTCGAGAAATTCTGTGACCAAGAGCATTGTAGTTATCATCAGCCGTTCAAGCATCGAAACGCGATTCACAAACCCAGTCTCGGTAAGTCGATGCCAGGTTGAAATGCATTTTTATTCTTGTCACCAACAGTTTTCTTAGGGAATCTTTGTTGGTTAAGTGAATGTCGTAATATGTTAGCCTACTTTGGCAATAAGCGTTTAGCCTGGACGACCCGTTGGTTTGGCGCTAGGCGAGAGGAGTCGTTGCAGTTCTTGCAGTGACGTGTGCCCCACAACGGCTGCAAGCAAACCTTCCTCTTGAAAACTTTTATGTCCTAATTTTTTCGCAACTTGCCTGAGAAAATCGGGACTTGGGTTCTGCATAGCCGCTTTACGGAATTGATCATCAATCGTAAGGACCTCGAAAATACCGATTCTTCCGAAGTAGCCGCGGCCATTACAGCGTTTGCAAATCTCTATCTCGATAGGCTTGCCGTTGGCATCAACGCGTTGTTCAGGTGGTGGGGGAATACAGGGTTGATACAGCGTCTTGACTCGATCTGCGGGAAGGCCTAGTCGTTGTAGCATTTGCGGATTGGGTTGAAATCCCTGTTTGCAATTCTCGCACAGGCGACGAACCAGCCGAACGTTGATGATCGATTTGACCAGCTTTACCAATTGGGGTGCTAAAGCTTTGTGCTGGGCCAAAAATTTGCAAAAAGCTTCGACGGCATCTGTGGCTGGTACCCGGGTGATACAGTGCCGATTCTCAACGGTCAATTCGTTGATTACAAACTTTGCCGTGTCATCGTTAACGAATTCCGGGATGACGTACACATCCGGCTGCTTGAGCACCAGTCGTTTGAGCACCGTCATTGGGTTTTCACCAGCGGCGGAGTCAAACGTATTGGCTGAGACGTTGATGATTTCGGGTTCTACCTTCGATTTATCTTCGACCGATACAAAGTCTCTCACAAACTTATCGGCAGCTTCGAGGGAAACTCGCCACGTTGTCGGAAAACCATGACCGGGAGGTCCGCTCACAATGACAATGCCTCCTGTGTCGTTCAGGGCGCTTCGCCACTGCTCTTGCAATTTGGCACGCATGCCGAGGTCATCGAGTGATTTGAGTTTGGTTTTCTTCGGTTCGATGCGAATCATCACTCGTTCACCGGTCGGAACACCTTGCGTGGTGACCTCAGCGATCCAATCTTCTTTCGCAAAATGAAATGGCAGTTTGCCTTCCTGTTTCGACCTGCGGTCGGCGGGATTTAGGCCAGCCATCTTTTTGAGAACAACCAGTGCGGCATCTCCAGGTTCTCGTTCCATCGGAGGCTTGACTTCGGGTAGGCCATCGACGCGAAAACGAATCATCACACCGGTCTGGGCGTAATCGAGCATCACAATGTCTGCGTGGTCGAGCATCGCCAATGCCATCACCTGGGTGATAATTGGAAATCCGGGAAGCTGCCGTGACGCGATCATGATCCCGTCGGCTTCGGACTTGTTGGCTGCCTTGGGTTTAAACTCCAGTGGCGGCAAAACAATTTCCGGTTCATCTTTGGATGGTTTTTTTTTCTTTCCTGCAAGTCCCATACAAGTCCAATTGCCTTCGCGTTAACGACAAAAAATTAAATGATACCTGGCTGGCTGACTTCGATACCCTTCAGAGCCATCTTGAGCGCATCTTTGTTCGGAGCGACTGCGAATGCAGTAGGCCGATCGATCAATTCCAGGTCGATCAAGCTCTTCAGGCTCATGGTAAAGTCCTGCATGCCTTCGGCAGCACCGATTCGAATTGCATCGGGCAGTTTCTCATCTTTTCCTTCTAGCACCAATTTTTTAATCATCGGTGTGAAGGTCATAATTTCGACCGTTGGCACACGCCCAACACCTTCCTTGATCGACTTCAACAGTTTTTGAGCGACAATGCCCTTCATGTTAAAAGCGATCGCGCTGCGAATGGCACCATGCATTTCTTCGGGGAACAAGTCGAGAATACGACCGATCGTAGTGGGAGAACTCGAAGCGTGAATAGTACCGAAAACCAAGTGACCCGTTTCGGCCGCATGAATGGCCGTCATAAACGTCTCCTGGTCACGCATTTCGCCCACGAGAATGATGTCGGGGTCTTCGCGAACCGCATGCTTCATACCGATTCCGAAGTTCTTCACGTCATTGCCAACTTCTCGTTGATTGATCAAACATTTATCTTCCGTGAAGACGAATTCAATGGGGTCTTCTAGCGTGAGAATATGTTTTCGATAAACGCGATTGATGTAATTGAGCATCGAAGCAATCGTGGTACTTTTGCCTGACCCGGTCACCCCAGCCAACAAAATCATCCCTTGATCATAATGGCACAAGGTTTCCATCACGGGTGGAAGGTTTAAGCCTTCGAAGTTCGGAATAAAGTTATTGACGCGACGAGCGACCAGACCGATGCGTCCCAATTGTTTGAGCATATTGACGCGAAAACGCCAATTGACTCCATCGACATCCACCACATAAGCAAAGTCCGCTCCGCCATCCTCTTCGAAAATTCGGCGTTGGCGATCGTCCATCATGGGAACCAAAAGGTTCACCATCTCTTCGGTATCGATCGGTGGGCGATTTAGTGGCCGCAGTTCACCATTGACACGCACGATAGGAGGTTGACCGACCTTCATGTGCAAGTCGCTACCCTTCAGTCGCACCAAGGCCCGGAAGATCTTGTCCACTTCCAGTTCCTGACGAACTTTGAGCAACGAACTGATCAAGCTATCTGCTGTAACATTATTGACCGGAGCCGGAGAGCTCGAACCATGGCTGCTGTGTGATGAGTCCACTGCTGGTGAATCCTTCAATTGCTGACAAAAACATTGACGAATATTTTGAAAAGCGTACTGCTCTGAAAAGTTGCTAGTGCTACTAAGCCAATACCGCGAAAAGTTGGCGATACTGAATGAACTTGCTGTCAACGGGGGCAATACCGCGTTTTTCGATGCGAACCCCCGGTTATTTCCTGCCATCACGCAATGGCCATCAGGACAAGCGGACCGGAATTCCTCGCTGGGCCATCAAGCGTTTGGTCTCTTCTATTGTATACTCCCCGTAGTGAAAAATACTCGCCGCCAATGCCGCATCCGCTTTTCCAAGCAGAATTGCATCGGCCAAGTGTTCCGGTTTTCCGGCCCCCCCACTCGCGACCACCGGAATTCCGACCGCATCGCTGACCGCTCTGGTCACCTCAATATCATAACCGTCCTTGGTACCATCCCGGTCCATGCTGGTCAAAACAATTTCTCCGGCTCCCAGTTCCTCCACTCTTTGGGCCCAGTTCACCGCCTCTAAACCGGTCGGAGTGCGGCCGCCATGGATATGGACTTCCCACACCTCTCTGCCGCCGCTCCAGATTCGTTTGGGATCAATATTAACCACTATGCACTGACTTCCAAAACGCTTTGCCGCCTGCCGTACAAAATCGGGCTCTTTGCAAGCAGTCGAATTGATGGATACCTTATCGCAGCCGGCGTTGAGCAGGTTGCGGATATCTTCCAAAGTCCGAATTCCACCGCCGACGGTCAGGGGCATGAAGACTTGTTCAGCGGTTCGGCGGACAACATCGAGGATGATGCCTCGCTGTTCGTGACTGGCCGTAATGTCCAAAAATACCAACTCGTCAGCACCCTCCTGCTCATAACGAGATGCCACTTCGACCGGATCTCCCGCATCGCGAAGATGCAAGAAATTCGTCCCCTTCACGACTCGCCCACCGTGTACGTCCAGACAAGGTATGATTCGCTTTGCCAACATGCAACAGTTTCAGTGGTATGCGTTATGGGATTGAGGCCGCAATATTTGCGTCAGGCAAATTGAGGCTAGGGACCAGACACCGGGTCGATCGAGGCTAGGGACCACACCGGGTCGATCCCACACACAGGTTCGATCCCAGAAACAGGTTCGATCCCAGAAACAGGTTCGATCCCAGAAACAGGGTCGATCTTGGGTGCAAGCGAGTTCCGATTCCTTCTCGCCTCGCCACAGTTTACCCCAGAAACAGGCGAACAAAATAGTCTTAAACAGATTATTCATCGCCTTTCTACAACAACCATCAATGACTATGCGGCTGGAGCAAAAGCAGCAGCAGCCTGTCGTTACCATTTTTCGCTCCAGATTCGTCGCTGCGATCGGTCGCGGGTTTCAAGCGGACCACTTGCAATTTTTGATCATCCAAAATTTCGCTGATATCGAATCCTTTCTCACTCCAGTGATTTCGCAACGACTCGTAATCGTCGGCAAAAATCTCCAACAACCAAACTCCATTTGCCGGCGTTTGATCTGAGGCTTTCGTGTCAGAATCGTTCTTTTTTTCGTTTTGGCGAGCCGGCGAATCCAGCGACGATGACTTCGCGGGTTGCAGTTTTAAAGCACCGCTGTCTAGGGACTCTTGAATATCGCTGAATACTTCAGCTGGCACTTTGAGATGAATCACGGATTTAGCAAGTTGACTGGTTTGTTCCTCTTTCCGGTGGAGTTCTTCTGCGCCAACTTCCGGCGTAACCTCCGTTTCTACCGCTGGGGCTTGTACCACTGCGTACTGTGGCGAGTCCGCGTCATGTTCGATCGCGGTCAACAACCGTTCGATCCGCACAGGCGATGGTTCTAGTGGTGAACGCTCCGCGGCTGATCCCCCACCTGCCATAGCGCCGGAGTCGGCGGATAAGTTCGAAGCGGCAGGGTCGCTTGGGGCGATTTCAATTGGGGGTTTTTCACCCTCACGGTCCTTAATCTCCCCATTTTTCATTTCGCTTTCCGTCATTGGAGGTGCGTCGGCCGCAGATCCTAAAGGAGCACCTGGGGCTGCACCAAGGGCTGGAAAGTTGGCCCGCTTCGAAAATGGGTTAGAGCCATCACCTGCTGCAGGATTGCCGCCGGCCGCAGGGCTGCCTAGACCTCCTCCAAAACCACCCGCCATATTGTTGTCCAAGCCGACATCTGCCGTCGCACTGGGAATCGAATTGGTATTTCCAACTCGATTTCTTGCCAGCGGATTGGGCGAGCTTAGCTGGCTATCCTGGAGTATCGCAGGTGAACTTGCCACAGATGCATCGCCAGGGGGCATGCGACTCGACGCGACTGGCTCTTTGTCCAGCATGGCTCGGTCGTTACCGACCAGGTCCGCTTCAGCCTCTAGGGCTGAGTCGGTTGCTTTCTGTTGAGCATTAAATGCGGGGCTTTCAGTATTGGGACTCTGAGTATTGGGACTCTGAGTATTGGGGCCTTGGGCCAACTGATCGACCGACGCCGAAAACCACCAGAGCGTCGACCCCACCACGATTGCCGCTGTAGCTGCCAATGAGGTGAGCCACTTCCATGATTGCGGGCCCGCAGTCAGATCTGAATTTGCGTTTAAACGGACTTGAGCTGTGGTGTCAGGCGCTGCATCTTCGGCCAACATTTGCGAGATCGATTTAGGTCGACTAGGGACAACGGGGGGTAAGTCCTGAAGCCAGCCTCGGACTTCTTTGAGTTTCTCGAACGTTTCTCGATACTGCGCGTCCGAAGCCAAGCGATGTTCGACATCGAGCCGTTCTTGGGGGCCCAACTCATCGTCTAAGTAAGCGCTTAAAATTTCTTCGGATGGTATCATGGTT
>JBIKMB010000363.1:0-4364 GCA_044359485.1 Pirellulaceae bacterium | reverse complement strand
GGCTTGATCCTGTTTGCTATGGGAAGATTCCAAGAATCCGCTGCCACCGTTTATGCTGTACTCGCTGCCGGACCTGGATGGGACTGGACAACCATGAGCGGTTTCTATCCCGATTCAAAGACCTACACCGACCAACTTCGCCGTCTCGAGAAGTATGTCGAAGACAATCCTAAAACGTCTGACGGAAATTTCTTGCTTGGTTATCACTATTTGACCATGGATTACAAGCAACAAGCGTCCGAATCCTTTCAGGCCGCTCTGAAGTTGACACCGAACGATAAGTTGATCCAGCAATTGGTAGCTCTTACCACTCCACCTGATCCCAATGCGGCCAAGCCGACCGCCCCTGCTAGCGATGTGCCCGCTGACAAAGTGATCGATACACAAAAGCTGACCGGCTCTTGGTCCGCGAAATCCGGCGATTCTACTTTCCAGCTTAAGCTTACCGCAGATGGTGTTTTTGGTTGGACATTTTCTCAGGGTGGCAAAAGCCAAACGGTAAGTGGTGTTTACGCTTGCGATAAAAATAATTTGGTGATGAATCCGGACGCTGGTGGCAATATGGTGGCCATCATCAATTTGGAATCCCCAACCCAATTCCAATTTTTAATGGTCGGCGGTGATCCTAAGGATCCTGGTTTGGAATTCACCAAGCTGTAGTTGAGCGTTCCCAATAGCGGCTGCCGCCTGAAGGTCGAGGCGGCAGCCACTCAGGTTGCTTTTGTTGCTAGTGAAACTCTGCGACTTCACGCGTGCATACCAACCTGCTGGTATGCACGAGCCTGTGTGCACAAAACTGAGTTACTTGAACTGGACTACTTGAGTTCCGTCACTTCGCCACCTGCGATCGTAAACATTTTTAAAATGATTTCGCTGGCGATGGTGGTTGGTAAGGTTTGCACCGAGCCATCCATCAGCGATATCTTCAGTTCCGTTTGCCCGCGACGCAGCGAGTCGATCGCCTCGACTCCTGTCACTTCCCAATCCGCCGGCTTGGTCCACGCGACCTCGAATTCGGCCGGTACTTCTACCAACCAAATCGTGTTGGAGGTCCCGTCGAGAATCTCTTGAAAGCGCGGCGGCAGGCCGGGACGTCCAAAAACACTTTCTTTCGTTAATGGAGTAAGATAGGGAGTTTTACCCAAAGTCGGATCAGTACCCGGTCGAGCAAAACATGCCGGCATTTCCTTAATCAAGGCCGCATTGTGCGGACTATCCCAAGGCTCATCCAATTTGAATTTCTCGTACAGATCCGCCTCACCCAGCAAGGGCAACAACAGGACTCGCCAGCTCAGTAATCGCGTTCCTTCTTTCGATGCCAAAGCCTGTGGAGGCAAAATTGAAAACGAGTCATGATGATTATGCAACGCGAGTGCGAGTTGCTTCATGTTATTGATCGATTTAGTCCGGTTCGCATTAGCGGCTAACTCAGCGGACATCGCTCCAAAGAACTTGTCGAATTTTTCTGGATCCTCGAGTTCCCACACTGCGGAGGTATCTTTCAGTTCTGGCAACAGGCGACCCGCTTGATTGGGAACCACGTCGGTCAAGATGGCTTTCAAAGCTTGCTTAAAATCATTTGCCTTAGCGGATGAATCAAAATCGACCACCGCATCTAAACCTTGAGGCAGTGCGGACGAGTCGATTCGCATTCCCTCCATCGGCGCAAACAACCGCAAAAAGCGTACCGCCAGAAAGGGCGCTTCCGTACTGTCTGCTCCAAGACTGAATGCTACTTTCAGCGCCTCGGAGAGTTCTGGAGAGGGAGCGATACACACGGCATTGCTGCGGTTGGCGAGACTCATTTGCTTCTGCAGTCGTTCCAATTTCACACTGGGATGCTTCTGCGTGGTTGCCAGATCGTTAGCAGATCCCATCAAAAGCAATTCGCCATCTTTGACCAAGGTGAGGTTTGTTGGTTCGATAAATGGGGTTAAGCTGGCCTGCACAACGCTCAGGTCGACATCTGCTTTTGTTTGAAGGATGCACAGCGGAGGACGCCCCGCCATCAATGTGGTTGCATCGATCACGCAGTACAGTTTGATCACGCGTTGTTTCTTTAGGCCCTGCAATAAGGCTTCGGCATACTTTAGGTCGCTCTCAGCTACAGGCAAATAATACACACTCACCATTTTAGCCAAAGCTAAAACATCCATTCGCTCCACATCAAACCAGGCTACACCCAAGGTGTCTTGATCGAGATAAGGAGCGATCGTCTCCGCAGGACTCTTTTCCTGGGCCTCTAGTTTGTTGACTGCCAACGTTGGGAGGCAAATAGCGAACATCACTAGCCAACTGGGTAGCGTTTGAAACATCATTTTTATGGAGATTGCTTTCATCATGGCGACCTTATGGTTATGGTTTTTGATTCAGCTCGATGAGGAACGGGTAAATCCAAGTGACCTGTTCGGCAGTGAAACCGGGAACTTCGCCAAGTAGGGACACTTCAACCCTTTTATTGTCCCCAGTGGTATTGTCCCCAGTGGGCTTAACGGATAACTCAAAGGGACGATTGGTGAAAGGATTGGGCAGAGCGGGTACTGGATCCAGTGCTGCCATGGATTCTGGTAAAGCCCCATGCTTGGCTACATGCATTCGCAACGCTTCTCGATTCATTGCAGCGTTAATGACATGCTCGACGCGTCGAGCCGCCCGATCGGCGGAAATGAGAGCTGGAAATAACATGTTCGCCAAATGGCCGGCCAAGGATTTATTTTCCTTCAACCACTTCTCGAAGGCTTCGTTTTCCCGAACCCGCAATTGCTGACCGACGGAATCCGGAAGCAGAAAATACTTCATCGCCATATCTCCCGTTTCACGCATCGTATCGTCCAGGTCAATGAGCACTAATTGCATGGCTGGATAACCTTTGAAATTCTCTTCCTTCCAGCCTCGCTGCCGCAAATTCGCTTTGGCCGTTTCCACGTTTAAAGCTCCGACTACGCCAGCCGAAACAGAGAAGCCGACATCTATATCTCGCAAGGTCTTTTGCATCGTCTCCCAATGCTTTTGAATGACACTCTCCGGCAGTGGACCTTTACGGCATTCCACCAAAAATGGAAATACACGCTCCACGATCGATGTTTCCAGCTCTAGGGAGGTCGTCAGGTTAAACATCGGCCGGGGAAGACTCGCGAGTGCCCAATAAAAATTGGGCGAGTCCTTATATTCTCCAGCTCTCTGAACTTCATCGGTGATCAAATTTGTTATGGCGATGCCAACCAGATTGTGAATCAGCGTATCGCCGGAAGCAACCAACGCTGCCAGTCGGTATCCGGTCCGGGCTGTTCGCGCGAATCTATCCCAATCGCCAGCCGCAGCTTGCTCCACCATACGCCATCGTAGCAAGCGCGCCAGATCGCGGGCGACCTGAATCTCTTCCAGCGTAACACTGTAGACATCCGCACCTCGCAAATCTCGAATCTGCATATCGAGGGTTTGCCGATCGCATAATGACATCGTTTCCAACTCTTCAAAATGCAGCCGGTACGGCTCAAACAATTTTCGAATTTCCTGAACGGGAACTTCTTGACCCGCATCACGAAGCTCTTCCCACTTGAGGTTGTATTTTCTCATCTCGTCGCTTCGCTGGCTCGAATTGAAAGAGACTGCCATTCGAAAAAAATGGACTTTCGCATCGCCCCCCTTCAACTCTTGCGCTGCAGGCCAGAATCGATAGCGCAAAGCGGGAATGGGCTCGGCAGCCGATGTCAGCAAGCGCGTCTTAACGGGTTGCTGCTCAACCGGTACGGGTGGTTTGCCACCATTTTTCAGTTCCTCCAGCGTCATCGTGGAACCTAGATTGTTTTTACCCCCTGCTTTTCCCGGCGCAACTTCTTGCGCCCGCACATTTCCAAAGCACGATGCCGCTAGCCAAATACCACAACCCAACATAAACCATTTCATATTGACCCTTTCCGACGCTTTGATTTTGTAGAGATTCATTCCAGTTGCCGCACTTCGAAACTTTGCTTGACTCAATCCGACCAATCCTCACTCGATCGCCGACGCCAATTGAGATTGTTCATTTCCACGGGCAAATCTGCGGCACCCCGTAACCCCGTTGAGGTCGAATCGCTCAGCGCTGATTCTCTCTCGTTCCAAATCACTTTGCGGTTGCCACGATATATGACCATGCGAATTGCATTCTCATCCCAATCGATATCCCCATCCATATCACGATTGACTAAAGCCGACGATGGACCGAAAGTAACAGGCTCGGTAGCTATCTCGTCACGACCTAGCCGTTGCGGCGGCTGTTCTTTTACAAGCAAAACATCTCGAGAACTTTCCGCTGGAACTGTGGCGGATGAACTCAATGAGACAAACAATAACCAGCAGGCGGCCACACCAGATAATAACCC
>JBIKMB010000141.1:0-14752 GCA_044359485.1 Pirellulaceae bacterium | reverse complement strand
CCGCGATGGATTCGATGGCGAGATTGAGTTAGCCTTGAAAGGATTGCCACCAGGTGTCACGGCAACCGGCCTTAAAATTCCAGCTGGAAAAATGCGAAGCGTTGTGCTGTTGACGGCCGCCGAAAATGCTCCCGCAGGTTGGTCACAAGTCGAATTTGTGGCCAAGAGTAAAATGGGTGATCAGGAAGTCGTTCGCCCAGTACAGATAGGCCAAATGGCTTGGCCGATCGTCGACTCCTGGGGTGAAATACCTCATCCACGTTTGGTTCAGGGCTTTCCCGTGTCCGTCACAGCCTCAGAAACGGCCCCTTTGACGTTGGCTGCTCGGGAGAGTCGCGTCTGGGAAGTTAAGCAAGGAGAAAAATTGCAACTTCCATTGCAATTAAAAACGAGGATGGAATTTTCTGGAGCCGTTGTGAGCTGGAAAACCTGGGGGGTGGGTTTCGAAAATCACCCTGCATTCAATATCAATCTTTCGGAGCCCCTTCCGGAAACGACGCTGGATACCAAGACTCTCAATGTTCCGGCCGGTGAGTACACTATCGCCTTTCATGGAGTTGCCGTTCCCAAGTATCGTTACGATCCCAATTCGGTCGCCAAAGCCCAAGAAGACGTTAAACAAGCTGAAACGCAAGTCGCTACCTTGGCCGAAGATTTGAAGAAAGCTCAAGAAGCATTGGCTGCGACTGCGGCTGAAAATAAAGCGGCGGTTGAACAGCAGATCGCTGAATTGAATTCGAAGAAACAACTCGCCGATATGGCGCTGCAAAATGCCACGAATAAACTCAAAACGGTTACCGACCGCGCAACACCGCGCGACACTGCCGAGATCGTTATTTCCGAACCTGTTTCCATACGCGTTCTACCTTAGGAAGAGCTAGGAGCGACACCATGAATAATCCAAGTTCTCAAGTTCGATGTTGTGGTCCAACCACCAAGGGTGGATTGGGTCGGCGCGGATTCTTACAGATGGGTCTCGCCGGTTTTTCTACATTGAGCTTACCCGGTATCTTGCGTCTGCAGGCTCAGTTATCCGCCAGCGAAAAGAGGCCGGATGAAAAAACGGCAATCATCATGGTGTGGAAACCAGGGGGGTGCTCCCATATCGATACCTACGATCCCAAGCCGGGAGCGGGTAGCGAGTATCGAGGTCCATTCAAGCCAATTTCGACTAAGGTGCCGGGGTTGCAATTTACGGAACTGTTGCCGAGGCAAGCTGCCATCGCCGATAAGTTTGCCGTATTGCGTTCCATGCGTCAAACCGCTCCAGGGCACCCAGCAGGATCGATGCAAATGCTGTCTGGTGATCCCGAAACTCGCGACAAACCAAAACCGAAATATCCCGATTGGATGACGGTCACCAATTTTTTGCGATCCCAACAAGGCGAACGCACCAATCCGCTGCCACGTTATGTCGGCATTAACCCACCGCTGGAATATAACGGCCCCGCGTATTTGGGCGAGGCATACTCACCATTTACGGTGTCCGGCGATCCCAATGCACCGCAATTTACTGTCCCCAACATCGGCTTGTCCGATTCAAACGAAGTTCAACGCTTACAACGACGTTCAAACTTGCGACAAAACCTGGATACATTGTCGCGAGCCTTTGATCGCTATGGCGAATTGGGAGCTTTAGATCAGTTCGAAACCCAAGCGATGTCGCTGCTTACCAGTCCCGCAACCAAAGAGGCGTTTGATCTGACTAAGGAAGATGATAAGACGCGAGATCGCTATGGTCGTAATGCGTGGGGACAACAATTATTGATGGCTCGACGCTTGGTTGAAGCTGGCGTTGAAGTGCTCACTACCAGTTTAAACGGTCAGCTTTGCGGTCGAGTTGGCAACTGGGACGATCATGCGGTAAATCATCACGTTTTTGATGCGATGAAGTTCCGCGCTGATGCCTACGATCAAGCGGTGACAGCATTGATCGAAGATATTTACGAGCGTGGCTTGGATAAAAGAGTTTTGGTTGTTGTAACAGGTGAATTTGGAAGAACTCCCAAAATTGAATATTCGCCGAGTACCGGAGCAGGTAACGCCAGTGCTCCAGCGGGAACGATCCAGCCTGGACGTGATCATTGGCCGAGAGCATTCTCAAATATTTGGGCTGGGGGTGGAATTCGCACCGGCCAAGTTATCGGAGCAACAGATAAAAGAGGTGAAGATCCGATTGAGCGTACATGTTCGGCGGGTGATTTTCTGGCGACCATCTATCACCATTTGGGTATTGATGCAGCCACCACCTTCATCAAAGATTTTAACGGTCGTCCCACCCCAATCGTCGATCATGGGAAACCGATCCCCGAACTGCTGGGTTGAAATCGAATCGAACATGAGCACACAATAAGGTCTTTTCGAAACTTGTGTTTTCAGGAGATCCGCTTTGTCTGTTCCAGCGCCTCGACCAAAAGGTACAGTTCATTACAGTAACCCAGGCAGGATTATTATTGTCACGGGTGGCTGCAATGGAATTGGCCGAGCCATAGCAGAAGGCTTTGCGGATAGCGGTGCGACAGTTATTGTGGCTGATGTCGATAATACTGTTGCAAAAATGCTGCCCGCTCCAATGCACTTTAAGCAGGTGGACGTCTCCTCAGAGGAACAATGCGCGGATCTGGTCGAATGGACGCGATCCACGTTCGGAGGGATCGATGTATTGGTCAATAATGCAGCCATACAACCTCCGTCATCCTACCTTCGGGTTGAAGATGTCGATCGCATCACGTACGAACGGATGGTTTCCATTAATTTGTCGGGCTATTTCTTCATGGCGAAATACTGCTTGAAGGCGATGCGTCAACAACAGAGCGGGGTAGTCGTCAATATTTCTAGTGGTCAAGGCCACCGAACAGCCAGGCAGGTCCCTGTGTATGGCCCCATCAAAGCGGCCAATATTCTGCAAGCGATGCAATGGGGTATCGAATACGCTCGCGACGGCATTCGCGTGGTAAGTGTGTCTCCCGGAGCTATCGACACCCCTTTGGTTCGCGCTAGTTTAGAAGCACAAGGTGGCGAGAAAGAATTGGCCAATCGACATCCTCTTGGTCGCATCGGTCATCCCGAGGAAATAGCTCACGCCGTCCTATGGCTCGCCAGTTCCGATGCATCCTTTGTCACCGCCACCGATTTAAGTGTCGATGGCGGACTAAAAGCATTCGGTGCATTTGCCGATCCTTATCCTTATTCCCATTAAATGTCCCTGTACTCAATTCATCTCACTTGGTGAGTCCTATACGATGATCAAATCCCACACCCTGTTTCTTCTCAGCGGGCTCCTATTATTTTCTGCAATTGTCCAAGCGAAGGAACTATGGGTCTATACCCAAGTCAATCTGCTGGTACCGCAGGAAGTGAGCCGGCTGACCCAATTGATGGAACGAGCTCGAAAAGCAGGCTACACACACTTTCTGATCGCAGACTCAAAATTCTCACGACTCGCAGAACTCGATCGTCGCTACTTTGATCAGGTAGAACAGGTCAAAAAGAAAGCTAAGGAATTGAATATCACCTTGGTGCCTGCAGTTTGCTCGGTCGGATACTCCAATGATATGCTGTCCCTAAATCCTAATCTGGCCGAAGGACTGCCAGTCAAAGACGCACTTTATCGTGTGAAAAATGGTTTGGCTCGCTTTGAGTCCGAACTCCAGACAGAACTCCCGAACGTGGCAGAGCGAAACAAGTGGAACTTTATCGATGAATCGCTGAAGCTTGAAGATGGAAACCTCCATTCGCAACCACCGCATTCACAGAATGTGCGGATTTCTAAAAAGCTTCAAGTAAAGCCTTTTCGTCATTACCATGTTTCGGTGCAAATCAAAACCGAAAATTTTGATGCACCCGTGGAAATCAAAGCTTTAACGGGAAAAGGGAGGAGTTTGAGTTACACCAACCTTCGAACACAACCAACACAGGATTGGCGTGAACACCACGTCACATTCAACTCGCTAGATAACACAGAGTTCAATCTTTATATCGGTGCTTGGGGACCTCAAAAAGGGAGTGTCTGGATCAGCGAGCCTAAGATTTCGGAATGCGGTGCAGTGAATCTTATTCGCCGTGAAACTGCGCCGATATCCGTTCAGGAGGTGCTCAAGAGTGGTGAACGCCGCACGCTATCAGAAGATATGGACTTCGAAAAATGGACCGATGAAAAATTAGGTCGGGTCCCTTATGGGGGCGAGTACAATGTGTGGCACACCCCGCCAGATATCAAATTAAAGAAAACTCTTCCCAATGGAACCGAGCTTAGAGTTTCCTACTATCACACTCATATCGTTTATGATGGGCAAGTAAGTGCAGCTGCCAACGATCAAGACTTTCAGGATCTTCTCGATGACCAAATCGAGAGAATGACCCGCTTGTTTCCCACTGCAGATTTCATGATGTCCCACGATGAATATCGCGTGATGAATTGGACCGAATCGAATATCGCACAGTTACCACCCGGCTCGACCCCCGCAGAAATTATGTCGCACAATGTCAGACATTGCAGCGACCAGATTCGTCGAAAAGCACCAAATGCCAGGATCTTGGTTTGGAGCGACATGTTCGACCCCCATCATAACGCCGTGGACAATTACTATCTGGTGCGAGGCTCTCTAGAAGGTGCGTCTGCCCCAGAAGACGTTACGATCGTAAATTGGAATTTTGGCAAGCGAGTCGACAGCCTACAGCATTTTGCCAAACGAGGTCATCTGCAGATTATCGCGGGATACTACGATGCCAATCCAAATCAGATCACCCAGTGGTTGGATACCATTACGGAACAAAAACTTAATACCGTCGATGGCATCATGTATACGACTTGGAACCGTAATTTTTCCGACCTCGAGGAATTCGCCCAATTGGTTAAATCGCATCCGTGGTATACGAAACGTTAAGAGTTTGTTTTCAGCGTTTCGCCTTCAGACGAACCGTTAGTTCCTTGAGTTCCTCCACGGCCGCGTTATTTTCTGCCAGGGGCTTTTCGGCAAAAATGGGAAGCAGTTTATCCCAGACAAGGTTTAATTGACCTTGCAGATTTTTGTTGTTAGCCGTCATCACAACCACCGCATCTTGCTTCGGCAAGACGACACAGAATTGGCCATCTTTTCCGTCACCGCGATAAGCCTCATGACGGCATCGCCAGAACTGAAATCCGTAACCTTGCTCCCAATCGCTAGTCGGCTTTGTTCCATTAGAAACTTGCTTCGATGTTGCGTCGCTGATCCAGCTGGCGGGAATAATCTGCTTGCCATTCCAGACGCCCTTTTGAAGATAGAGTTGTCCGAACTTCGCAATATCCTCGGTCTTTAGGTAAAGTCCATAACCTCCTATCGATATACCTTGAGGATTTTCATCCCATTTGGGCGGATCGATTTGAAGCGGTTCGAATAATCTCGATTGCAAATAGTCGACAACTTTCTGACCCGTTACTTTTTGTACTATCGCCGATTGCATGAAAGTTGCAGGGGTGTTGTACTTGAAATGAGTACCGGGCGAAAACGGGACGGGATGCTTTAAGAATGCGGTGATCCAATCCATTTCGCCGCGCAGCGAAACTTCTGCTTGGTGACCGGTGGCCATGGACAAAAGATCCTTGACCCGCATCGCTTTCAAATTTTCGCTAACTTCTTTGGGAGTTTCATTAGGGAAAAAAGCCAAGACCTTATCTTCGATATTTAACTTTCCTTCATGCACTGCTAATCCGACCGCTGTCGATGTGAAGCTTTTGCTGAGCGACCATAGGACATGCGGTTTAGTCGCACTCTCAGGTTCCCACCACGCCTCGGCAATGACTTTTCCATGCCGGACTAGCATGAAACTGTGCATCGAATCGACATCTCGATCCGCAGATCGAATAAATTCAGCGATCCCAGTCGATGACACCCCTTGAGATTCAGGAAGGGCGCGTGGAAGTTGGCTATCTTGTGCAACCGCTTGCCATCCCAAAAAACATAGCAACAGCGTCGTCAATAAACGCATCGATCGATCTCCAAATTTAACGCTGGTATTTGATCAGGAATTCGTCGGTACGCAAATACATTGCGTTTTGATCAAATCCCGGGGTTGCGAGCGTTCGACCAGTGATTTCATTGGTGCCTAAGATTTCAAATTTCCGCGAAGCCTTCACCCAGGTCGCTTTACCATTTTCGTCGAGGAACATGATATTGCCATTGATGAGCAGCGGGGACGCTGAGAAATCTCCACCCAGGCGTTCCATCCAGTACTGTGTCCCGGTCAAAACATTGACGCACGAAGCGATCCCATTATCGGACACGAAGTATAATTCTTCACCCACCAACAACGGTGTCGGTGTGCTTGGAGCGCCACGTTTGAGTCGCCACACAATATTTTTTTCCGTAACATCTCCCGAGCCACCCAGTTTTGCGGCGATCAACTCAGGATTATCGTAATCATGATTGTAGATCACCATACCTTGAGTGACGATCGGCTGCGGGACAACAGACCAACCCGGGGCTTTGATGATCCAGAGTTCCTTGCCTGTTTCCAAATCGTATGCAGCGAAATGATCAGGGCCTGGGGCGAGAACTTGCTTCTTACCATCAACTTCCGTCACCAGCGGTGTCACAAAGGAATGACTGATGCGAGCTTCGACAGAACGCAAAGTTTTCCAAACGACTTTTCCCGTTTTTGCATCGACTGCTGCGACAAAGGGTTTAACGCTTCCATCGCAGACAACGACCAATTTTCCATCCGACAAGAATGGCGAACCACCACTGCCATGCATCGGTGGATAGTCAAGGTCTGTGCATAGCCATTCGATTGTGCCATCCGCTTGCTTCAACCGGGCCATGCCCAGGGCGCCGAAGTGCACAAAGACGGATCCATCGGTAACGATCGGAGTGGGACTGGCATGGCTATTCTTGGCATGAATTTTCGGAGCATTGGAAACTTGCCGTACCTCTCGCTCCCAAATCGTTTTGCCTGTTTGTGAATCGAGACAAAGCGTTCGGAGCGAAAGACCTTCCCCTTGCGCGACCGCAGTTGTCAGATAGACTCTGCCGTTGACAACCACGGGTGACGACCAACCAAGACCTGGGATGGAAACCTTCCAGGCAACAGGAGATTGATCAGACCATTTTTCCGGCATGTCTTTGTATTGCACATGGCCGTTGGATTCGGGGCCTCGGAATTGCGACCACTCTTCGGTAATCATTGCGAAAAGCATGAAGAAAAGAATTGCCACGAGCGTTCGATCCTATAGGTAGGTAGAGAAGGAGGGGGAATTTCGCGAAGTCGCGGTGATAGCAGAATATTCGCGGCGCGGGGTGCCTGTCAACGCGCGGAATGCCATCCCCCTAGGAAATTTTGCAGTCTCGCAGCCAGTTAGCGGTTAGAGCCAAGAAGCCAGACGCGTAGCCGTACTGAAAGTTTGGATACTGTTCGATTAGCAAGTCGGCGAATTGAGAGGCCTTTTGAGGGTTGCCTTCATTGATCAGCCCACGAGCAAGATTCAGCAAGATGCCTGGATTTTTTTCTGCGTCTGGTATCGACTTAATCAACTGCATCGCCAGATCGATTTTCCCCTTCCGCAATGCGGCAGTCGCCTGCTCCAGCGGCGTCGTACCGGTCGCTTTTCTAGCCGCACTAACCGTGATCATACTGACAAACTTTAGCATGCTCCACAGGAACCCGACTCCTGCGATCACCAGAAGAATTGGAAAGAATCGATCAAGAAACAGAATCGTTAAAACGTTCGCTACCAAGATACCCAAGCTAACTAACATGCTCCAGAAAAACGCGGAAATTGTATTTTTCGAGTAGCAAGGATAGCAGAGCTTATCACCTTTTCTCAATTTCGTGTAATAAGCGCATTGCGGACAAATCCCTGCTTTCACCGAATCGGCAGTCAACTCTTCAGAAAATAGTTTGCTGCAACTGTTGCAGAACAAGCTTTCAGAATCCGCATAGGGTGTAACATCGATCAATTGCGAACAGTGAGGACAGCCAACAATGTATAACGTCTCGGGTGACTTTTGATTGCTGAGATAAATGTCAAAGTCGACACGCTGGACCATTTGAGCAACCCGCTCAACCAGATCGTTTCCAAGTTTTGAACGCTTGAAGGTAATAGTCCAGGCTTTCGTCTGCGAAGCAATATCGGCTTTTTTTTGACCAGGATTTTTCGAATCAAATTTTAATTTCTTAATCCAATCTTCGTATCCGTAGTTGTGCGCAACCAATACGAGTTGATCTGGCCCCATCGAGGCGTTCACCCAGCAATTTCGATTTAGGGTGATGTCGCCTTGTTTAATTTTTAGAACGGCCCCGCTTGCATCAATGGTCACAGTCACGGGTACTTTCTTTTCGCCTTCGACTAAGGTTCCGTCAAACTGAACGGGTTGAATCGGCTGAGCGATCATTTTGGGTAACGCGTTTTGAGGCTGCATAGATGCTCCTGAGTAGAAAGAGCGCAAGGGTAGCTGGTAGAAAATTTAAGCTGTCTAGCAGGAGCTTCTCGCCTGCAGATTGATCGTTGGTAACCGTTCATTTGATCGAAGCACTAATATCCGAGGATAGATAGAAAAGATGCTTTAATCACCAAGCACCAAGAGCTGATTGCGAAACAAGCGGAGACGTTGGATAGACACGCGCCAGGATCTCGGAACTTGAGCTCAAACTCGCCAAAGCCCTCAAGGATTCGTTTAAAAGTCTATAGCGATACGGCGAAAAATATCTATTTGCCCGATACGCCAGAATTAAGCGAACGGATTTTTGGCCCAAAAAGACCATGGAGAGAAGCACTGGATTTGGTGTGTTTCAACTGGAAAGCTCAATGTTTTTCACATCGCCAAAACACATTTGCAAAAGTGCGTAAAAAGCTCGTTGGTGAGGATTTTTTTGGGCTACACGATTTGCGAACTCTTTGAATATATTGGCGAAACTCAAAGCATTTTGCTTGCCGATACCCGGCATGTTACGCTCGAATCCGTAAAGCTTCTTGGACGTGTCGTCTCAAACCCTCGGGCTGAAACTCCGAAAGTGGGCTAGCTAACTCGACCAAATGCCGATAGCGCTTCAGTATCGGATCGCTCAAAACAAAAACGGCCTCCATCCAATTGTCGATTTGAGTGAAATCGAAATGCAAAATTTGAGCCAGATTGAGGGCATCACAAATCTTTGGGTCCTTGCAAGCTTCGCGCAACTCCTGAATTCGAATCGAGGCGCCTGGAACCCGCAGTCGCCCCAATACATCCGCCATTCGCAATTGCGTTGTTGCGCTCTCGTGCGCGAATCGCTCCACAATCGCGAACACCGCATCTCGACTGCGGCAACGAGCTACCGCGATACAGGCGGTGGCAGCCACGGTTGCCTGCACATGCTGGATTTGCGCTGCCAACATATCTTCGAAACCTAGAAAGGCATGCCGAGAGGCGACTTGCAGGGCGATGGACAACCGTTGATCCGCATCTTGCTCCCACGATTCCTTCGGAGCTAACCAACGACGAATCACATCATCCGCAGTGCCACGACTGTGCAAAATTTCAAGTGCATACAGAGCGTCTGCTTGAGTCTGCAGATCGCCATTGTTACCCCATCTCGGTTCGAGTTGTTCCTTCAGTTCCTCATCGCTCAATTCGGTGAGCGCTATGCGGCGTTTGATGTCCTTCAATTCAATCCGAAAAAATATTTTGGAAGCCGCTTTGAGTTGTTCAATTTGCGGTAGAAATTCTTCCAATTGTTCGGCAGGCAACAAAACCATCGCTTCGACGATTTTGCCTGCGAAGCGACAAATGGGATCGACGATTTTACGACCTTCCACCATATGAAAAGAGCGGTCGAGAACTGTTGCCATATACTGATGATGAGCGGGTAGATGGGTCACTTGCGCAAATTCAGGATAGGCTTCACCAATTCCAAAACGATCCCAGCCCTCTAAAATGGCACCCAACATCGCCGGCGCATTGCAATAGCTTGACGCCAACAGTTCCAATGCGGCCGATCGATATCGAACCGAATCATGAGTTAGCAAATCAATCAATTGCTGATCGTTCATAGGCTTACTTCGGAAATCCAATGGATAAATCAACTGGGTCGCAACCAGTTCCCAGACATGATACGATGTAGGAGGATTTTAACTTGTTGCAGCCATCATGGTAATTGGACTTTAGAAACAAACGACATCATGGGCAAGGTCTGTCTGATTAACGTTGTAGGGCTAACCCCCAAGTTGCTATCTCATGCGCCGAATATCTCGGCCCTAGGTCCCTCACGACCACTCACAGGACCGGTTCCTGCCGTTACTTGCACTGCCCAAGCCACAATGCTGACCGGTTTGCCACCGAGACAACATGGGATTGTTGGAAACGGCTGGTATTTTCGTGACACAGCAGAAATACGTTTTTGGCAACAGTCCAATTCGCTGGTGCAAGGCGAAAAATTCTACGAAGGTTTTGAGACGGCAAAAATGTTTTGGTGGTTCAATCAAAACGCCACTGTACGGTGGAGCGCGACTCCCAAACCCCATTATGGATGCGACGGCTCGAAAGTGTTCGATATCTTGGACCGAACAGACTGCAATTTGACCGAGCAACTTGGACCATTTCCATTCCACGCCTTTTGGGGACCGAAAGCGGGATTAGCAAGCTCCGAGTGGATCGCGAAAGCAACTGCGTTGGTCATGCGCCAAAACCAACCGCATTTGACCATGGTCTATCTGCCGCATTTGGATTACGACTTTCAGCGATTTGAAAATCACTCACCGGAACGCGTCCGTGAAGTTGATCGGTGTGTCAAAATCGTAGTAGAGGCTTGCCAAGAAATTAATGCGCAACCGGTCGTCGTATCAGAATATGGTTTAGTCCACGTAAGTCGCCCGATTCATATCAACCGGATTCTGAGGCAAGCGGGCTTCCTCACAGTTCGCGATGGGCCATTCGGCGAGATGTTATTACCTGGCGAGTCCACGGCATTCGCCGTCTCGGACCATCAAGTTGCCCATGTCTACGTTCGCGAACCGGCACAGCGCGAGACCGTTCGCAAATTGTTGACAACAACTCCTGGCATTCACGCTGTAGTTGATCCCTCAGAACTAGAACTCGATCATCCACGTTCCGGTGAACTGATCGCGCTGGCCGATTCAGATGCCTGGTTCACATACTATTATTGGCTCGACGATCGCCGAGCCCCCGACTTCGCACCAACAGTCGATATTCATCGCAAACCAGGTTACGATCCAGTCGAACTCTTTATGACCTCTATGCCGCGAGCGATGTGGAGATTAGCTCAGAAGAAACTCGGCTTTCGCTACAAGATGGATGTCATACCGCTGGATGCTACCCTGGTCCGTGGAAGCCATGGACTGCAAAATTTGCCGGAGGATGGTGCCGTTGTCGTCGGCCCAACTCCTCCCAGCGATATGAAAGACATCAAAACCTATATCCGCGACTTACTCGCATAACAAAACTTACCTATCGGCATTCGTCGCGGCTATCGGCTGGGCTTTTACTCAGGTAAGGTGACGACTTCACCACCGTGACGCGTCGCCAATGCCCGATAGACAGTCTCATCGATCGTATCGGGAATCAAACGTACCGAACAATCGCCCATAATAAAATTCGCGCCCGTTGCATGAAAACTGCTAAAGTCATCAAAATGGCCGACAGGCGAATTGGGTACGTGATCGGTTGATCCGACGATGCGTGCATAGGCTGCATTCGCCTCGGGTATCACGCCATGCCACAGAGAACCTCCGAGTCGCGAACTTCGCTCGCCGATCACAAACGTATTGCTTGTACCATCCACAAAATCCTGCATCCTCACGCGACTGTTACCCCAAAAGGTTCCATCACTAGAGTAGGGACTCTCATCGACCTCTCCGGTCCCAAAGACTCCGACGTAATTGCTTTTTGCAATCGCAAAGAGTTTTTCTCCTTCGTCGACATTGTGCGGTTCATGATCATCCTCATCGAAACTGGAACTGGATAAATGATGAGAATGGTCTTCTGCTTCGGCGATCTGAAATAAACTAGGTGTTGGATCCGATGGACAGATAAAGGTGGGAATAACCGACTCGATCATCGGCTGGTTTTGTGCCGCGATGATCTCTACGTTCAAGTCGAGTCGCTGATACACATTATTTTGTTCCATGAACGGGAGAAGCGCGGTCGCCCAGCCCCAACCGGGCTCACCCGCCGATACATTTGCAATCCAACCCGGCGGAAACTTTTTGTGCGCCGACTCATAGTTATGCAATGCTAAACCAATTTGACGCACATTATTGGAACATTGCATGCGTCGGGCAGCTTCTCGAGCCGCCTGAACCGCCGGCAACAATAAACCGACCAGAATGCCAATGATGGCAATGACAACCAGCAACTCTACGAGCGTAAAGCCACTTCGAGCATAGCGGCGTGCAGATAACATCAGAAAAACTCCCACAGAACATAACGCGAAATAAAATCAAACCGGCCGGAGTCAAGCCAGGTTTGGAGGGCCGCGCACGTCCCAAGGAAGATCTACGGAAGTTGGAACAAAGCAAAAACTGGATACGACTTTGCCCTGAGCCAGTTGAATTACTGTAGGAATATCATCCCACTGCATCACCCAGACGTCGTCTAACAACAACACTTCGCAGATCGGACAATGATGATCGGTATCGGATGTGTCATTCGAAGGAGACTGATTTAAGGGTTCTTGCGGCCCGCATTTCGTAGGCTCAGGTGGCACGCGACTCTGATGCCCATAAGGACAGGCAACCGCCGCGGTGCTCTCGCTGAGCCGCTGCTGGTCCCCACTCCCAGATTTCGCAAAACTCCCAGACACCGCAAATGCCGATGTAGGCTCCACATGGCAAGCGATGGCACACCCGTTAGAGTGGTTTGGCGACAGCGCAAGATGCCACGACAAAGCAAGTGGGCTTAACAACATCCAAATGATGAGTAGCCATCTCACTGAACAAATAAACCAGGCTTTTCGCAATCCGACCATTGCGATGAACCTCGGGTTGCATTCGACCCTGCGTCGAAACACATCAGGCTCGGATGACATTGGTAGCTGCCTGCTGCTCGCAGGAACATTCCTAAATAATTGGCAATTAGCGTATTTTTGTCAATGAAGATAAATCAATCTATTTTTGCATTTACCCGAATTCCCCCCTTCTGCGCTCCATTTCCGGACAACCGCATCAAGAATCCATGACTCATGTATACTCACAACAGTACACATTCCCACAACTCCCCGTAAAGCGAGTATGATAGAGGTTGGTTGTGAAAGCGGTGGATATCATTTTTTCGCACAGCGCGTGGGCAGACTCGTGAGAAATCAGTCGTTTTTGTCCGTAAAGCATGTGTTGAACTTCGAAGGGGACTTCGAGTTGGTGACTGCGAGTTGGTGACTGCGAGCAACCGTAATTGCTTTTCTTGACATTCCCTCAGGACTTTCCCAAAGGCGGCCAAAGCAACAAAGATGGAACCTCTATTGCGAGCCGTAAACGTCTCCAAAACGTATCGCTCCGGCAGCGTATCCCACCAAGCATTGACGGATGTTAGTGTAGACATTCACCGTGGCGAATTCGTCGCTATCGTCGGTCCATCGGGCTGTGGTAAAAGTACGTTGCTCCACTTGCTCGGCGGGCTCGATCGGCCGGATCAGGGTGACGTTTTGTTGGAAGGAAAGTCGATAATCAACCTAAACGAATTCGAGCAAACGTTATTGCGGCGGAGAAGGATCGGGTTTGTCTTCCAAAAAGTACACTTACTCCCGATGCTGACAGCGATTGAAAACGTCATGGTCCCGATGCGACTCGATGGGACGCCCCTTTCGGATGCTCGCGAACGTGCGATGAAGGCTTTAGCTTCTGTCGGAATGGAAGGTAAAGAAAAAAATCGACCTGGGGAGTTATCGGGGGGCGAGGCTCAGCGTGTAGCGATTGCGCGCGCGTTGGTGATGTCGCCGGCTATTGTCTTGGCGGATGAACCAACCGGGGCGCTCGATTCTTTGAATGGGGAGCGCGTCATTGAATTATTTCGCAGCCTCGTCGCTCAATCGCAACAGACATTAGTTATCGTAACGCATGATGCGGGTGTTGCTGCCGCGGCGGAACGCATCGTAAAAATGCGTGACGGCCGAGTGGTCAATGATTCGACCGCCAGCAGCACAGTGCAATCCAAAGCGTTGGCGACCAACTAAAGGGAGCGGACGATGTTTGCAGTATTATGGCAGCATTGGCGTCAACGCCCCGCCCGCTTTTTCTTGACTTTAATCAGTCTAGTGCTTTCGACGGCAACTTTAGTATCGGTCTTCGTAGCGTCACACAATGCGCGAATGGCTTTTCAAGCCCTCAATAGTGCCGTTCGAGGTTTGCCATCTTTGGACATCGTCAACCTGGAAGGGGATCGTTTCCAATTAGCACTTTTGGATAACGTTTTGAGTGATGAACAATGGCAACCTGCTTTACCCACGCTGGTTCGCGGCACCATTTTGCGCAATGGTGTCAATAAAAGTCGTGGTTTGGCGTTAGGAATTCCAATCTCGACAATGCCAACCTCGACGCGCGACTATATTTTGAAGAACTTTGCGATCGATCAAGCGAGTTTACCCGCTGCTGGCGAGTGCTGGATTTCCGCTTTGATGGCCACGAGCCTACAGGTGTCGGAAGGGGACACCGTACAAGGGTTATTTCGGCGTGGCTTCAGAAAACTTACGATCAAACGCATTATCCCCGTCCGTGAATGGAGTGGTCTGTTCAATGAACACGGAATCATCGTCGACCTACAATGGTTACAAGAGGTGGCCGCCGTTC
>JBIKMB010000140.1:0-14779 GCA_044359485.1 Pirellulaceae bacterium | reverse complement strand
CCGAAGCATAGTCCATCAGATAACGTCCACCTTGCGATACAGTAGCTACCGATCCACGGCGAGAAGGGCAGAAGAATACGGTCGGACCACCACGATACCTCAAAATGTCAACGTTGCGATTCACATTCAAGTTTGCCAAGCTCTGCTGCTCAATGTACGGCAAAATCTTCGTTGCCCAACTTCCGACGGCGTCCCAAGGGTTATAACCACCAGGCGGAAAATATTTGTACGTGTCGTGGTGCATGTGAATGGCTAAACCTTGCTGCTTCAGGTTATTCGTACATTGCATACGACGAGCAGCTTCACGGGCAGCTTGGACCGCCGGCAACAGCAATCCAACCAAAATCCCAATAATGGCGATCACCACCAGCAATTCCACCAGGGTGAAACCGGACCGGCCCGCTCGGGACCACGTCTTGCTTTTGGGCATAAACTCATTCCTCGAAACTGGAAAAATCGAAAAAAGTAAAAAAATAAGAGTACTCATTTAATGTATCGAATGTTCGGGGGTAAATACAAGACAAATCAGGAAGAAATCAGCCCTTAGCGGGAAATGTTTGGACCGAAATATTCCACTTCGGGAAAAAGGACCGCCACAACTCCATCGCGAACCCCCAAATCTAAGTGTTAATCACCAAAATCATGGCCACCCTCTCTTTATTCCAAATTCTGGTGCGGAATCTTCGCCTAAATCACCCGCTAAAAAGAGCCCTAACTCGGCCCGCTTTTTCACACGCCGAAGAATTCTCAACAGTTGCTCCTCATAATGCCACGACTGGCTTGGAGATCTGTTGACGAAGCCATTTGCGAAAAGGGATAAAAAAAGCCCATTTCAATGAGGCTCGACTGAATCGTTGGCTGCAGGCAGAAATACTGACCAAAAGTTCCGTATAAATACTTAGCGATACAGTAAAAATTTCGCCAAGCGAAAAAGGGTGAGGCTCCTGATTAGGGCCTCTGATTACGCCGATTTCGTTCGCCTCGCCAGCGACCAAGAAGCAACGTTCCGACAATCGGTCTGCGTGTTCTAGAGATTTACGATTCTGCCGCGACACCAACCAGCGAAACTGTTATTGACCGGGGCAGCCAAACCATAGACAGCCACCCAAAAACACAAGTCTCCGCCAGAGAGAGACTTGTAACGCGGTCGGATCCTTGCGAAGCGGTCTGTCATTGAACGGCCGTCGGCTCAGGAATAAAAACTTCAATCACTTCCTCCAACGACTTGTTGCTCAAACTCTTGGTTAAGCTCTCTTCGCGCACTGTTCGGCCAGGAATCTCATCGCAGCGCCACACGCTTACCTCCATCGGCCCAGCTTCATTGGACTCTTGCCAGACGAATTTCTCCGTCTTGACCTTTTTGCCGAGGATGTCCAATTCTTCTTCGCTTTCGAGTTTGGCTTTGAGCGATGGCAAACTAAATTGTTCCAGTTTCATGTTCTTGGGAAGCCGAAAAGTAGCTGGATAATCAGAAGTGAACGGTGGGTTTTCCAATTTGGGATCACCACTTCGCTCCACCGTGACTTGCGTCTCTACGACAACCTGTCGCTCATTTTTTTCGACCAGCTTCACTGTCGTGGTAACCACAACTTTACCCTGATCATTGGAAACTACTTTGCGACGAACGGTCTTCGCACCTGTCGGAAACTTGCTCCAGTGCGCGTATTCAGGGTGCGCCACTTCCTCACCCTCCGCTGCAACAGAAACTGCAGGAACTTTCACTTCGGATTGGCCGCTACCCGAACAACCACTTAACAGGAACATTGCCAGAGCCGTTAGCAGAATCAATCGCATGGGATATCTCACATAAAAACAAACCCGTGACAAAAACTTTCTTTTGTCACGGGACTAGATGATCTACTTACTTCTTCTTTTTGTTATTGCTACCTTGACTCTCTTCGTCTGCAACTGCTGCATCCTCTGCCTTGATAGCAGCTTTCTGTTCGTCGGTCAAAGCCGACGATGGCATGATAGCTTGATTGCTACCGCCACAGCCAACAGTTGCCAATAACAAACCAAACATGGTAAATCCAATTATCTTTTTCATTTTGCTAATCAACTTTCCCACAAATGGAGATGAAAATTAATCTTCGGTGTTCGCCGCATTACCATCATCGATCACGCACAATCGCATCCAATTCAAAGCGTCAACCTGGAACGATGAGAAACGAACCGAACCGTCACCATAGACAGCGTTCAAACCACCTGGGTGGCTCGAGCCGAAGTATCGACGCCATACGGTACCGGAACCATTAAAGTTTCCTGGTGTGCCCGTTGCAGGCAACGAAGCATCGAAGTCCGACTTGGGTGGGAAATGGTAACGCAATACGCACTCATCCCAACCTGCATTATTCCAGCGTTCATTATCGCCACCGTCCGCACCATGACGGGTTCGTGGTAAGTGTTTTTCAGCGGCCACGATACTCGACGAGAGACCATCGGTCGCATCGGCTAAGCGGCGCTTGGCGCCCTGAGCCGACCAGCAAATCATTCCCTTGCGACCTGGAAAATCGCCAAAGTTTTCAGGTGTTCGCTCGTTGCGACGAGGAGCCATGCCTAAGGGAGGAGCTGGGATATCACCCCAATTCTCGTGAACCTCTCCTTGATAGAAGCCAGCACAACCTGCGTAGTCAGAACGGCCAAATAAAGCCGCACCATAACCGGTTGGACCTCGGCGCGAAGGGCAATAATACGTCGGAATCAATACTCGCGCAACCGAATCCTCGCCGTTGTAATCCGCAGGTCGCCCCGAATGAATCGGAGGCAGATTAAAATTGGCCATATTGTACACATTGTTTTGCTCGATGAACGGCAAAATCTTGAACCAGTGACTCCAACCCTTAGGAGACGCAGAATTACAACAAGTTGTTCCGCTCTCGTAAGAACCAACTGGCTCGTTGTAAACCATCCCAGGCAAACTAGGATCACCGTCATAAGGACCGGTTGGAAAATGCTTGTAGGTCGACTCATGGTTCATGAAAGCCAAACCAATCTGCTTCATGTTATTAGCGCATTGCATACGTCGAGCGGCTTCGCGAGCCGCCTGTACAGCAGGCAACAACAAGCCAACTAAGATCCCAATGATCGCGATCACCACCAACAACTCGACCAGCGTAAAGCCAAGCCGAGGGACCGCGACAGAACGCACAGCGTTCCAACTACGTGTTGTACTTCGCATCTCTTCCCCCAATCAGAAAAAAATAAATACCATCCCAAATTCAGCTCAAAGACAGGAAAAATGAATTTTCAACCATCTCTATGAAGCACATCTCATGCAGAGTGAATCGCAGAGTTCAAACAACTCTTGCCCCTACTCTTGAGTGTCGAAAATGATGATGTGCTATTGCAAACTTCTGATGAGGAGATCGTTAACGTGCGATGAGAGATCCGTTAGCGAATCATGAAGAGGCCCCTCCCCAAGCAAGACCTAACGAATTTCTAGCCTATTTTGAGAGAATGCTGAAACTTGGCATCCTGAGAAAACTTGAAGAAACGATGAAGGTTACGGTATGATGATCACCTTAGACACCATTAAGTTACCTACCATTCTGCTGAAACCCGCCATGCCCCTCCCAACCAACCGAAGAGATTTCTTTTATCAATCACTGCTGCTTAGCGCCGGACTTGCTTGCGCGAATAAGCCACTTCAAGCCATCGAACCAGCAGCTTTAACTTCGGTTAAGCTCGCCAACGATGAGATTTCACATGCCGTTTTGGGATGTCGTATCCGCGGAAAAGTGCATGCTCGTGAGTTTGCCAAGATTCCAGGTGTCCGTATTGCCTATCTCTGTGATCCTGATAGTGAGTTGGTCTCATCGCTGGCAACAGAAATCGAAAAAGAATTCGGGTATCGACCTAAAACCTGCAGTGATATGCGTCAAATCTTCACGGAAGACAGCATTCATACCGTATCAGTTGCCACACCCAATCATTGGCATGCTTTAGCCACCGTCTGGGCTATGCAGGCTGGTAAAGATGTCTACGTAGAAAAGCCTGTTTGCCACACCGTCGAAGAAGGAAGTCGCATGGTGCAAACAGCCCGCAAACACAACCGAATCTGCCAAGCGGGTACACAAAACAGAAGCATAGGCGCTCATGCTGAGATCGTAAAATACATCGCAGCAGGGGAACTGGGGACAATCGATTTGGCTCGAACCATCATCTATGGACCCCGCGGCTCTATCGGTAAAAAAGGGGAATATTCACCACCCCCACAAGTCGACTTTGACCTCTGGCTTGGCCCAGCGAATAGAGAAAAACTAGACCGTCCACAACTTCACTATGATTGGCATTGGTCCTGGGATACCGGCAACGGAGAACTCGGCAATAACAACATCCATTACATGGATCTCGTCCGCTGGATGCTCGGCTTGAAGGGACTCGGCGACTCGGTGCTCAGCGTAGGAGGTCGAGTCGGTTACATCGATGCAGGGGAAACACCCAATACTCAACTCGTCTTCCATCGCTTTGGATCGCAAACCATCATTCAAGAAGTACGCGGCTTAAAGTCCATGCCCTATCATCCCAAACTGCAAGGAGGCTGGATCATTGAAGGATCAAAAGGTATCATCGCAGGAACCTCTCTGTTCGATCCAGAAGGAAATCTTCTCAAAACATTTAGTGGAAACAGCCAAAACCATTTCGCTAATTTCATACAAGCAGTGCGCGGCCGCGATCGATCTCTACTTACGGCAGATATCGAAGAAGCGCATCTATCCAGTTCCCTCTGCCATATCGGTAACATTTCCTATCGCTTGGGCTCGACCATTTCGCCAACAGATTTGGTAGAACGTATCAAACAACAGAACTTCCACGAAGATTGCACCAGAACTACCGAATCGATGCTGGCTCATCTCGACGAAAACTCGGTCGATTTTGAATTGACGCCACTTACGTTGGGTAAGCATCTTGTACTTGAGCCGAATTCCGAACGTTTCATCGATCCAGCCGCGAATTCACTTCTGTCTCGTCGCTATCGTGAACCCTTTGTTTTACCTATCGAAGAAAATCTTTGACCCGATGCATAACAAAAAGCAGAGCGAATAACCCGCGTTCCTTAGTGACGAATCAATTCTTTGCCTCGCGATGAGCTTCCAGGAACTCCATCAGCTTCTTAGTGGCCGGATCATTATCGAGTCCCAGATCATCATTGAGCTTACTATGGTTGGTATTGCCCGCTCCAAAGGCGACGGCCGGAACTTCGGCCTTGGTCAAGCTGAGTTCTAAGCGTTTCGCTTGAGCTGTTACATCCGGATGACCGGCGACATACAAAATCAAGAACGGTGGGATTCCCTTACCTTTAGCAACATGCGTTACGGTCGAGAAATCGATATGCAGCTTAGGATCGTTACCAAATTTCACGCGATGGCCATTTTCGGGTAGCGGTAATCCATGCAATGTTTGCCTCATTTCGGCGGTCATGATCATTGCGGGAATGTCGTAGGTATCACCATCCACCGGTACGCAACCACGAAGTGCGCTGAACGGTACACCATGCTTTTCCAGATAGCGATGGTCGGTACAAACGATCGCTGCCAACTGTGCTCCAGCCGAATGCCCCATAACGAAGATTCTATCTCGATCGCCACCAAATTTCTCGATATTCTTATAAGTCCAGCCTAAGCCGCTCGCCACATCGCCGATCAGTTCTCTCATCGCAACTTCAGGGAGCAATCGATAGTTGGTCGACACAAAAACGAAACCACGATCTGTGAACCATTTCGGCTTCAGTGCTACATCCTTCTTATCCCCTACTTGCCATCCTCCTCCATGAATCCAAAAGACAACAGGATTTTTTTCACCTGAGGCAGGAGAATAAACATCGAGTATCTGCCGCACGTGATTCGGTTCAACATAGGGAACATTTTCCTGCAGCGTCTGCGCTGCAGAGACCGAACTGAAGATCAATATCGCAAAAACAAATATTACTCGAATCATAATCAATTAACCTTCTGTAGGCTCCTCGACAATAAGCAGTCGATTCAACTCAACCGCTTCGATAATCTGCTGCCGGCCACTTGGCCAACGAATTTCAACCTTCGCGTTCCCTGCCAATTTCCCGAATCCAAAGGCCAGAATGGGTTGTCGGTAGGAAGCGTAACTTCCACCGGCATACAGTTGCTGTTCCCACTTTTGCCCGTTCAGTTCCACCGTCACCCAGCAACCGATGCCACGGCGATTCGTTTGACGGCCGCGGAACTCGATGTTCAACCAACTGCCTCGCTGGGAATCATTGCGCAAAACCGCCATCGGCGAGTCTTGATGCACCACGAACATATCGAGATCACCATCCGCATCGAAATCCGCTGTGCATACACCTCGTCCCACAACTTTGGTCTGAAAATACTGGCCAGCATAAGGGCTCTCATCCGCAAAACGACGACCGCCATAGGTAAAAAGTTGCGGCTCCATTTTGTGATACTTGTTTTCCGGGTTGTTCTCAATATGTCCATTGGCCACAAAAATATCGGCCACACCGTCTTGATCAAAATCTTCGATGCAAGTTCCAAAGCCCAACCGAGGCAAAGTGACATCATGCAATCCGACGATCCCCGTAACGTCTTGAAATCCAGCGGGACCTAAATTCTTGTAAAGCGTATTGGATTCATCGTAGAAATGCGTGGAATAGATATCGAGAAGACCATCTCGATTGTAATCACCGATCCCCAGTCCCATACTAGCTTGGAAAGCGCCGGTGCGGTCCATCGCACAGCCTAAAACTTTCGCTCTTTCCTGGAATTGACCGTTGCCGGAATTCACAAAGTAGAAGTTGGCCGTAGTATCATTGGCCACGTAAATATCCATCGATCCATTCTTGTCAAAATCGGCGATCGCTACCCCCAAGCCTTTCCCATCCTCGCCCACTAAACCTCGCGTCTTAGATTCCGCCGCAAAGGTTCCATCTCCGCGATTAAAGAAACACTCATCCTCAACCGCTGGCAACTCTCGAGGATGGCACATTCGATACTTACCTTCTTGATTGCGGCAATCTTTAGGTTGCCTCACATCGTAGTCGACATAATTGGAAACATAGAGATCCAACAAAGCATCACCGTTCAGGTCGGCGAAGGCACCCGCACAAGACCATCGCTTGTCAGAGACGCCAGCGAATTGCGTCACCTCTTCAAAGGTCCCATCACCCAAGTTGCGCAGCAATTGGTTGTCGCCATAGTTGGTGATATACAAGTCGTCGAAGCCATCGTCATCGTAATCGCCAACAGCCACCCCCATGCTATATCGATACGTATTGGCGAGTCCCAGGCTATTTTGCACTTGAATAAAGCGAGTCGGGTCGATTTGCCGGAATAGCACATCTTTGGGTTGCTGAGCATCGGAGGGTTCTGCCGAAGGATCTCCACCTTGGCAAACAAAGATATCTATCCGTCCGTCGTTGTCGTAATCGAGAACCGCTGGGGCACCTCCCATGGTTTCAACCATAAGCGATCGACCTCGAGCGCCACTGTCATAAGTGAAATCCATACCCAACTTCTCTGCAACATCAACGAATTGCAAATGGTGAGGCATTGATTCCGTCGTTATGCCTTGCGCTTTGGTTTCAGTATTGGTCGTTCTCTTGGTGTCACCGAATAAAGATTCTTCTGACTTTTTTCCAATAGATAAGTCGTTAGCGGAGTTATTCTCCCGCGTATCTTTATTCGGTTCAGCGGTTTTGGTGTTGCATCCCGCTAGCAGTACCAGGACGACACCTAAGGTAAGGCGATGTTTCGACATGGCAGCTCCTTGCAAGTCAAACGAAAGTCTATAGTCAACTTCCCAGCCAGCCTCTCGCACTCGGAATTGCACAGAATGGTTAGAAGTGACCATATAGCCATACGTGAACCTAACGGCGAATGACAATTCTAGTAGCGGATTGAGGGCTAAAAAATTAATTCTATGCTGATAGACCTGGCGCATAAAAAATCCATCGGAGAATCATACGCTTTCTCCGATGGAATTCTATCTGTCACTTCAATTATAAACTGAGAGTGAAATCCTTAGTTGCCTATGTCGTTAATCGGAAGACCGTCATTTCGCACGCCCAATGAGTATCGGGTGACGTGGTCTATTGTTTCGGAAACAAAAGATACGCTTCCGTCCACTCGAACCGATTGAGCACCACCAGTGTGGTAACTGCTCCAACCGGCGCAACGACGGTCGCCGGCACCTTGCTGCCAAGCTCGGTTGCGGTTGTTAATTGGATTACGTACCGTGTTGATGGCTGCCACAGGACTCATCCAAGCAGCGGTATCATTGTAGCCAAAATCGAATTGAGGCTGATCACCACCGCGGAAGTGCATTTCTTCGAAGGCGAGAATAGTGTTGGATGTACCATCTTTCACAGCAGCCATACGAACGCTACCAAAATAACGGAAGCAACCGTTGATGTTGACTTGTTCATTGAGGTAGTCGCCGTTGACCCAAGGAGTGCCCGCACTTCCCTTGACGAACAGGTTTGGATTATTCGCTGGACCTGGGAAGTCAGGAACTGCACCGCAGTCTTTCCAACCACCCCAAATGTGTCCCATGTTTCCGACGTAATCAGTACCAGCCATCGTACCTACGCGAGCGATACCATAGTTGCTCCACTGACCATCTCGAAGAGCGGGTTGGTCGTTGGAAGGGCAGAGATAAGTGCTGATCACCGTTCTTGCGAGTGGCTCGTTGGTTGGATCAAGTGGCGAACCCCAGGTATTCCAGTTGATGCGGTTGTAAATAGTCCCCTGCTCGATGTAGGGAAGAATACCGGTCAACCACGAAAAGGTCATCCAATGATCGCGTGGGTGGTTTTTAGGGCGATTGTTTCCGTTCTGCCAGTCCCAAGCGGATTCGCTGTTCCAAGGCAACGTCTTGTATGCATCATGGTAATTTTGTGCAGCCAAACCGATTTGCTTCAGGTTGTTACTGCACTGCATTCGGCGAGCCGCTTCACGGGCCGCCTGAACTGCGGGAAGAAGTAGACCGACTAGAATGCCGATGATGGCAATAACCACCAACAGCTCGACGAGCGTGAAACCCGTCCTTCGACGTAATGATACCTGCATGCCGACAACTCCGAATGAGAAAAATGAGACCAAGAACTAAAGCAATGAATTTTAAAAATCAGACATTCTAAAGCTCTGCTTCAGGAAGACTCATTGGCCGTAGATGAAGCGAAGCATTAGAAACTTGTTTGTATGAAAAAGTTCCTATGGAACCTCGATATCTATAGTGTTCGAACCGCTTTTCACTTCTTTTTCCAAGGGAGTCGACTCAGCCGTGCCGTACTCGGTAGGAAACTTCCCGGTCGACGCGCCTGGAACATCACCTTTTTTCGGTGCCCCTTGGGATTGATAAGCTCCCTTGTCCGGTGTTGATGCATCACCACTTGAGCCCTCAGCAAGCACGACCTTGTACTTGCCAGGCTTCGCTCCAACATCCCCTTTAACGCCGGAGAACAATTCGTATTCTCCACCTTTCACTTTGCCAGTAGCCGTCTCACCACCGCCAACTGGCCAAAAAGTAACCATAGTACCGTCTGGTGCCGGGGCCCCCTTCAACGTCACTTTCCCTTTCACTGGAGCTGTCCCTGCGGATGGTCCACATCCAACGAAAAATACCAGTGCGATCACCAAAATTGCCAATTGTTTCACGGGCTGAATCCTTCTGAAGCCGACTAAAAATGTAAAATTTTGCGCATAAAGGCGCTAAGATTTTTTGCTCGACGTGTAGTGTATCCATAAATTTTTACGAAGGCAAGCAATTTCCCCCTAAATGTCTATTACTGTTAGTTTTTCCTACCTCCGCTTTCCTAACCTCCGCCGTACTGCTTGATTCGCTCCTTCATCCTAGTCGCCACTGGAGAGTCCCCACAATCATTCGCATAACGCTGCATTCGCTTGAAAATGTCCATAGGTACACTCTGCACATCCGGTAGCTGCAAAATGGTTTTTTGCAAATCTTTCCCCTCCAGAGACAACTGAGATAGCCGCTCCACCTCGCGCAAATCCCCTGATTTCCTCAGCACGTCGGCCAGTTCGAACTGACTTCTCCAAGCGTAAGGATGCAATTCCAATGCTTTGCGATAGCATTTTTCAGCCTCCTGCCACTCCGAAAGATTCGCATGGTACCAGCCTTTGTAATGCCAAAATCGGTTATCCTTCGCAGCGCTGGCAGGGACTTCGGCCAGCAGTTTCTCCACCTCATCGACGTCGCCACGGACGGAACTTTCCTCCAGAAAAAACGCCAACAACTCCGTATTTTTTGGAAACCGCGCAAAGTATTTCTTCAACATTTCCGCCTGCTCCGCTTTGCGAATTCGCTCCCGATCAGCTTCCGGCAGTTGGGCCACCGAGGGATCGTTTTTCGTCGCGCCCCGCCAATGCAAAGCTTCAGCAATCCCATACACCTCTTCATTACTCATCGACTGCAACCACTTTCCATTCAGTTCGTAGGCGTTGGAGAAGCTGAGCCAGTTCGCCCCCAACAGATAGACGTAGGTTTCTTGGGTATCACTGCCAATGCGAATTGTATCTCGAGTCAGCTCGATCACCTTCTCACGCTGCATGGTGATCCCGTAGTAAAAAATCAATCGACGCCTCGCCTCCCGATGCTCGGGAACGAGCTGAAGCGCTCTCTCGCAAGCCTGAACTCCTTGCTGTGGGCGGTTGAGCGGTCCGAAATAAATGGTCGCCAACTCAAGCAATAAATCGGGGGCTCGCGGATCCTCCTGCGGAATCTGCTCGAGATACTGAGCCATTCGATCCGGTGCCCCCAACCGTTCCGCACACTCCGCCGCAAACAACCACGGAATCGCCGTTGTTTGATCTGCCTGTCCCCACTTTACAGCCAGTGGCTCCAGCGTCCTCCATTTGCCCGCATTCCTGAGTTCGTTTGCCTCAAACGCCATGCTCCGCAATTGGTAGACACGCACAGAACGAAAGGACAAGTATCCCAACGGAATAAGCAACACGATCAGCACAATCAGCGTTCGATTCGAAAATCGTCGCCTGGAACGCCCCCTGGCATCCGCTTGCCGCGGTGAATCGATAACAATGGAATCGTCCGCCGCGCCTGCCCGATGCCCTTCAGGAAGGTTCCGATTTTTTTTTGTGTTCTTCGCTTGACGTCCCAACCTTGCACCTCGCGGCAAACGGTAATGCTATTTATGCCGGTTGTCTTAGCCCTGTCTTGCTAGACAAATTTTGCCGGTCTACTTTTCTTGGACATATGGATGCCGGCCCCAAAACAACCGGTTATCCTTAAAGATCATAACCCACGCTCGAGACTTCGGCATGACCGTTTCGACTTCTTCAGACTTGGCGCCGCATGTTTTTCATCGCAACCCTCAAGAAAATCGACTCTGCAAACCGACGCGGAATGGCGATTCCCCTCGCAACTCTGTTGGCCGCGGCCATCGGATGCTCCGCGAAAACCTCTCCCCAATCCACACCGACACCCACACCGACCGCAAGGACGACGACAACAACCTACCCGCTGCGAGCCGAATTACCACCCGCTCGCGATCAATCTTACGTCGGTAGCGAAGCCTGCCGCGAATGCCACACCAAGATCTCCGAACAATATGACAATCATCCTATGGGTCAATCGATGTCCCGAGTGTCCGATATGGCTCTCATCGAATCGGAATCCCCTGATTGGCTCAACATCCCAGGCCCGAACAAATATCGTGTGAATCTCAAAAAGCCAACGCCAAGTACCCCTTCGCAGCCAAGTAACCCAACTCAACTGGTCCATCAACAACGATATCTCGATCAACAAGGCAACTCTATCGGAGACATTATCGAACCGATCGCATTTGCGATGGGTTCTGGCCAAAAAGGTCGAGCTTATTTTATCCTTAAAGACCATATGCTTTTTCAATCGCCTATCGGCTGGTACACCGCCAAAAACTGTTGGGATCTCTCGCCTGGCTACAGCCCAGAGGCGCATCCTGGCTTTCAACGCCGTATCGATAACAGTTGTCTCTACTGCCATGCTGGCAGAGTTGATACCAAGAATGATCTACAATACACGCAGCAAGTGTTTCATGAAGCGATCATCGGTTGCGAACGTTGCCATGGCCCTGGAGAGAAACATATTCAGTTCCATCACAATCAGAAAACAAACGATCTCGCTGGCAATACAAACCAAGCTCAACTCGATCCCATTTGCAACCCTGCCGATCTCTCGCCCAACGCCCGCGAAGACGTTTGCAACCAATGCCATCTTCAAGCCGAGCAGGTGATTCCTCGCTTTGGCCGAAAATTTTATGACTTCCGCCCAGGTGATCGCCTAGACGATGTGTTTGTGGTCTTCGCCGGAAACTCCAGGCCAGACTCGCGCACTCAAGATGTTCGTCATAACGTGCGAGCCGTTAGCCATGTCGAGCAGATGCGGGAAAGCCGCTGTTATCAAGCAGCACCGCAGAAGATGGGCTGCACCTCATGCCACGATCCCCACTCGGTACCAAACGAATCCGAAAGAGTTCAACAGTATCGCACGAGTTGCCTCAAGTGCCATACCGATCAGAGTTGCGCACTAGCAGCCCAAGATCGACGCCAAAAATCGAGCGAAGATTCCTGTATCGATTGCCACATGCCAAGAGCGGATTTGTCCAATGTGCCCCACACGATTCAAACCGATCATCGCATTCTAAGAAATCCCAAAAAAGAGACTCAAAATAACAAATCGATTAAAGCCTGGACCGTTGTCGATGGAGCCCAGGAACGTCTACCCGATTGGGAAATTTCGCGAGCCCGTGGATTAACGATGATGACAAATGCCCTGAAAAAACGCGATCCTGCGATGGCCATCAAGGCCCGAGAATATCTCATGCCGAAAGACCCCAACCTCCCCCCAGATGACAACGCGCTGGAGCCCAATCAAGCCCTCGAAGCGCTAGCCAATGATCCCGAATCTTTATCTGCCATCGCCTCCTCCTACTGGCTCGAAGGGCTCTATGCGGTTGCTCGCCCCTTCTGGGAAAAAACCCTCGAACTGGATCCCTACCACGAAACGGCTCTCAGCGGTCTCATCCAGATGGACCTCGATGCGAACGACCTACAATCCTCAGAACGCTACGCCCTCCAATTGACCAAAACCGCCCCCGCTGAGGCGACTCACTGGGTGCAACTTGCCACCATCTACTGGAAAATGAAACGCTACTCAGATGCTATAAAAGCAGGCGAGACGGCGGTTAAGCTAGCTCCACATCTCGACGAAACGCAAAAATGGCTCAAGCAAGCCAAACAGAGTCAATCCGATAGCCCCGCTGAGCCAAGCAATTAAGATATGAAAATCCCCAATTCCTGCAGGCGATTCTGGTCCGCATGATTCCAATTTATTTGTGCGAAGAATTCTGGACTTGAAGTATCAGAGTGTTTACACTGTTTTAATGTTCAACCCCGGAGGAGGTTGGATTCATTATTGCTTTTCTTCCCCCGTTCCACGCTTATCGGAGATAACCGCATGAAGAGAAACTGGAATCGCTCTGGTTTCACGCTAGTCGAGCTTTTGGTCGTTATCGCGATCATTGGTATCCTCGTTGGCTTGCTGCTACCGGCAGTCCAAGCCGCTCGTGAAGCTGCCCGCCGCATGCAATGCAGCAACAACCTCAAGCAATTAGGTTTAGCTGTTCACAACCACGAATCAACCTACAAATGGGTTCCAGCTTGGTGCAGGGAATTCGCACTTAATGATGCTTATGCTGCGTCCAATAACCCATTCTTCCCCCTGACCCCTGACGCTAGACGCATCGGGTGCATGGTTTCCCTGTTGCCCTACATCGAGCAAGCGAACATTACCAATTTACTCGACGCCAAAAAGCCATTGGTCGATCCACGCAATTTGCCACCTCCATTCCCAATGGCACAAGGCAGCCCAGCTCTGCTCAGCAACGTCCCGGTTTTCGTTTGCCCCTCGACCCCGCAGGGCATTCCATCGGACTACGGCGTCTACTTCCAGCCTCTTGGCTTCCCATCCGGAACGCTTTACACCCTGCCTCGTACCGACTACTCGGCGATCCGTGGCTTGCACAGCTCACTCGCAGTTTGCAATGGTATGGCAAACGCTTCGCTCGAAAACGGCATGCTCGGCTCAAACGATTTGATCAATCGAAACAAGGTCCGTTTCGCTGAAACCGTCGATGGTCTCTCTAACACTTTCTGCTTCATCGAACTCGCAGGTAAACAGAACGTTTATTTCCGCGGTCGATTGGTTGGTGTTGGTCAACAACTGAACTCGTTCTACGGCGATTGGAACACCGCTCGGCAACCTCGCGGGTATTCGGGAGCTGATCCAGCTATCCCGACACAACCTGGGTGCTCCTTCATCAACATCGTCAACGAAAACAGTCCCTACTCGTTCCACCCAGGTGGCGTTCAGGCACTGCGCGGCGATGGTTCGGTGAGCTTCATTTCTCAGAACATCTCTCTGCAAACGTTCTCAGCAATGGTTAGCCGCGACCTTGGCGAACCTATCGCCGAAAATCCAGAGTGAGAAAGTAGTCTCGGCTGATCTTTCCTCAATAGTCGCTGTATCACTCGATTCGTTAAGCGAATCGAGTGATCTTTTTTTACACGACAACATTCGCCTATCATGCTTCAGCTTTATGGAAATCTTACAACGGAAAACACTGATGTCACGATTGTTCGTTCCTCTCAGTTTATTGAGTTTTGCCCTGCTGTTCTCCTCAGGCTGCGACAGCGGCCCCTCCTTAGTGCAAGCTCAAGGCAAAATCATGGTCGATGGCACACCAGCTAAAGGTGCTGTTCTTCTATTTCATCCCACGGGTGGAACTGGC
>JBIKMB010000025.1:0-47490 GCA_044359485.1 Pirellulaceae bacterium | reverse complement strand
CGCTTCTCATGTGTTGAGCGCCGAGCGAGGTGGGCCACATGCCGGTGATTATTGTAGTCCGCGCGGGAGCGCAAACCGGCGCATTCGACCAGCACTGGGTGAAGCGAATCGATGTGCTGGCAAGTCGATCGATATTGGGTGTGGTCGAGAACGAATCGCCATAGCAACCCAATTGTGGACCATTGTCTTCGCTGGAAATCCACAGAATATTCGGACGAGTTTTCTCTTGAGCTAATGACGCGACTGAAAACAACGACACCAGGCCAAGTGCCATGGAGCTAAAAGCAACTAGCATACGCGTCGAAGGTGGCATGGGCGATTTCCAGGGTAGCGAGAGAAAGCTGACCAAGTAGGGTTAGCTGAAAACATCGGAGATGATTTTGCCATGCACATCAGTGAGACGATAGTCGCGCCCCGCATGACGATAGGTTAATTTCGTGTGATCGAGTCCCATTAAATGCAAAATCGTGGCATGCAGATCGTGCATGTGGACGCGATTCTCAATCGCCAAGTGCCCAAATTCGTCCGTGGCACCGTAAGTCAGACCCGATTTTACGCCACCACCAGCGAGCCAAATCGTGAAGCCACCTGGATTGTGATCTCGGCCCGTCCCGTTGTCCTGTGCATAGGGAGTTCGGCCAAATTCGCCTCCCCACCATAGCAAGGTGTCTTCTAGCAAGCCCCGCTGCTTCAGATCCTGCAATAATGCGGCGACAGGACGATCGGTTGCCAAGGCGTGGTCCGCATGTTTTTCTAAGTTGCTGTGTTGATCCCACGCAGGATTGGCGGTGTCATCACCATAGGTCACTTGAATAAATCGCACGCCCGCTTCGCAAAGTCGGCGAGCCAGCAGGCATTGTCGGCCGAAGCGATCGGTGGCTTTTTCCCCGATGCCGTACATTTGTAAGGTACTCGCCTCTTCTTTTTCAATGTCGAGCAATTCGGGAGCCGTATGCTGCATCCTCCAAGCGGTTTCGTACGACTCGACCACCGCTTCGACCTCGTCGTCACCGGGTAGTTGTTGTTGATGCAAGCGATTCAACGCCTGCAACAACTCATACTTTTTTTCAAGACGGCTTCTATCAACCAGGTCAGGCTTGAGATAGTCGACGTGGTTTAGTTGTTTGGCATTGCTCGTTCGTCCTATCGCCGTTCCTTGATATTTGGCCGGCAGGAAAGCGCTGCCATAATTTCTTGGACCGCCATTGCCCGCCGATGGGCTGATCGTGATAAACGCAGGTAAGTTCTCATTTTCAGTTCCCAAGCCATACGATATCCAAGATCCCATCGATGGGCGAAAACCGACTGTGGCACCGCAGTGCAAAAAGAGTGTAGCTGGACCATGAGCAACTCCCTCGGTGTTCATGGATCGGATCACGCATAAGTCATCCGCTTGCTGACCGATATGCGGAAATAAGTCGGAAACTGGCAGCCCTGATTCGCCATAGTTTTTAAATTTCCAAGGCGATGTAAAGACGCGTTGCGGCGTGCCTCTTTTGCCCGTATTGGCGATGACACGCGCATCGTCAAAGGGAACTTTTTGACCACTGAATTCCTGGAGCTTCGGCTTGTGATCAAAACTATCGACCTGGCTAACACCACCTTGCATAAACAAAAAAATCACCCGCTTCACCTTGGGAGTCGCGTTGATTACCGCAGGATGAAGTTTCGATTCGGAAGGGATGGGTTCCGCACCACTGAGTTTCCCTTGCATTAAACCTTGCAGCGCGATCAAGCCAAATCCACATCCGGTGGTTTGCAAAAGTTGCCGTCGCGAAAGTGGAGAAAATTCTTGTGGCATATTGGTTATTCCAATGAGCGAAATTCGGCGGAACCAAATAATGTCTGATAGATATCTTGCCAAACATCGATCGACTCGGAATCGTCCTGTATGAAACTAAGGAACAAGCTCCGTTCCGCTGCCGTGGGGGAACGCATTAAGGTTTGGCGGAATGCATACTCCAAGCGGTTCTCCATCTGGTCCAACGGCAAACGCAGCAAATTCTCTGCGGCAGATCGCGCGAGTTTCGTAACTTCATCCGAATTCAACATCAGTAACGCCTGGGGTGCGACGATGCTCTGATTGCGCGTACCGGTTACTCGACTTGGATCGGCCATATCGAAAGCGACTAAAAGCTTCGGGAGCGAATTTCGCAGCATTGGCAGGAAGACACTCCGTCTGGAACTCTTCGCTTCAAATCCATAGTCCGCCGCGGGTAATGGATTGAGTTCGGTTCCAAACATGCGATGGTCCAGTTGACCGGCGATCTGTAACATCGAATCTCGCATGGACTCGGCCGTTAAATATTTTTTGTGACTGCGCATCCATAAACGATTATCCGGATCTTCACTCTCGCCGCTTGCCGATGTCGTACTCTGCCGATAGACGTCAGACAACACCAAGGATCGCACCAGTTTTTTGAGCGACCAATCACTTTCTTTGAGCTCGCAAGCCAAATAGTCGACCAGTTCAGGATGCGCTGCGGGTTCGCTGCTGGGACCCAGATGGTCAGGGTTACGGGCCAAACCAACACCCATCGTCCAGGTCCAAATTCGGTTGGCCATGACACGCGGTGTGAGGGGATTTTGGGAAGTCACTAACCAATCTGCCAATTGCAAACGGCCGCTTTGCGTTCCCGGTAACTCAATTCCATAATCTCCGCCAGCCACGCTCAAAAAACCTCGTTTGACGTTCGCTCCACGTGAGTGGACCACTCCGCGAATATTGACATAAGGTTCTTCGATATCTGTTCGTTCCAAAATCGACATTGCCTGTGGACGCTGATCATATTGAGCCAGTACATGCTTTTTGTCGGCCTCCAACTGGCTCAGTTGGGCTTGCAGCATCTTTCTTTCCGAATCGAGTTCCGAGACCGCATTCGCATTGGGCTCAGAACGTAAGAGGGAATCGACTTGCCCCTGCGGTAGGAACTGAACCGCATCTGCCGTAACATGCCCATCGGTATCGCCCGTAGATATCAACACATAGGCTTGACCTCCAGATTCAAACCGGTAGTTCCCCAGCGAAACAAAGCAGGGAGCGATATCGGGTTTCTGTCGTTGATTAATCGATATTACTTTTTCGCCATCGGCGGACGCAACGGTGACCGGTATGCGCGATCCACGTCCGCCACCAGGAGAATAAGCGAGTCGAACTTCATAGGTTCCACTGCTTAATTTGTTGGTCGAAAATGTAATCGTTTTTTCACCTTTTTGCGTATTGTCATCGTGGCGATAGCCGTTCCCCAAATAGGGTTTGACAAACTTTGATTCTGTCCACGAACCAACAAGTTGAGCCTCGCTGTCATCGACCACAACTCCCTGAAGTTTGTTCAGCGGAACCGCTTCAGCAATATTCACGTTATTGAATTTGGCGAGCTGATTTTTGGTGGCCTTCAATTCTTGATCGAGACGAGTTAAGTCATTTTGCAATCGTTCAAAATGCGATTGCTCATCAGTAGACATTGGCAAGGGACGAGTGATCCAATTGGAAACATTGGCATCTTTCAATGTTTGAACATTTCGTAAAATTCCAGCCATCGCATAATAATCTTTGGTTGGGATAGGATCGAATTTGTGGTCATGGCACCGCGCGCAACCCAAGGTCTGACCGAGGAAGGCTTGTCCAATAACATCCAATTGTTCATCCACCACATCCATACGCAATTGCTGCTTGTCCTGCTCCTCTAAATTGTGATTACCTAAGGTCAAAAAGGTAGTCGCAATCAAACCGCGTGCTTGCTCCTCCGCGGAGTTGGCTGGCAGTAAGTCCCCTGCAACATGCTCTCGGATCATTTGATTGAGAGGGCGGTCTTGTTGAATCGACTCGATCACATAATCGCGATAACGCCATGCTTCGCTATAGATCAAGCCTCGCAGGGTTGTCGATTCGGCATATCGAACAATATCCAACCAATTTCGGCCCCACCGAATGCCGAAATGAGGAGACGCAATCAACTGATCGACCAAACGCTCGTACGCGTCGGGTTGCTCCTCTCTCAAAAAACATTCCAGTTGTTCGGGAGTAGGTGGAAGACCAATCAGGTCATAATAGAGCCGGCGGGCTAAGCGGGTTCGATCTAGCTCGGCGTTGGGCCCGAGTGCCTTATTCGCGGCAGTAGCCAACAAATAATGATCTATGGGCGAGCTGCCCCAGCGGTCCTGAGTTAGCGTTTTTTGGGTGACAGTCGGCGTCGACGTTAGAGGCGCCGCCGGTCGTTTCAAAGCAAAGTATGGCCATTGCCGTTTCGCCGCTTCAATATCAAGGGTCGGTTTGCTCACAGCATCTTTGGTATGCGTGGGAGGTTTGCCGGAATGAAATGCTCCCTCCACGATCCACTTCCGAATGTCGGCGATCTCCTGATCGCTCAGTTTGCCATCCGGTGGCATTTCGAGCCCTTCGTAACGAATCGCCGATAGTAGCAAGCTGCTGTCGACATTCGTTGCATCGATCGCCGAACCGCTGTCGCCACCTTGTCGAATCGCTTCGGCAGAGTCAAGCAGCAGGCTCCCTTTGAGCTCGTTGTTCGCTTGGGCTTCTTGCGAATGACAGCTATAACAGCGTTCGATCAGCAGAGGTCGAATACGGTTTTCAAAAAAAATCTCTTGCGGTGAAGACTGCGCGCGAATCTCCTCACTCATCCCAAGAAGGGTGACCAAAATCAAGCTGAAGTTAATCCATTCAACTCGCATCACTATGCACTCCGCTCGCCCCGTTTGGGACAATCGAGAAACGCTGCGGGCTTAACTATTCAAACCAACCACTTCCCAGCCTTTGCGATACTCTTTGGTGATGTAGGCATCAGCTTCAGGCGCGTTGGTGGCTTTGAGATTTGCGGCATCCCAAGTAATTCTTTTTCCGGTTCGGAAAGCGACGATACCCAGCAAAACCGTTTCCGATAGCGCGCCCGAATAGTCGAAATTGCACGTGGTAGGTGAGCCATTCTTGCATGCATCAACCCATTCTCGCCAGTGGCCAACGGAATTCGGAATCGATTCCGCTGGCGCTTTGAAATCGGCGAACTTATCCTGAGGCAAAAGTTGGCGGCGGCCATAATCCGCTACCAACATGCCCTTATCACCCACAAACAAAACGCCAAGTCCCCAGGTGGTCAGTGGCATACCGCTATGGTCTTTGGTCTGTTTGACGATATCAAAATTTGCGGAGCCATCGGCCCAGTAGAGCTTGAGTGGTCCATGTCCCGCTTCGGCACCGAATTCATAAGTGCATTTGGTCCACTCGGGTGTGCCATCTGGGTGAGCTTCTGGGCCTTCGCATGTCACCGCTATGGGATGACGCAAACTGAGCGCCCAGAACGGCAGATCGACAACATGGCAGGCCATGTCGCCAAAAGTTCCACCGCCGTATTCCCAAAAGCGTCGCCAATTCGCAGGATGAATACTGCCAGAATAAGGACGCTGCTTGGCCGGTCCAAGCCAAAGATCCCAATCTAAATGAGCCGGTACGGCTGCCGGTTCACCAAAGCGTCCATTCGACCAGCCCTTGTTGCACCAGGAGTAAACTTCCGTCACATTCCCGATCGCTCCCCCTTGAATCAACTCAACCACTCGCCGGTAATTTCCTTCTGCGTGAATCTGTGTTCCCATTTGAGTTGCCAACTTGTTCTTGGCAGCAAGCTTCGCCAGAGCTCGAGCTTCACTCACCGTGTGACTGAGAGGTTTCTCACAATACACATGTTTGCCAAGATCTAGGGCGACCGACGAGGCCGGAGCGTGCGTATGGTCTGCGGTCGAAACGACTACCGCATCGATGTTCTTCAGTTCCTTCTCTAGCATTTTGCGAAAGTCGCGGTGACGAGTCGCTTTCTGATGCACGCTTGCCGCGTGGTCAAGATAATTTGTATCCACATCGCACAAGGCGACAATGTTCTCTGAAGTGAGTTGCTCGACGTTGTGCCAGCCTTTGTTGCCGCAACCGACAACAGCGATATTCAGCTTTTCATTCGGAGACAGAAACGCTCGGGTGGGAGTCGGAAACGACAAATATCCTGTTAGGGCGGCAGTCGCCGCGACGCTGCGGCCGAGAAAACTTCGACGCGAAAGTCCTCGATCCCCCATCGACTTCTCGGTGCTATTTGTCATAGGGAGAGATGGTTTTTCTGACAGCATTAGATCGACCTCAGGCAGGAAAAGATTAGGCAGGATTTCTCGCATTTCTCTAGCATGAAGGTTTGCCCTTCAGATTTCAACCGCGATCCCCCGAAATTCGTAAATTGCCCTGAAAACCGGGTGCTTTTGGCGGGTTGGGCCACCTTCGCACGGGGCTATCTCGAGGGTAAGTGGCTCGAAGCCAAAAACAAAGCCGCCGGAATGTGTTGTCGCCACCGAAATTCGCAGATGAGCTACGGAGCCCAGCGAGAAAGACAAATTTCGGACCGGTCCCTAGGCTGAACCGGTCGAAAGCCATCAGTTTTTCGCAAGGCTGATATTTGTCTCAGTGAGCGGTATCGGCAGCGGGGCGATTTTGTTTCAAACGCTGGGCAATCAAAAAGGCAATCTCCATCGCTTGTTCATAGTTCAGTCGCGGATCGACCAGTGTCTTGTAGGCGCGATGCAAATCGGTCTCTGCCAAGCCGCGAGCGCCACCAGTGCACTCGGTCACATTGTCGCCAGTTAATTCCAAGTGCACTCCACCGAGATGGCTGTCGAGTTGTTGGTGTATATCGAAAGCTTGCAGCAATTCAGAGACGATATCATCAAATCGACGAGTCTTATAGCCCGAGGGGGATGAAACCGTGTTGCCGTGCATCGGATCTGCGACCCACAAAACAGGCTGACCGACACTTTGAACCACACGAATCAACGGGGGAAGATAATCTTGAATCTTCTGGTGACCAAAGCGATGGATGAGCAGCAATTTGCCCGGTATACGCTGTGGGTTCAAAATTTCCATCAGCTTCAAAAGATATTCGGGCTTGGTGTCCGCACCAATCTTGCAACCGACAGGATTACAAATACCTCGGAAATACTCCACATGCGCACCATCCAATTGCGCTGTCCGATATCCGAGCCAAGGCATATGAGTGCTCAGGTTATACCAACCATCTCGCCGCGGAACTTGCCGCGTTTGAGCTTGCTCATAAGGTAAATGCAGACCTTCGTGCGAGGTGAAAACCTCGACACTCCGCGTCTCACTCAACGCTTTGCCTGTTACCGTTTCCATGAATCTCAATGATTCAACGATGGAATCGACCAAGCGATGAAATTGACGCGCGATTTGAGATTCCTTGCAAAATTCAAGATCCCAATTTTCGGGATGATGAAGATCCGCAAAACCACCCACGCACAATGCCCGAATAAAATTTAATGTCAAAGCGGCCCGCTCATAGCCCTTCAGCAATAACTCGGGATTGGGCTGTCGGTCTTCCAGTGTAAAGGGAGAACGATTGATGATATCGCCTCGATACACGGGCAGGGTGACTCCATCCCTGGTTTCGGTATCATTCGAGCGAGGCTTCGCATATTGACCAGCAATACGCGCGACCCGAATCACACGCTTCAGCGACGCCTGCATCAATACCAAACTCATTTGCATCAGCACTTTGATTTGGCGAACTACGCCATCGGTACTGCATTCGTCGATACTCTCCGTGCAATCTCCACCTTGCAATAGAAACGCGTTTCCGCTGGCAGCGTCCGCCAATCGCTCTCGCAACGTTTCAATTTCCCAACTCGTCACCAACGGCGGGAGTCCAGCTAAACGATTCAGCGCTGATTGAAGTTCGTTTGCATCTGGATAAATGGGCATCTGGAGAGCAGTTCGCGACTGCCACGACGAGGGCGACCAACTAGTATTCATCGAAACTGTTTCTCAATTCACCACAAGTTTTGTCAAAACCAACCGACCTATACTGCTGTAAATATCCGAAGTCTCCAACCTTCGTCTACGCGTCTTCGCAATTTCCATCGTCCAAGTGGATAATTTGACTCAAATAACGCCCATTAAAACGCCAAAATAACCTTTGCTAATGCAGGCGGCGGAGCATGGATGGGAGGGTATGGCGTTCCCTTTTTTGAGTCCCCTCACAAAAGATGGTACATTGAACGCTGGTTTTCCTCAATCATTCTTGCTTCCCTGAGGTTGAATCATGAGCGAGCTTCCCCAATCCCGCCGGCCGTCCCAGCACGAAGTAAATCGACGTGAAATACTGCGAGGAGCCGTATTGAGCGGAGCCGGGGGATTAGCGGCAACTGCCGCTCTGGGACTCCCTGCCGGTTCGGCAGCGGCCCGCACTCTCTCTGCAGCAGACTCGATCATCACCCAGGAAAACCAACGCCCCGGAACAACCGATTGGATGCTGAAGAATTGCCAAATCGATCCTGCAACCAAATATCGTTCCCCGGTCATTGAAGGCTATTGCTCCCATGCGAGCATCCGATCCGGTCAAACGATTGAAATCAAAGTCAGCGCAAATCCGAGTTCAGAGGTTCAACTCGATATCTATCGACTTGGATATTACGGGGGCAAAGGTGGACGCCATATCGCCACGCTTTCCCCCGTTTCTGTTGCTCCTCAACCGACACCCGAACCACAGGCTTATCGGTTGCTGGTGTGCCAATGGCCAACGGCATTCCAATGGCAGATTCCAGCCGATGCTGTCAGCGGCGTCTACCTCGGAAAACTCACCGCCTTGCAGAGCGGTCAAGATAGCTATGTGATCTTTATCGTTCGAGATGATCGCCAAGCAGATTTTGTTTTTCAATGCAGCGACCATACTTGGCAAGCTTATAACCGCTGGCCAAGTCAGTTCTCCCTCTACGATGATGGAGTCAATCAATGGCATTGGGGTGGAAAATCGCAAGTCAGTTTTCTGCGGCCCTACGGTCGATATTGTCAGATCTTCGACGCACCTCTCTCCACCGGCTCCGGTGAGTTCTTGTTATGGGAATTTCCCTTTGCCTACTGGATGGAATCACTCGGGTATGATGTCACCTATGTATCCAATACAGATACGCACAAGGATCCGAAAAGTTTATTGCGCTGTAAGGGATGGTTGAGTCTTGGGCATGATGAGTACTGGACCATCGAAATGTTTCGCAATGCTCAAGCAGCTCTAGCCGCAGGCGTATCGTTGGCCTTTTTCTCCGGCAATGCCGTATGTGGTCGAGTGCTTTGGGATGAAGCGACGCAATCCATTCGCCGAGTCGGCGTTTTCGGACCACCCGACGGTACAACCGACTTTAATGAAATGGATTCATTGGAACATATCAGACCCTATGCCAACGAATTGATGGGAGCCCATAGCACCGGCCCAGTTACCGGCGGTGCAGATTGGATTTGCACCAAAGAAGAGCACTGGATCTATCGTAACACCGGGATGAAAAATGGGGATAGAATACCAGGTGTAATCGGCTGGGAATGGCATGGAGATCCTGCACCCATCGCTGGCCTGGAGGTGATCGCCAGCGGCCCCACACAATCCGCGCCGGATAAACCCAATGGTGGTCAGTACACCGCAACCATTTACCCAGGGCCGAAAGGGAATTTTGTATTCAACGCGTCAACCATCTGGTGGGCCGATGGCTTGAGTGCACCACCAGGCTACGTTCGGCCCAAGGTTTATACGGAACCCAAAGGCCCCGATCCACGTCTGCAACAAATCACACGCAATATCCTCGAGGCTGCTCTAGGTCGAATGCCCACTTGAGCATCGCAAACGCAGAAAATTGCGAGCTAAAACCGTCGTATCAGCCGTTATGCGGAGCGAGCGACTCGGGGTTGCGAAATACTACTGGGGCCTTTCACCGGGGATAGTTTCGGCGATCACGTACTCGGCAACCACTCGGCCACCGATAAGATGTTCTTGTATGATGCGTTCCAAGACTTCAGGTCGACAGGAGTGGTACCAAACTCCCTCTGGATAAACAACAGCGACCGGACCATAAATGCAAAGTTGTAAACAGTTGGCTTTGGTGCGAAGCACACCACCCTGCCCCACAAGTTTCAATTCTTTTAATCTCTGCTTCAAAAACTCCCATGCAATTAACGATTCTTCTTTGTCACAGCACTTAGGTTTTGTTTGGTCGCTACATAAAAAAATATGCCTTTGCACCGAGTGAATCCCAACCTTCGTCGCTACGCGTTCGAGTTCTGCTTGATCCACTTGTGAATACCTCGATCGGCTACCAAAGAATATCGCTGCTGAACGCACGGTCCAAATAGTTTAGAGAGCACAACTCGTTGAGATCGGTCCAAGAGTTCTGCGGATTGTACAGCGTATCGAGTCGCTGCGAAATCGAGTCATGTCTCAAAAAAAAAGGCGTCGTTCCGTTGGGGACGACGCCATGAAATCAGATTTATGTTAAGGAAGTCTTGCTGTTTCAACTTTTGGCAGTGGACCGGTCAACGCTTCCATGAATGCTACCAAGTCTTGCTTGTCTTGCGCTGTCAGATCTAACTTCTGAATCTTCTCGCTCAAGTGTGGATTCGGATGGCCACCTTTGGCGTACCATTCCACCACTTCCATCAAGGTCTTTTGGCTACCATCATGCATGTAGGGGCCGGTTTGAGCGATGTTACGCAGCGATGGCGTCTTAAACGCTCCGGTGTCTTTCGGGTTTTTCGTCACCGCAAATCGCCCGACATCGGGCTCTTTCTGATCCATGCCAACACCCAGATTGTGATAGAGTTCGTCGGTGAAATTCACACCAACGTGGCAAGCGGAGCAATTGCTTTTAGTACTGAAGAACAATTCGCGACCACGTTTCGCAGATTCGCTCATGGGGTTCGCATCGGCATCTTTCTTCAGTGCAATGTACTTGGAGTACAGCTCTTCATTGTCTTCCTTGAGCGCGTCCAAATCTTCCAGGTCTGCAGCGAATGATTCTTCGAAGCGACGAAGACGTTCAAAAACATCGTATGAGCTTTCACCAGTCACGATCGTACGCTCAAACGAAGCGATCGCTCGACCCACGTCATCGATATTTGGCTCTCGTCCAAATATTTTCACAAATTGCATCTTGTAACCAGGCGTTGCCTTGATCAATGCGACTGCCTTCTCATGCGTGAAGCCCATTTCGATTGGATTGCCGATAGGACCCACCGCTTGAGCTTCCAGCGAACCGGCTCGACCATCCCAAAATTGCGCTTTGCTGATAATACGATTGAACGAAGTCGGTGAATTTCGATTTCCCGTTTGTCCCTTCACTCCCACCCCGAACTGCGTATCTTTGGCATATCCAAAATTGGGATGATGACAATCCGCACAACTTACCTCGTTCCCTGCGGAAAAGCGTCGATCGAAATACAGCTGACGGCCCAATTCAATTTTGGCTAGGGTCAACGGATTGTCTTCGGGGATATAGATCGCTTCTTTGCCAGCGTCCAAGCTGCTAGGTAACTTGACGCTCAGTGTTTCATGGTTTTTGGGATTAGCCAACCATGTCTCAATCTCTTTGACCGTGAGCGGCCCCTTCCCCGGAATGCCCGTAGTGAGATTAGCTCTACCCAGTTCCACTGGATCCGCCCCTTGTGCCAACGCACTGAAGCCAAGAGTTACCAAGATCGCCACATAACGAAATTTCATCGACTTACCCTTTCTGCACTCACCTTTGAACACATTCCAAAACTATTGCCGCGTTCTACCCAATGGCCAGAAATCACCCGATCGCCTGAGTCAACGCCCGTGTCCACCTATTCACTTTGCAACACAGGCAAATTCCAACCCTACCAAAATCGCAATACTGGTAAGTGGCAATAGGGCCACGCAGCCAGATGGTTACAAATCCAGTCGCCCTAAAGTTCGACTTCTACAGACGTTTCTAGACAAAGGCTCTACGCATTAAAAACCGTATGAGTCTTTCAACTTGTAACCATTTCAAGGACTGCTTAATTGTAGGTTATTGTCCAGTCCGGCCCGACCAGAATCGCCAGCGATTCCGGCTGATTTCAGCCGGAATTAGCGATTGAAAAAGAAAAGAAAACCACCTCTGTTTTTCCTGAAAAAACGACAAAAACTGGGCTAATTGCCCCATAATGGGGGTTTGGGTTGTGGTGGGAAGTGGTGTTCGCTCCGCTGGAGACAATTTCCAGCTATACTTTCCAGGGTAACTGGATTCGAATTTGGCGATTTCCGCAGGCAAAAGCTTGGCAAGCCGAGCTCCTTGGGTTCGTCTCCCAAAGTCACTGCCTGAGGAAGTTTCAAGCAGTGTTCCACATTTTCCCCTTCCGTAGTGTGAAGTTCTTACTCTTATGCGTCCAGGTTTGGTTGTTGGTAGTCAAGCGGAATTGCATTGGCAGGTGACCGCTGAACACGTCATTCACCTCGGCTACCCACCTCCCACGGTCGGTAAGGATTGGTTGTCAACTGGCAAGCCAATACCGGATCATTCGGTTCCTGTCTTTTCGACTCCCAATATGATCTTGATGATGGAGCGAGCTGCTCGGCGAGCGATCGAACCTTTTTTGGAAGTGGGAGAAGAGTCTGTTGGGGCTGCCGTCAACATCGAACATCTGGCGGGCACTCCGCTTGGTTCCCATGTGCGAGCCGTTGCTAAAGTCACACAAATCGAAAAACGTTTGATCGATTTTGAGATCACTGCGTATGATGCCCATGAAATGATCGGTCGCGGTACCCATCGGCGGGCCGTCGTGCTCTTGGAAAAGATCGCTGCGAAAATGTCTGCCAAGCAAACAGCACCGCACCAACCGATGACAGCCTTACAAACTTCGACGAGCTCAATAGGTAACTCTATGTCTTTGCCGCAGTTAAACACCCTTCAATTGCATCAGCATAAGTCGATCTTGAAAGTTCTCTTGAATCGATCGCTCAAGCTGAACGCGGTCAATCAACAGATGACGGCCGATTGGGAAACGTTGAATTCTTATTTGGCGGCTAATCCAGCTATTCGCATCGTCATTGTCACCGGGGCAGGCGATGCGTTTTGTGCCGGTGATGATGTCAAGGAAGTTGGCACCTTGGACCGATCCATCGCAGAGCAACTCAGCTATCGACAAGCCCGCATGTATTTGGCTTGGGAGCAGTTGCCGCAGATCTTCATTGCCGCCATTAATGGCTTGGCTTATGGTGCGGGATGTGTGCTGGCTGGAGCTTGCGATTTAAAAATAGCCGCTCACAGCGCTCAATTCGGTATGCCCGAAATTCTGCTCGGCTGGCCGCCCGGTTATGGTATCGCTCAATTGACGGCGCTGGTTGGCAAGACGCGCGCCATCGAAATGTGCTTGACCGGTCAACCGATCAATGCACAAAAAGCTCTTGATTACGGTTTGGTCCATCGGTTGGTCCCTAAAGCACAGGTGGTCGTTGCAGCGGAGAAGTGGGGTGAAGAGCTTTTAAAATTGTCCGCACAAGCTCTACGCGAAACCAAAAAGCTGGTGCATGCCGACGAGGGCTTGCAACCGAAATCGGCATTTTTGGCCGACACAGCGGCCTATATTCGCTGCCTTGAGCTTCCCGATGCCAAAGAAGGTATCGCCGCCTTTACAGAAAAGCGTTCGCCCAAATTTCAAGGTTGATATCCACGAGGAAATGTCGAAAGGTCATAACACATCTGTCGCGGCCGGAATGTTACTTCCGCAGCACCACAGTCCACGGTCGAACCCACCACCGCTGGATGACACCGTGAATGACGTAAGGATCATGCTTTGCAAACTGCTCTGCGACTTCTGCCGTATCTCCTACAAATACCAGCACTGCGCCATCAACCTGATCGCCATACGCACCACCGAGAATTAACTCGCCGCGCTCAACCGACGCCTGACCGTACCTGAGATGCTCAGCGCGGTAGGGTTGTCGACGTTCCGCATAGTCGGGGCCTGCCTCGTAAAACAATAAAAAGTGTTTCATTTCTGTCTACCCAATTTCCGCAATCGAGTGGCATATATCAATCAACGAAACAAATCGAGACTGGCAAAGCTTCCTCCGAGTACGGATTCAGGTGGCGTTTTAAACCACTGCTTTAAAACCGACGCATACACGGAGCGGAAGTCCGTATGGTGTTTCAAGTCGCCATCATCCAGATCGGTCAGACTTGGATGCTTTCCAACAATGGATTGATTAAATTTGGCTCCTGCAAAAAACATGGGAGCCGCCGCACCATGATCGGTGCCATCGCTCGCATTCTCTGCAACACGTCGCCCAAATTCACTGAACGTCATCACCAGAGTCCGCTCCAAATCTCCTGATGCATTGAGGAACTTGACAAATGCAGACAACGCTTCCGACCACTGATTCAGCAGCGCTGCATGCACGGCCGGTTGTTGAGCATGAGTGTCGAATCCATCTAGCGTGATATAATAGACCGATGTTTGCAGTCCAGCTTTGATGAGTCTGGCGATGACTTGCAGTTTCTGGCCCAACTGCGAATCGGGGAACTCTCCCCCCGTCGACGCTTGCTTCAGAGCTTTTTCAATTCGATCGCTCGCCTTGACCGCTGATTCCGTAGTTCCCGAAATGAAATCCAACAGGTCATTATTGGTCGCTGTATTTTTTTCCGAATTCATCTTAGAGGAGGAACGAGCTACCTCGGGGTCGGTTTCCACTTTGAAGCGGAATTGCTCGATAGACGATAGCGAAGGTACCTGTACATCGAGAGTCGATAAGGCAAAGGGCTGGACTTCGGCACCTAAATGCATCGCTAGAGCGTCTTGACTACTATCGCTCTTTTGGTCCGATTGTTTCTGATCCAGCCAACGACCAAGCCATCCCGTTCGGCCTCGTTTATCTTTTGTTGTGCAGGAGTGCCAAATATCCATCGATTCAAAGTGCGATCTATTGGGGCTCGCATAACCGGTGCCTTGAACGAGCATAAATTGACCTGCTTCCAAAAGGCCCGCAACACCTTTCAGCGAGGGGTGTAATGCTAAGTCTTGCGGAATAGAGATGGCATCCGCCTGCGCGATGGATAGTTTGGGTCTTCGCTTTTTATACTCAGGGTCTCGAATCGGAATCACCGTGTTGAGCCCATCATTACCACCGCTTAATTGGATCACGACGAGGATGCGACCCGCTGAGTTAGCGGCATTCAGCGTTGCGCCCTGCAACCATTTCGGGCCGATGGCCGAACCTATCCCGATACCGCTCGCAGCCAACAACGAACGTTCCAGAAAAAGTCGACGTGAAAGTTGGTGTGTTGTTTTCATAACCAATTACTCCTCGTTTTGGTCCATCATTCTGGAACCGTGCTAAGCCAAGTGCGTTTGTGGCCAAGTGGCGACGCGACAGAGAATTTCCTTGAGCGCTTGATCCACTGGATACGACTTGACCGATTCAAGCAAAGCATCACGCTGCGGGGCGGCTATAGTGACCGTCAGATTGGAATCCATCAAATGATCCAGCCATGCTGCGGGTTTATCGATCTTTAGTGTCTGCGCATATTGTCCGATCGACTGTTTATCAAACCGGGTGTTGCCATCGTGAACTAGACGATGCATCGCGTTGGCTCGCGCAACCAGCGTTGACGAATTGATCCAAGCTCGACCACCATCCCAACCTTTGACATTTGGAGGAAAGTACAGGCTCTGCCCCATTTGCGTCAAACCCTCTGATAACAACTGCATATTGCCGCTGATATCCAATCCTTTCATCCAACTGATCATCCAATCGACAGGAGATCGAATTTTGCGATTGCGGGCTAGCTCGGAGAATAGCATGTTACTCGAGAGCATTCGGCGAAGCACCGGCGCGATTTGCAAATCGTCGTCGCGGAATTGTTTCACCAGCGGTTCCAGGAGACGGTCTGACGGCGTTGGCTCATCGGCGATAAAGAATTTAAATAGTTTTTTTATAATGAACTTCGGTGTCGCCTCATGATTTAAGACGATATCGATCGCTTGTTCACCGGATTCAATATCTTTCGTACTCAATAGACTTTTACTATCGGTATCATGCTGGAAGCGATTGAAACGAAACTGCAAGCGTCTAACTTCCCAACCGGTAAAGCAGCGAGCCAGTTCTTGAACATCTTTCTCGGAGTAGTTCCCTTCTCCCATGCAGAATAGTTCCATCAATTCCCGAGCATAATTTTCATTTGGATGAGCTTTGCGATTATAGGCACTATCCAAATAGATCAGCATGGCAGGGTCTTTGGAGATGTCATGCACCATCTGCGCAAAGGATCCAAGGGCATACTTTCGCAGCGTTTCATTTTGCTGCTGCATCGCGTAAATGTCGTTGACTTTATCGGCGCCGGTCGCGAAATGGCCGTGCCAAAAAAGCGTCATCTTTTCTACCAGAGGATTGGGCGTATTGAGGATACGATGCAACCAGCCCACTGAAAGCTGACGTAAATTGCCACCAGCTAGAATCGATTTTGCGATGCTTGAGGAAGTCGACTCATATTCCGCATCGCTGGTAGGCGAAAAGATTCTATCGAATGTTGCGTCGACTCCAGCTTCGACTTTCCGCTGCGCCTCGGAGGCGGAAATACCAAAACCAATGCGGCGATAAAGATAATGAATGGTTGGTTTGTCCCAGGGTGATTCGTTCGTGGCAACCCAAGGCTCCCAAGCCCACTGCGGATCCACAGCATTCCAATCCAATGGCAACATGGGTCATTTCCACTTGTCAAAAAACGCTTTGAGAAAACGTATTACTTCTCGTTTAACTCTAAATCCAATTGAAGATTTGCTTCTTTTCCTACTTCAAAGTTGATCGCGAGTTTCGTGGCGAACTTGAGAATCAATAGCAATACATCAAATTCCGCTTCTGCCTCCTTGCGGCTTTGACCTTTCTCCAGCATGTTGTTGGAGATCAGTTGTTCGCGATTTTGTTGTAAAGCGTCGCTGATACCTTTTCCGGTTAACTCGAGATAAGTATTACGGACTTTGTCGCCAACTGGACTGTTTGACTTTTCAGATTTAGCCCCCTGCTCTTTCTGCAGTGGTTCCATCAATTCACGAGCTAACGTTTCGGTGCTGGACAGAACCATGTAGTTGTCAAGAATTAGCAAGCAGGGAGTGAAGTTATATTGAATGGGAATCTCTTTCGATTCAGGATGGGAATCGTCCCAAGCGTAGCGGGCAATCAATAACTCGGCATCCCCCAGCTTATCCATATCTTGATCAAATTGAGGCTGTCCATTCATCGCTCCAACCACGTTGATAAAACCGATGAAGCTCTGGAAGATACGTTTGAGTTCCTTGCGCATTTTTTGTGGTTCTTTCATTTCAGCCACCATGGCAAACGCGGGAACTTGTACCGATGGAATGGGCTGATCCTTACTAAACCGCGCGGCTGTGGAAATGATACGTATTTCCGGCTGAAAAGCTCCCAGGATTTCCTCACCAAAATCCTTACCGGCGAACAGCGTCGAAAGCGTGCTTTCGGCTTGCACTAGTTGGTCATTCACTTTCTCACCAAATAGGTCACCCGCATAAAGCCAGAGAGAACTGATATCGCGATAGGCCGTTAGGGTCGCCAGAGTATTGGGGAGTTGCAGAGTTGGTAATGCGTTACCGCGGATGTCCTTGCCAAAGAAGAACTCTTCTGGTTCGGTAACCCAAGCTTTTTCAAAAGGAGTTTCGATAGCGAGTGAAATCGTCTCCGCGCTTGCGGACAGTTCAGCCGTGGCTTGGGGAGTGTTACGGAGAATATTAAACAAGCCACCGAATAATAATTCCGCATTGAAATCATCGGGCTTTTCCTGCAGCACTTTTTTGGCAACTCCCGATTCACGCATGAAATTGACGTCTGCGTAAAGCCAAGCCAGCGACTTGTTCGGCGTAATCGATTCTCCTTCGGCGTGCTGTTTCCTCGCCTTAACAAACTGCTCCACTTGGGACAGATTAGCTTTTGGGCCATCTAAATAACGATCGATAATGGCTTTGCCAATCTCGTTTTTATTGACGAAGACAACCCACTTGCCCAGCAATGCAAAACCCCCTTGAGGCAAGCGATACGCCTTAATACCTCGATACTCGGCAGAGGGAAGTTCGTCTAAGCCCTGGAGTTGGGCTGCCTTGTACATCAACTTACGGGCAAGCTCTTGTTGATCTTGGGCACTCTTACCTGCCACAAAAAGGGCCGAATTATCCTTGGCTCGATCCACCGCCAACACTAAGCCACCACGACTGATTTCTTCGAGCAATACGGGAAGCTTTTTTCCAAGCGTCAGTTCGGCAAGTCGCACGCCGTCGAGAGCCTTCGTAACATCGGGATTCTTCAAAATCGTGGTCATCAACTCCGAATCGGTCAGGCGTTGCCGCAGTGGATGCGACCAAAAGCTTTCGAAGGGGGCGATTTCGACATACAGCGCGATCGAGTCCGGTAGCAGGTCGGATGGAGTTGTCGACTCATTGATCCACGCCGGAACTTCCGGAACAATGATTTCCTCAGCTTTGGAATCCTCTCTCTCTTGAGCATGTAAGGGCGTTGCATTGTCGCTGCTTGCCAAGTTCCAGAAAATGAGAGCCGCAATGCTGACACGCTTCAGCGAATATGCAGCGAGCCAGAGCGAATAGATAGCGAGAAGGAAACGGTACATCGTTATGTCCCCGGGGGGTTAATTCGGCAGCAATCGCCGAATGAAAAACTCGACGTCATTCAGCAGATAAACCAAGTTCCACTGTTTTACTTGGAAGGTGTGGCGGTTAACCAGAGGTTGGGCGTTTTTTCATCCCCAAACGTCACGGAAAAGAGACGCGTGGGGTCCGTTTTTGAGCGAATCTGAATGCGAACAGCTTGCGAGAGGGCCACAGGTGTTTGCAGAGTCCATTTGAGTTCTTTGGAACTGTCACCCTCCTTTTCCGAGACGGAACTGCTGAAGGAGCATTCGGCCGGTAAAGGGCGATTGGGATCGACAATTAACTCCGCTTCCAGAACATCGCTAAAGCCATCCAAGCGTTCCACGGTGAATTTTACCTCGATCGGCTTTCCGATTTCTCCTTCCACATGGTCGACCGAACCCTGAATTTTTACGCTCGGTTCCACCGGCTTAATATAAATTCGATAGAAGTGCAGTGGTCCGCTGAAGCCTTCCGCATCCTCAATCACGAGCTTATAAATACCTGTAGCATTGGCTTTCCAGACAAAATTAGGATCGCGATTGCCATTGCTTTCATCCACTTTTTGGATCTCTTTGTCTTCAGAGTTCAGCAAGCGAACGAGCGGATCGAGAGAAAAACCTAAGGTATGGCTTTCGGTTTCAAAGCGATAGCTTTTATCTTTCTCTAATTGAATCAACCATGTATCCTTTTGCTGTGGATCCTGGATCGAACCGCAGATGGCCAGCGGCGGAGTCAATGCGTTGTTGACGTCGCTCACTGGTTCAGAAATCACGGGATGACTCACCACAGCGACAGAGCAATGCCCGGTAGTCTGAGGATGATTAAAATACACCTCGCCCAATGAGTCGACTGTCGGTGTCCAGGGGGCTAGATTTCCTGGCATCTGAATACCCCGTGGCTGAAGCGTGGTAGGTTGCTGGATTTGCACGGCGAGAGGGTAAACAGCTTCCAAGTGGCCGCTGGTTGTCAATGTTAAACGATACTGGCAGTTGTCGTTCCCTACAAAACTGATCGTGCTGTCGGGAGACTCAGGAAAGCCCATCACGCGTACGCAGTACACTCCAGGGCGTTTCGCGGTATAAACGATCTGTGGGTCCAGGTTATGGGTATCGATATTTTCTTCGACCACGTTTCCTTTTTCATCGGTCAATTGAAGTACGGCATCCAGCGGTGATCGCAACCAATTTTGAGCATCGACGGTAGCCACCAAGGTCGCATTAGCGCTCAATTGCACTCGATAAACATCGACATCGCCACCTTTTTGCAGGATCCCAAAAATCTGTCGCGGCAGAGCATCGATCGCATTGCCCGCCTTGATACTGTTGTTGGGCTCCAGTTCCTGCTGACTGGGAACATCATCGACAATAAATCGTTTGACCACGCTGCTCCCTTCGCCACTATAGAACCGAACCCAATAAACTTGGGTGGGGGCATCGGGTGGAATGGAAACTTCAAATTTGCCATTCTCTTCGAGAGCTTTCCACTGCAACACTGCGGGTTGACAATCGACTTGCACAGGCCAAGTGGTAAACTTGCCCGTTGCGGTTACTTGTACGTTTGTGCCAACGCAACCACCGCATGGAAACAGACGGGTGAGCGATGGTGGTTCGGCCACCGCCAACATACCGCTGAGGAAAATCCAGATGAGGGTGAAAAACTTGAGGTGTGGGAGTCGATCCATCTGGTTCATTAAAGGCACGGATTAGCCCATCAATTCACGAATAGGAGTTGGATCGCTGACCAAAAGATTCGGTCGACCACTCGGAGCATGATAAATCTTCGAAGGATCGATACCGAGTTTATGATAAACGGTGGAAACGAAATTTTCGGGCGATAGAACGCGTTCAATAGCTGAATGGCCTAGGCGATCCGTTGCGCCGATGACTTGACCACCCGGCGTGCGACCTCCGGCAAATAAAATCGACATGGCGCTAGCCCAATGATCGCGACCAGGCTTACTCTGTCCTGAAAGCGTTGAGATTTTGGGAGTACGTCCAAATTCTCCAAGCGCGATCACCATGGTAGTTTCCAGCAAGCCGCGTTGGTCCAGATCGTTTATCAAGGCGGCGACGGTTTGGTCCCAAGATGGCAAGCGAGTTCGCAAAGCACCGAAGAGGTCTGCGTGATGGTCCCAGCCGCCATCGTACAACGTCACGAAGGGTACTCCCGCTTCGACCAAACGTCGTGCCAGCAGTGCGCGTTGACCAAATGAGTTACGGCCATAAGCATCTCGGGTTGCGTCCGATTCACTTTGGATGTCAAACGCTTTCTGAGCTTCGGGTGTGGTCACCAACTGATAACCTTGCTCGTAATATTCATCGATAGCATGGACCGGATCGACGGCCGCAGCTTCTTCGATGCGGGGCAATTTGTCGAGCATCTCACGCAGTTTTCGTCGCGATTGGAAACGTGGTTCTTCCAGCCCGCGCGGCAGGGCCAAATCGCGCACGCGAAAATGCTTATTGTTAGGGTCATCACTCACGACGAAGGGTGCGTATTTGGCTCCCAAAAAATTGGGTCCCCCCGAGCGCGACATGCTTGGCATGCTGAAGTACGATGGCAATCCATGTGGCGCATTTCGCTCATACGCCGCCACCGAACCCATACTCGGATGGAAACTGACGAAGGCGCCGCAGCCCACGGGGATTCTCGGTGGAGCGCCGGTCATCATGTAATGATTACCGGCGCCGTGATTACCTTGGTTGTGGCAGACTGACCGCACGATCGCGTACTTGTCGGCAATACTTGCCAACTTGGGCATGTGCTCACAAATCTGAATACCAGCAACATTCGTAGAGATCGGCTTAAACTCACCTCGGATTTCAGCGGGCGCTTCTGGCTTGGGATCAAAGGTTTCAAAATGGGTCGGACCACCATCCATCCAAATCAAAATACAGCTGGCGGGACGCTGAGCGGGCTTGGTGTTCGAGGCAGCCGTATCGCTGGCAGCGGCTACTTTCGTTAAACGAAACAGATCAAAAAAGCTGCCACCCATCAAACCGGCAATTCCCAGTTGCAGACAGGAACGACGTTGAATGGGTAGGCTCAACCAAACTTTTTCTTGTCGCATCTTCGTCTCTCCTGACTCAGTCCTTGTAAATGAATTCCGGTGTATTGAGCAATGACCACATGATATCCTCAATCACTTGTCGTCGACTCCGATCAGCTACGGAGAACTCCGGCAATATGGTCATCAGCTCTTCTGCCGTGGGAAGGCGATTGTAAATGGTTAAATAAAGATGGCGAACAACCGCATCAGGTGGCATATCACTTGCCGCCAATCTCGCGGCACGCCCCTGATCACTGCTAAGTTTCTCCTGCAATCGATTGGAATTCATCAAGTGCAGAGCCTGAACTACGGTCGCTTCTGTCATGCGTTCGCAAGGTGGGTCTTGATTCGGATCGGGACGGCTGAAGGCGTCTAGAAAATCAGATTCGGTGCGATGCGTCCAGATCTGCATCGCCCTTGCATCCTCGGGCATACCTTGATACTGCGTTGGTACTTCGGTGATATCCACAATCGCATCCGCCATAACTTCGGCTCTCAAACGCTGTCGATAGTGCCTCGAAAAATTGCGAACATCCGAAGCATTTGTTTCATTTGGGAGAGAGGACAACGCATAGACATGTGAGGTCATGATCCACCGCAATAACTTTTTCTGGTCCAGACCATCTTTGCGAAATTGTTCCGCCAGCGCGTCCAGTAATTCTGGGTTGCTCGGCGGATTTGTGGCTCTCAAATCGTCAACCGGATCGACAATACCAACACCCAACAGATCTGCCCAAACGCGATTGACGGCAACGCGATGAAAATAAGGATTATCTGCCGCGGTCAGCCAACGCACAAACGCTGCTCGAGGGTCTTCGTTCTCGGCGATTGCGGGTGCAGCGCCATACAGTGGAGCAGGAGGCAACACTTCGCCCGTTCGCGGGTGTTTCACTTCGCCACTACGGGATAAGGTGATGATTTCTTCCCCGCCAGAAATCGGTGGAGAAAGCCCCGTTCCCTTGTAGCCGACGCGTGAAAAATAGGCTGCCAGTGAATAGAAATCTTTTTGGCTGTAGACTTCAAATGGATGTTGATGACATTTTGCGCAGTCGAGCCGAATACCGAGAAACAATTGGCTCATCATCGTGACGATTTCGTCGGGTGAGCGGCGATCGCGGAAAACGGTGACGGCACCATTGCGCCATGTACTGCCACGAGCCGTAATGAGCCTTCGCGCGAATTCATCGTGGGACAAATTTTCTCGAAATGCCTCACGCAACCAATGGTCCAGCGACATCGTAGCCTTGATACCGACACGGTATGGATTGGGACGCAACAGATCGGCCCATTTATTCGCCCAAAAATCTGCATACTCGGGACGTTCCAGTAGCGTGTCGACGAGCGCTGACCGTTTGCTGGTGTTGGAGTCGTTGAGAAACGCTTCTGCTTCTTCCGCCGTTGGCAGGCGGCCGATGACATCCAGATACGCGCGACGCATAAAAGTAGCATCTCCGATCGGGGCGCTCGGCAAAATATTCAGCTGTTTCAATTTATTCCAAACAGCCGCATCAATAAAATTATTGACCGGGAGGCTGGCGTATTGATCAGCACCGATCGGATTGGGGCGAGGGATGGAAGTGTTCCATGTTGCAATTCGCCCCATGTAACGCGCCATGATGGTCGCTTCGCCTGGGAAATTCCCCGCCTGTAAACTACCGTCGAACTTGACGGCAACGATCGCCGGTTCATTGGATTGAAACGAGCAGTTCGTGGTAACGTCGCGAGTGGAACCATCGCTGTAATGCGCGATGACTTTGAGCACCTCTCTAGATTCCGGCAACATCGCATGTGGCGGAGGATCGAAGGTGATTTGGGTGAGCTGGCGATCAGCTGAGGTGGATCGGGGAAAACCATTTTGGATCCAACGCGTGATGGTCGAAAAATCTTCCGAGTCGCGCTGCAATTTCTTGCCACCGCCATGCGGTACCTCAGCAGTCCCTTTCAGAAGCAGCAAACTGTAATCGGGTGTGGCCGCAGAAACCCGACGCCCTCGACCTGCCCGAACAATGGCATCGAAGTCAAAATTGGGATCGAAGCCGAACAGCGATAAGGCAAAACCGTTTTGTCCCCCCGACTTGCCGTGGCAGGGACCTGAGTTGCAGCCTCGCGCAGTCAAAATCGGTTGGATGTCCAATTCGAATGTTTCTCGAGCATTATTCTCGCCGGCTACCAACGCAGACGCCGCGGAGATGGTGAAAACGCACCACAGGAGAAAACGGACTAGACAACTCAAGCCCCATCGAGACGAAGAGCGAGAGGAGAAACGAACTGGGCGCAGGGTGCTCAAAGTCTTACAGCACATGGCTGGCCACCTAGGGTAGGAAGCAAAATTCTGGGGTGGGAAAAACGTCGCGGGTAGGGTTTTTATTCGGCCACTGCGTGTTCAATAATGTAGCCGAACTACTCCCACAGGACAACGTACATAGTAGCGAACTCCTATTATACGGTCGACAAGATCGAATTAGGTGGTTTTTGCCGTCGAATTTGAGGCAAAACTACCCCCAATCCGGAGCGTAAACCCGCCGGAAACCTGTACCTTGATCCATGTTTAAAGGTAGGAGATTCGTGCCCCAAAAGCGTGGGCGGGAAATATTGGTCCAAAACGGAATGCTTTTTTTGAACTTCTAGATGGCGAATTCGTACATGAACGCTCCAATCGATCCAGCCCGTTTTTCCTCCCCTGCCAGTCATCATCTCGGTCCCAAGCAGATCGAGGAGCAACGACTCTTGGAAGGGCCGCAGTCCCGTTTCAAGGAGTTGATGCGAGCCTTTCGAATCTTCAGTGAGTGCTTACACGGCTTTCGTAAGCTCCATTTCGTGGGGCCATGTGTCACCGTATTCGGTTCCGCTCGCTACAAAGAAGACCATCCGTATTACAATCTGGCTCGCGAAGTGGGCGCCTCGCTCGCTCGAGCAGGTTTTACGGTGATGACCGGAGGTGGACCAGGGATCATGGAGGCCGCCAATCGCGGTGCCAAAGATGTGGCTGGTCGAAGCGTTGGCTGCAACATCGTTTTGCCGATGGAGCAGCACCCGAATCCCTATCTCGATGCTTTCGTCGAATTTCGATACTTCTTCATTCGCAAGATGATGTTGGCCAAGTACTCATATGCCTTCGTCGCTCTGCCGGGTGGCTATGGAACGATGGACGAGTTGTTTGAAATCGCCACGTTGGTTCAAACAGGTAAGGTGGAAGAATTTCCGATTGTTTTGTCGGGAACCGATTACTGGCAGCCCCTGCTAGACTTTCTGCAAACTAAAATGGTGGACGGCAAAACCATCGATCGTGCCGACCTCGATCGCTTCATCGTCAGCGATTCGCCGGAGGAAATCACGCGGATCATCAGCGAGGTAGCGAAATCCAAGTTTGGTTTAAAGCATGGTGTGTGGAAGCCTCGTTGGTGGTTGTTCGAATCTGATCCCGTTATGCGTGGACGACAAACCATCGGCAAAAAATAATGGGTCAAACACTCTTACTTTCAGTCGATCGATGTATCACACCATGATTCTTCGCGCTACTCCTAAATCGCTTTGTCTTGTTTTGGTTCTCGCATATTCTATGTTGCCGCTCGGCGCGTTCGCGCAGCAGTCGGCAGGCGATGGCGTCAAGCCTACACTGCCCGAAACGCGGCAAACGCAAAGTGCCGAAGCCGAAAAGTTCTTGGTAGATTCTAGCGTGGCAGAGCTTGCGGCCATCGATAAGGCGATCGAAGAAGCTCGCGTGAAATGGCAAGTTCCGGGGCTTTCGGTTGCTATTGTCAAAGAGGGTAAATTGATTTTGAGCAAAGGCTATGGCACCAAAAAAATCGGCACCGACGATCCTGTCGATCGCCATACGCTATTCGCCATCGCTTCCAATAGTAAAGCCTTCACGGCAGCTGCCTTATCTATATTGATCGACGAGGGTAAGCTGCACTGGGACGACCGAGTACAGGATTACTTGCCGTGGTTAGAACTTTACGATACTGCGGTGAGTCAAGATCTGCGAATTCGCGATTTGCTCTGTCATCGAAGCGGTTTGGGAACCTTCAGCGGCGATTTGTTGTGGTACGGAACGCCTTATTCGCCAACCGAATTGCTGAAGCGACTGCGATACTTACCACCGGAGGGAACCTTCCGTGCCGACTATGGATATTCCAATGTTATGTATTTGGCGGCAGGCGAAGTGATACGGGAGGTCAGTGGCAAGTCTTGGCAGGAATTCGTCAGCCACCGCATTTTAGGCCCACTGAAGATGAGTCGAAGTGTGGTTTCAGTTCGCGATCTAGTCACGCGAGGCAATTATGCAACGCCCCACAAGTCATTTGTCGATCGCAATGAGCCGATCGATTGGGTGAATTGGGATACGATGGCTGCTGCAGGGGGCATCATCTCGAGTTCGGAAGATATGAGCAAATGGATGATGGTTCAATTGGCCCGTGGCGAATTTATGCCAGTGGAAAGTGACGCGAAAGGGCGATTGTTCAGCGAAGAAAGTTCGTATGAGATGTGGGAGGCCCACACCCCGATCAAAGTATCGCCGCGTTATAGCCAACGTTTTCCCTCGACGCATTTCCGCGCATACGGATTGGGTTGGGCGTTATCGGATTACAAAGGCGTCAAAGTCGTGGCTCATGGCGGAGGCTATGATGGCATGTATTCTCAAACGATGTTGATTCCCGAGAAAAAGCTGGGCGTAATTGTGCTCACCAATAGCATGACGGGAATTGCGGAATCGCTCTGCTATCACGTAGTCGATGCATTTGTCGGCGGTGAGTCTCGACCCTGGTTGGATGAAGGTTATGAGCAATTCAAACGTTCGCGAGTTGCCTTTCGCGAACGCATTGACGCAGCCATCAAGCCGGTGGCGGGTACTCCTCCCCCACCTACGCATCCACTTCAAGATTACGTCGGCCACTTCCGCTGCCCTTTCTATGGCGATGCCGAAGTTAAACTAGAAGATGGGAAGTTGGTCCTGGCACTGCTCCCCAATCCTGGGCTCGTCGCCGACTTAACTCCGCTGCACTACGATACATTCTTGATTCGGTGGCGCAATAAGTTCGCTTGGTTCGAAGAGGGAACGGCCCATTTTGTTGGCGACGCCAAAGGGAAACTCATCGAATTGAAACTCGACGTACCCAATGATGATCTCTGGTTCCACGAATTGAAGCTAAAACGAAAAGAGTAGCATTCGGTTGGGTATGTTGTCGCGAGCGCAAGGCCATGAAGGCGAGGTCAAGTTTCGGCATGACCGTATCTCAGCGTAGGCAGGCGTTGAAAATTAACCCGCAATATCCATCACTCCACCCAACGGAACCACTGAAAAATGAACCCTATTCCTCCCCCATCAATTGCTCACGGGCCAATCTCAATTCTTCTCGCATCGCCGCATTGACTTTGGGATAGTGCAAGTTTAGTGTTCCCAACGCTTCGATGATCGCAGCGGCAATCACAATGCGGGTGTACCACTTGTTGTCGGCCGGTACAACGTACCAAGGACATTCGGGGGTCGACGTGTGGCGAATCATATCCTGATAAGCCTCCATGTATTGGTCCCAATAACCGCGTTCCTTCACATCGGCAGCGGAGAATTTCCAATTTTTTTCTGGATGGTCCAATCGCTCCATAAATCGTTTCTTTTGTTCCTCTTTCGAGACATTCAAAAAGAACTTGCGAATGATTACCCCGTTGCGAGTCAAATATTTTTCAAAATTACGAATGTCTTCGAATCGATCGTCCCAAATATTTTTGGTAACCAGCGTTGGCGGAAGCTTTTGCTTATCGAGTATTTCTTTATGAACGCGAACCACTAAGGTTTCTTCATAGTAACTGCGATTGAAAATACCGATCCGCCCACGCTCAGGCATGCATTTGATACAACGCCATAAGTAATCATGGTCGAGGTCTTCGCTGGTCGGGGCCTTAAAGGAATATACCTGACAGCCCTGAGGATTGACCCCCGACATCACATGCTTGATCGCTCCATCCTTCCCCGCCGCATCCATCGCTTGAAATATCAACAGCACCGACCAACGATCTTGTGCATAAAGCATATCCTGCAATTCGGCCAAGGCCTCAATGCCAATCGTCAACGCTTCTTTCGCACGGGGCTTGTCCTCAGAGGTGAACTTCGCCGTATCCGATGGCTCAAAGTCCTTCAGACGAAACTTCTTCCGGCCATCAACCAAGTACGGTTTCGAGATGTCATGACTGATCGATAGAATCTTGCTCAACTTCATCACAGCAACTTCCTGGTGGTTTCGTCATCGAGACAATTTCACAAGCTTGGCGCAAGTTTACTTACCGCACTCCCCTATTCCCACGAAATTCCTCCATAATTCCGAGGCATCCCACCGACGGACTCTTTACCAAAATGCTTGCTCAACGCCCAAAAAACGAGGTCTAACGCCAAGTGGACGACTCGTATTGGCTCGGGCTCCAGGCCTCAATCGATCAGTCCCCTGAGTCCATGGACTCCAATAGCCCCCGCCTAGCCGAACTGCTACACTGAGACGATTGTTCGAGGGACAATTCCCGTGATGGAAGATAGGCCGAGCGGCATCGCATCGTCCAAAATGGGAGCAGTGGACAGATGATTATCTTGCCTCTGGTGATTTCAATCTATGCATACCCATGTAAATCGTCTCCTGGTCTTGGTTTGCGCTGCGACTTTGATTTTTTCGCAGAGTGAATCCTCTGGCCAAAACCCTTCTGGCCAAGGGATTACTGGCCAGAATTCAGCTCCCCAGATCGTTAATCCACTGGAACCCATGCCGTTCTCGGCATCCACCATCGACGGGGAGCAATGGGAACTGAACAGCGTCCAGGCTCAAGCGAAAAAACAGTGGACGGTCGTGTGCTTTTTGGGTACCCAATGCCCGATGGCTCGACAATATGCCTCCCGACTTCAAACCCTGGCCGATCAATTTGCTAACCAAAACGTAACTTTCGTCGCTCTCTACAGCAATCAACAGGACTCCGTCGAGGAGATCAAGAAATTTGTTGCCGACCATGGCGTGCGATTTGTCGCAATCAAGGATTACGATAACCGTATCGCCGATCAATTCCGGGCTGACCGAACGCCCCAAGTTTACGTGCTCAATCCGAATTTACAGGTCGTTTATCAAGGTCGCGTTGATGATCAGTTTTCGCCAGGAATTGCGCGTGAGAAACCGACCCGACATGATCTGAAAGACGCTTTGGTAAGCGTGACAAGCGGCAAAGAAATCGTTGAACCATTCACAACGGCGACCGGTTGCCGGATTGGAAAAATTAAAGCGAAGGTGACGGATGCCAATGTGACTTATTGCCGAGATGTCGTTCCAGTGCTGCAGCGAAATTGTGTCGAGTGCCACCGCACTGGAGAAATCGGACCTTTTGAATTGACCGATTACGACGAAGTCATAGGTTGGGCAGATACGATGGTGGAAGTCGTCGATGATGGTCGTATGCCACCCTGGCATGCGGATCCAAACCATGGAGTCTTTGCCAATGCCCGCACCATGTCTGCTGAAGATAAAAAAATCCTTCGCGATTGGTCTCAGGCCGGTATGCCGTATGGCGATGAAAAAGATCTTCCGCAACAGAGCGAAGTGGCCCAACTGTGGGACTTCAAACTCGTCCCCGATGTCACCGTCAAAATGGCGAAGACCCCTTATAAAATTCCAGCCGAAGGAACGATCGAATATCAATATTTCGTCGTCGATCCAGGTTTCACAGAAGATAAATGGGTTAACGCAGCCAACGTCACTCCTGGCAACCGGGCTGTGGTTCACCATGCCATTGTCTTCGTTCGTCCTCCTGACGGTTCAAGTTTCTCTGGCAATGGTTGGTTAACCGCCTATGTACCTGGACAAAAACCATTGATGCCGCCTGAAGGACACGCTCGCAAAATTCCAGCTGGATCCAAACTTGTTTTCCAAATGCATTACACCACCAACGGTGTTCCTCAAGAGGATCTGAGCGAGGTCTCTCTCTGTTTTCTCCCAGAAGAAAAGGTGACGCATGAAGTCTTCACTATGGCGGCGCTCAATCAAGATTTCGAAATACCACCCGGCGCTGCGAATCACTCTGTGTTAGCCGATCTGCGGCGGAAGCCTGAAGGTGCAGTCCTGCTGGCAGTCTCTCCCCACATGCACTTGCGCGGGAAAAGTTTCCAACTGCTATCGCTCGAGAATCGTGAAGCGGAAAGTGGCGAGACCTTGTTGAGCGTTCCGCGCTATGACTTCAATTGGCAGCACACCTACGTGTTTGCACAGCCCCAGCCTCTAGCAAATCTCAAGGATGTTTGTTGCCGAGTGACCTTCGATAACTCAACCGACAACCCCTTTAATCCCGATCCGACACAATGGGTGACCTGGGGCGATCAAACGTGGGAAGAAATGGCCGTGGCATTTTTCGAAGTTGCTGTGCCGCGTTTCCCAGGCGAGAGCAGCTCATCCGATGCTCCCAAAACCAAAAGTGGTTCAAACGCTTCTGAACTGAAAAGCCCCGAAGAGATCGCTTCCAACCGACAAAAATTCATCGACGAGTTCTTCGCAAAACTGGATACAAATAGCAATGGGATTGTCGAATTGATGGAGACTCCTTTATCGGTGCGCCGCTTCGGCTTTTCAAAATTCGATCAAGACCGCGACGATAAAATCACCCGCACCGAGGTCGAACAGAGCGCCGAACAAGCGATTCGTTAAATCGTTCTCAGACTGAGATAGAAAAAGAAATTGAGTCATCTATGCGTTATTGGTTCGATAAGCTGACGGCGTGGCTAGTGCATCACACTTGGTTCATGGCGGTCGCAGTCGTATTAATAACCTTGATCGCAGTCCAAGGTTATCGTAATCCTGCTTCAGTTCGGCAATTCTTTATTCGTAACGCGCCAGCTGAAAGCCAAACTCGCGAAAATCGTCGCGAAAATGCGGTCCGCAACAATCGGCCCTCAAACTCTAAAGTGGAAGCGGTCGATCTAACGCGTGGTGATGCCATTTTGGTCATCGATTCTAAAAAGTTCTTCACGCGTGATGGTGCGAAAGCTCTACAAGGAATCGTCGATCGACTGGAAGAGCTTGATTACGTTTCGAATGTGCTATGGATGGATAAAGTTCCCATCCTGAATATTTTTGGTTTGCCCGAACCACTTTTTCCTCGCGGCGAGGCTTCCGCAAATCGCTACGCTGCCGTGCGAGAAAAGGCTTTGAATAATCCATTAGTTATCGGTCAGCTTCTATCGGCCGATGGCGAAACGACCATCCTCGTGATTCGGTTCGATTGGCTCTTTGTACGGAGCGATCAGGAATGTACCGAACAGATCAAGCAAGTTGCACAAAGCGTTGCGAACCAATTTTCCGATTTGGATTTTAAATTCCAAGTGACTGGCGCAGTTCCGATGTATGTGGCGGCTATTCGTTCGCAGCAGGCCAATGTCATCAAGTATCAGATTATCGGATATGGAATGATCTGTTTGATGGCGCTTATCCTTTTTCGAGGTTTTTCGGCCGTTTTGGTCTGTGCACTCGCCCCGGCACTGGGGGTGTTTTGGACCCTGGGCATCATCCGTTTTCTCAATCTGGAACGCAATCCCTTCAACGACGTTGTACTTCCCGTTATGTTGGCATTGGTCGGCTTGACCGATGGCGTGCATCTGATGGTGCAAATTCGCAAGTTGCGATCGGAAGGCCTCTCAGGTCGCGATGCAGCGATTGAGGGAATTCGAGAGGTTGGCTTTGCTTGCTTTCTAACCTCGCTTACCACCGCGATTGGCTTTGGATCTCTCTATCTTGCGAACCATGAAGTCGTTCGCGAATTCGGGTATTGCTGCGTCATCGGTGTGATTCTCACCTTCATCGCGGTCATCTTGGCGATCCCTTTAGCCTGCATGACTCCCCTCGGTAATCGCATCCATATTGGCCAAGACAAAAGTCTTATCGATCAACATCTCAGTCGCATCAGTGTCCTGATTGATTGGGTGCTTGGCAGGCCGAAAGCAATTACCGTCACCAGTTTTGTCCTGACCGCAATCTGCTTGGTGTTTGCCCTGCAACTGAAACCCGATGAACGCAATGTGGATCGTCTGCCGGGGGGGAGCGAGGCAGCGCTCGGCATGACCTACATGGATAAGGCTTTCGGTGGTTTGGAATTTGGATCGGTCGATATCGATTGGAAAGAGTCTGTATCGAGCGATGATGTGGAAGTGATGCAAGTCATTTCCGAAGTGGATAGTTTGCTGCGGAGCGAACCGTTGATCGGGCATCCTTTAGGTTTGAAGAATCTAGTGGATGCGCTTCCCGGAGAAGGCTTGGCGACCGAACGCTTTTCGATGGTTGAACTTTTGCCGCCACCGCTAAAACGATCCTTCTATCGACCCGATGAAAACTATGCTCGCGTTACCTTTCGAATTCAAGATTTGGGGATCGCCAAATACTCCGAGGTATTCGGCAGAATCGAAAATGGCTTCAAAAGCATACAGGAAAAACACCCGAACTTTACACTTGCGCTATCCGGTTCAGCTGCTTGGCGGTGGCGAAACTTGTTTCAAGTCGTGATGGATTTGGCTTCGAGCCTAGGTAGCGCAGCGCTGATCATCTTTGCGGTGCTCGCAATTGCTTACCGATCGATTTGGATGGGCCTGGCATCGATTGTCCCGAATGTATTTCCGCTGGCTCTCACGGGTACGGTGTTGTACTGGAGCGGTCAGTCGCTGGAAATTGTGACCGTCTGTTCGTTCACCATTTGTCTAGGGATTGCGGTGGACGATACGATTCATTTTCTGACACGGTTCGAACAAGAACGCCTAACAGGAGGTACGGTAGCCTCGGCGCTGCGGCGCTCCTTTGTGGGGGTGGGATCCGCGCTGATCATGACGACAGTGATCCTTGTGGCAGGGTTTTCAACGGTACTGCTGAGCGACTCGCGCGATCATCGAATTTTTGCCGTCATGGGAGTCTTAACGATTTCGACCGCATTGCTGGGGGATCTGATCTTCCTACCCGCTATTTTGTGGTTTACCTACGGTCGCAAAGAGAAAAAAGACAGTCCTGAGTCGTAAGATTATTTAAGGCTACCCATCAGCAGCATGCCGTCGATTTCACTTTCGGCTAATCGCAATTCGCGGGTCGCATCTAGGTACTGAAGATTCGTTTCAAAATAAGTGCGCTGAGCCGTCAGCAAAACGACGAATCCCACTTCACCGGATGAGTAAGCTTGTCGATTCAATTCGAGCGATTCTTTGGCGGCGGGCAAAATGATGTCGCGATATCTTTGATATTGATTCTTCGCATTACCATAACGTTCGAAGACTGGCGCCAAACGGTTCTGAAGATCGAGTTCCAGTTTCTCCAGCGAACGTTGAGCCGCTTGTAGTTCGAAATAGGCTTCGCGAATTCGGCCTTGGTTTTTATTCCAAAGAGGGACCGGTACTGAAACGGCTACTCCACCGTCGGAACCGCCACCGATTCCTTCGTCGCGATAATTCACAAGACCGTTGACGGAAAGGTTCGGTCTCGGCTCAAAGCGTTCACGCGCGAGCGTCCGTTGAGCGGTTTCGATGCTTGCCACGGCCACAGCAATTTCGGGGCTCGTCGATCTCAATTGAACCAAAATGTTATCGAAAGCTAAATCGATCGGGGCTTGTTCGAATTCACCCAGTACCAGCTCGGGTTGCTGCGCGGAGAGTCCCGTTAGGCTTGCCATAATTTGCCACGCTGCAAAAAGTTTATTTGTCGCATTTTGCAGCACAATTTGCGCATTTTCTTCTTCGATGGTTGCTTGGAGCAAATCTGCCTTGCCCACTTCTTTGGCCTCCAAGAGTTGTCGAGCAGCCTGGGTTGCTTGCTGAGCGATTTGCAATAACTGCTGAGCGATTGCATAACGCTGCTGGGCAATTAAGAGATCGTAGTAGGCCATTTTGACATCGGTACTAACTTTACGTTGGATTACCGAAAGCTGCTGCCTTGCCTGAGCGATTTCAGCCGCCGCGATGGAGCGATTGAGCTTGAGCTTCCCGGGGCGAATGATCTCTTGCCCGATTCCAATTCCTTCTTGTTCGGCGAGGCCACGACTCCCCAGTTGCTGACCTTCGTAACCGACTATTGGGTTGGCCTGCAGTCCTACCTGAACCCAATTCCCTTGAGCGGCGGAGATCAATGCGTTTTGCTGTGCGATGGCAGGATGATTCTGCATCGCCAATTGCTCGAGTGCTGCTAAAGTCCAACCGGACGGTTCCATCGCGGTGGCGGCGGTATCCGCCACCGGTATGACGGCCGGTTCGGTGGCCGAGGTAACGGTGATGGATGTGGGATCCTGAGAGAAAGCTCCCTGACTACCGAGGGTTGTCGCCCAAGCCATTGCAACGCTAGCCGACAGGTTGGTCAGCGCGCTGCGCGAAGCAGAAATTCGTAATCGATTTAATCCGTAAAGTTTAACCGACTGAATCTGGCCGAACATTCAGAACATCCTCCCTGATCTCCACGCCATGGCCGTTGTTGGTGTGGCACCGATCGTCGTCTCTACTCTTAAAATCGATCCAAGGTGGGGTTTCGTAACAGCAAATCAGTTACCTTCGTCGCATTAAGTAGGAAAGGATTTTCGCTCATCCTAGCTACCACTGGAGCATTCGTTACAACCGGACCTTGCCGCACATCAAGCTAACCCGTCTTGGCTGTAATGGAACTGTGAATCGATGGAAGCAGCTACCAAGCCAGCATTTTCAATTCAAAGTCGTTTATGGATGTTGATGGGGGGCTAGTGCCTCGCGACTTTCCCCGGAGCCTTCATCCAGTGGTTCAAACCAGCGATAAATCGCAGGCAGCACCAGGAGAGTTAGGACCGTTGAGGTGATCAGGCCCCCGATCACCACAGTCGCCAGTGGACGCTGAACTTCGGCCCCGGCACTGCTAGAGATGGCCATTGGTACAAACCCTAAAGCTCCGCAAGTGGCAGTCATAAGCACAGGTCGCAAGCGATCGATCGCGCCGCTCACAATCGCCTCCTGTTGATGCATGCCCTGATGTCTTAAGTGTCGTATATGTTCGACTAACACCACACCATTCATCACGGCGATACCGAATAAGGCAATAAAGCCAACGCCAGCCGATATAGATAGGGGCATATCCCGCAACCCCAGTGCGACGATACCACCCACTGCAGCGATCGGGACGTTCAGATAGATCAAGAGTGTTAGCTTGGCCGATTGAAAGGTAATATAAAGCAATGAAAAAATGAGGAACAATGCGATAGGAACAGCAATTGCCAAGCGTTGCGACGCAGCTTGCAAATTTTCGAATTGTCCACCCCAAGTCAGCGAGTAACCGGCGGGCAATTTAACTTCCCGTTCGACCGTCGCTTGAGCTTGCTCCACAAAGCCGGCCAAATCGCGTCCTCGTACATTGCACTGTATCAATAATCTTCGGCGGACCGAATCGCGACTGATCTCCGAGGGCCCCTCTTCCACGATCAAATCGGCAAGTTGCGAAATAGGAATTTGGCGACCACGTCGGTCATCGATTTTGAGTTGTCGAACTTTCTCCAAATCGTCACGCCAGTTAGCACCTAAACGGACTTGCATGGGGAAGCGCTGCTGTGATTCAAAAACTTCACCCACCACAACACCACCAATAATACTTACCGCATCTAGGACGGCATTGGCATTGATGCCATATCTGGCGATCGCGTCGCGACGAACGATGATTCTTAAGTAGGGCAAACCGGCCACTTGCTGCGCTTGCACATCCGCAGCGCCGGGTACTTTATTAAGAGCACGAACGATACGGTCGCCGTAAATCTCAAGCGTTTTAAGATCATCCCCGAATAAACTCAAACCTATATCCGATCGGACACCAGCGACCAACTCTTGCACACGCAATTCGATCGGCTGAGTAAACGAAAAAGCATTTCCTTGCACATTTTCTTCTAATGCTTTTTGCATTTGCGAAACGAGTTCTTCTTTGCTGATCGGCTCTGGCCATTCGGCGGGGGATTTTAAGCACACCAGCAAATCGGTTTGATGAACCCCCATCGGATCATTGGCGATTTCCGGTCGACCTGACTTAGAGATCACGGTGGTTACCTGTGGGAATTTTTTCAAGACTCTTTCCATCTGTTTGGTCATTTCGATCGAGGCTTCCAGCGAGACGCTTGGAAGACGCGTTGCCTGGATTGCCAAATCACCTTCGTCAAGTTTGGGAACAAATTCTCGTCCGAGCTGACTTGCGATAATGACCGATCCGACAAATAGCAGGACTGAAATGCTTGCCAACACAACAGGCCATTTCATAGAAGTAGCCAGCATCGGCTTATAGGCCTGCTTCAACGAGCGGACGATGATCGTATCTTCCGTTCGCAGATTGCGAACCAAAAATAGAGATGCCATAACGGGCATCACAGTGATCGAGAGGATCAAAGCGCTGGTCAGTGCCGACATAAAGGTGAAGGCCATCGGTCGGAACATTTTACCTTCCACGCCTTGTAAACTGAGAATAGGCAGAAAAACGATAATCACAATCAAGCCCGCAAATAGAATCGGCTTACCCACTTCGAACGCCGATTCCTTAAATAAAGAGATCGGCACTTTCTTGCCATGATGTTCTTTTTGATAAGCGCTCGCGCGGCGAATCGCATTCTCGATCATCACCACAGCACCATCGACAATCACTCCAAAGTCAACGGCTCCCAAACTCATCAAGTTAGCCGATACTCCTGCCACATACATGGCGATCGCCGCACAACATGCCGATAGCGGTATCGCGGCTGCCACAATCAACCCTGCGCGAACATCGCCCAGAAGTATAAAGAGCATCAGAATGACCAGAATAATTCCGAGACCGATATTTTCCGTGATCGTGTGAATCGTTTTTTGAACCAGTTCGGTTCGATCATAAAAGGGGTCGATGACAACACCCTTGGGCAATGTTTTTTTGATGGCCTCAATCTTTTCCTTGACCGCTGCAACCACTTCGCGCGAGTTTCCACCCATCAACATCATCACCATACCCGTCACCGCTTCTCTCTCTCCATCTCGGGTAACGGCTCCTTGACGTAGCATCGGCGCAAAGGTGACCTCAGCGACATCGGATATCCGAATCGGAGTACCATCACCGCGATCTTCCAGGACAATGTTGCGAATGTCATCGAGCGAAGATATCAAGCCTTCACCCCGTATCAGTCGCTGTTCCTCACCATGGGCAATGTAACCCCCACCGGCATTCGCGTTGTTCTCCCGTAAAGCTTCAAAGATGCGAGACAACGGGATGTTGTAATTCAGTAGCTTGCTGGGATTTAACTGAACTTCATAGGTTTTCAATTCGCCTCCGAACGTATTGACTTCGATAACGCCAGGCACGCTGCGCAACTGAAAAGCGATTTGCCAGTCGAGAACCGTGCGTAGATCCATCAAGCTATAGTTAAACCCAGTTTCAGCTTTGACTTCGAATTGAAAGATTTCGCTCATGCCTGTCGCAATAGGACCGAGCTGCGGATCGCCCATGCCGGCTGGGATATTTTGTTTGGCTTGAAGCAGTCGTTCATTAACAAGGTTCCGGGCCCAGTAAATATCGGTCCCATCTTCGAATGCGACCGTTACGGCCGAGAGACCGATACGGCTAATCGAGCGAATTTCCAGCACGCGGGGTAAACCGCTCATCGCATTCTCGACCGGAAAAGTAATGAACTGCTCGACCTCTTCTGGACCAAGTGCGGGAGAAATGGTCAATATCTGAACCTGAACGTTCGTGAGATCGGGGACTGCATCCAGTGGAAGTTTGGATGCAGATAGGATGCCAGCACCAATCAGAATCACGCAAGTGAGCATGACCACAAAGCGATTATTGAGAGACCATTCAATGATGTGATGAACCATATAATTTTCCGCGCGGCACGTGATCGAAGTGAGGAATGTTTACTTGAGATAGCCGTTATTCACCTGCAATCAATTCAGCAAGCATTAGGGACTTCAGCGCAAAACCACCTTCCGTAACGACTTGATCTCCCGCCTGAATTCCTTCCAGTATTTCAAAGGCAATCTCCGATCGCCGACCAATTTTCACATTGTGCCGTGCAAAACTCTCTGGCCCTGTACTCACAAAGACAAAATTTTCACCCTGATAATCGAGCACAGCCGAGGGAGGGACCTGCAGCACCGGTGTTGTGAGCAACGAGGGTAATTCGACATTCACAAACATTCCTGGCTTGAGAAGTCCATCGGGATTTTCGGCTCTCGCTACCATCGAGATCGTGCGGCTGGATTCTTCTACAATCTCACCTTGGAAAAAGATTTCTGCCTGAAAAATCTGATCGGGAAATGCGGCGCTTCTAAATTGCAACTGTTTTCCATTCAATTCCTTGAGCAAAGAAAGATGCTCTTCGTAGATATCCGCTTCGACCCAGACACTCGATAGATCCGCGATGGTCAAAATTCGCCGATCGGGTAACGCTCTTTCTAAAAGCACAACATCTTTTTCAATGACCGTGCCATCAAAAGGGGCTCGAATCGGATAGAAGCTTAAGGCTTCTCCTTGCTTGCTCGGTTCGATATCTTCTAGTTCAAGTCCGGAGAGTCCCAAGATGTTAAAATTTGCTTCGGCGACCGATACCTTTACCTGCGCCTCGCGCAAGGCTTGAGTTGCCAAAAGAGCCCCACGCTTTACATCCTGCTCGATCTGTTCCAGCGAAGCTTGCAGGATGGCTTGATCTGCATTGACAGCAGCCACTGCTGCCATTCGCTGCTTGGCTGGTACCGCATTGCTTTCGGTCAAACTGCTTAAGCGTTCTAAATCCATCTTGGAGCGGTACAAATTGACATAAGAGGTCATCAGTTTTTCGCGATAATCACCCATGGTTCGTTCGCGAAACTGAGTTTCCAATTGTTCAATGGGCGGATTTTTTCGAATCGCCGCAATCAATTCATTGGTATTGCGTGTGACTTCTTCTGTCCATTGATTTTTCGATTCAGCAAACTGAAGAAGCATGCGATCCTGATAAAGCTCTAATTTCGCTTGACCGATTTCGCGACTGCGAATGACAATCAATTCGTCACCTTTCTTCACCGGTTGACCGAATTGAATCTTGACCTGATCCACTACACCATCGATTTGAGGAAAGATGTGCGCGACGCGGTCTTCATTCAGGGCAATCTTGCCCGTCAAAACCACTTTCGATTCAAAAGGAGTCTTGCTCGCCGTAGCCAACTTCAACCCCGATTTTTCTTGGCGATCTTTGGGAAAACTAAGTTCCGCCGAATCACTCGTCTTACCCGGGTCTCCAGTTTCGCTAGGTTCGCTCTCGCTCGATGCTGTTTCGAGAGGCGATAGACCGCGATTCAACCAGTACATACCTCCTGCACCTAAACCGATTCCTCCCAAGGCATACAGTAAAGGAAGCACCTGTTTGACCGATATCGATTTCTTCGAAGATGAAGCGGGAGTGGTAGACATAAATGCAATTCCGCAGCAGGAAACAAAACAGACAACAAGGTACGCAGGAGGTGGAGATACCTAAGAAAATCGCAGCGAACGCGCTCGATTTAGATTCGCTGGCGATATCAGCAGCGATAGACAGAAAGACGTTCCGGCAAGGAACGATCGCTTCCAAACGTCATTAAAAATGAGGTGGGTAAATCTTGGCGACGAAGCGCTTGGCGATGCCAAGAATCACCACGATCCCACAGAGTCTCGTCCAGCGTCGTCTGATTCCCCGATTCAAACACTTGACTTTGAATCTCAACCAGCGGTTGTAACTCAGGCGTCGCACCCTGCTTTTCGGAAGAGGAATCTCGAGAACTTTCCGAGCCGGCGGTTCGCAATTCGTCCAGCATCACCCAGTGCCAATGCCAGTCAATAAACGTTGAACCTGCACTGGTGGCGTCCGAATGATCCTTAACCAAATGAGCCGCTAGCTCAAGGGACGGCAAATTGCCGGAAAGAAAAGTTCCATGCGCGTGAAGAACGGGAACAGGACCTTGCCAAGCCAAGAAGATCAGCAACAACCCCCACGCTCTCGACTTTATCTGTGTTTGAATCGCATGTCTGTTAAACAGCATCGAGGAATCCAGCCGTATCGAAGTTCCAAACAGACAAAAGAGGGGGCATTCAACGGTCGTCTTTATTAATCATATACTCTTTCGGTCGTCCGGAATCAAGGAATAGCTAAAAAAACTGCAAGTTTGCTCGCTCGGATCGCATTCCTCGCGCCGCTTCCATTTCAGTTGCGCTCAGCATAGTCTTCCATCTCGGACCATAGTCGAAGCCACGGGAAAACTCTGTTAGATTACTTTTTTGGAAGGTAGTCGTCGCTGCTTGATCTGGGAGACAGAGCATTGGCCCTTTACGCTGTCGGTTTGGTGATTCTCGGTTTGGTGCTACTTGTGACAGGGGGAGAAGCGCTGCTGCGTGGGGCGGTTTCACTGGCGACCTTGCTTAAGCTAACACCCGCGATCATCGGGCTCACGGTTGTGGCTGCGGGTACTTCGATTCCCGAAATGGCTGTGAGCGTTTTGGCGGCGGCTGATAACAAAGCAGATATTTCAGTCGGCAACGTTGTCGGTTCCAATATCTTTAACATCACCTGTATCATCGGCATTTGTGCGGTATTCATGCCGATACCGATCATCGGAAATACAATCAAATTAGAATACCCCGTTTTGGCCATCGTCACCTTGCTCTGTTTGGCCCTCGCGCAGGATGGGCAAATCAATCGGTTGGATGCCATTCTTCTGATGACGGTATACCTCGCCTTCACGGTTTATCTTATCAGTTTGGTACGACAGCAGGTAAGTGCATCCGAAGCTGTTGCGTTCGCAGAGGAAGTGAAGGATCTATCGGGGAACGAGAAGAAACCCGCTTGGTGGTCCGCCTCGCTGCTGGTGCTGCTCGGTGTCCTGCTTTTGGCTGGAGGTGCGCAGGCGACCGTGACTGGTGCTGTTGAACTGGCTCGATTGATGGGTTGGTCGGAACGATTGATAGGCTTGACCATCGTTTCGGTCGGAACCAGTCTGCCTGAAGTCGTCGCGTCTGCCCTATCGCTTTATCGAGGCCGCGCGGATGTAAGTGTTGGAAATGTGATCGGTTCCAATCTATTCAATATCTTGATGATATTGGGGGTCTCTGGATTCATTACACCGCTACCCGTACAAGAGGCTATTTATTCAAGCGATTGTTACTGGATGCTTGGCGTTACCTTGCTGCTTTTTCCGGTGATGTTTACCGGCCGAAAAATTTCCCAGTTGGAAGGGGGAATTCTCTTGATCGTTTATGGAACCTATTTGACGCTGCTGATTCGATCCGCTTAGGTTTAAGCTTTACCCATAGAATCCAGAATTGCGTCATCCCAGCGCAGTGGAATTCCCTGCCGGGAGAGAAGTCGCTGAAAATCGTGAAGCGCACTGGCTTGTGCTCTCACTTGTTTGGGGACTAAGTGAGTTTCCAGACAATAGGCAGCTAACCAGCCTGCTGATTCACCGATATTCCACTCGATCGGATGCAAGCGATAGCAACCATTGCTAATGTGGGTCGTGCCGATCGTTTTGCCACCAGCGATAAGATTTGTGATTCGTTGCGGTATCAATGCGCCGAGTGGAATTTGAAAAGGTAGGCTATCCACATCGAAGTAATTCGCACCGCCTACTCGTGGGTGAAGGTCTAGCGCGTAGTAGCCAACGCCGACGCTATCGGCGAACTCAGCAGCTTGCAAGCGTGCAGACTTATCGATCGCGACGGCGCGGCGCGCCTCGCGCGTAAGATGCTGTTCGAGAATCGTAAATTCCGACTTGATCCTGCGGGCTTCTCGTATGTAGGGATACTTCGCTAAGCCATCTTTCGTACCCACGATATCGCCGCGAAGTCGCAAGCCGGGCCAGCCCTGACCACCATCTGGCCGCGGTGCTTCGGTTTGCAACCAATACAGGAAAGAGAGGCTCAGCTGACGACTTCCTTCCCAATGTTTCTGCCGCGCTTCGAAATCGCTTTGCGTGATCGCGCCGAGCATGTAGTCGTTTTGCGGCCAATTGACAATTGAGATACCACTGCCGCGCGGCGTTATGGTCAATTGACTTGGATCGCTGATTCTTCGATACATCCACAGATTGAGTGTCTTTGTCTTGGGAGCTGGATTATCTTCTGTCCCAGGGACAAACGCTAATTCCCGCGGCTCCAATGTCCTCGGATTTGAATAGGTTAAGCTCAAAAGTTTGCCAGGCCACGGTGGGGTGAGTTGGGGTACGTGGTTGCGCCAAAAATCATAGTCGCGCGGAGGCTCAGGTGCGTGATTGGCGTCGGCCACGTGATCCATCGCAAAGCACCAGGTAAAACTTTGGACATTTCCTGGGGCTGCTTCCTCCGAAGCATGTGGTTCCAGTGTTTCTTTCCGCGACTCCATACCGATGGCAAATTCCGCTTTTGCCAGCGGAAGCAGATCGCCTTCTTCGCTAGCGTCGATGAAGTAGCTGCCCCTGAGCGTACACCGTTCATCGGCGAGCGTTTTCATCGTGATCGCTTCAATTCGATCCCCCTGCACACTCGCCTCAATCGGTATACAGTTCAGCAGCAGTATGAGTTGTCGGCGGCTTGCTGCAGCCGCCAACATTTCATCAAGGACGGCTAAAGCAACGCGCGGCTCATGACAGAGTCGCGATACAGAGCCATTGCCAGGATTCAAATCCACTTTCTTTTGTGCCGCCTCGGTCAAGGGAAAGTTGCGTCGGTAATAATCTCGAATACGATTTCTTAACTCTGCATATCGATCCGTTCTACCAGTTGTCTCAATCCAAGGATGTTCATCTGGAGGAACCGCTTGCTGAGTCAATTGACCGCCCAGCCAATCGGTGGGTTCCGTCAAGATCACTCGCTTACCCGCTCGCAGTGCAGCCAGGGCAGCCGCGCATCCACCCAGTCCACCTCCTAGGATGACCACATCAGCCTCATATTCGTTTTGCACCGCGATCGACCCGCTGGCTGCAGCATAGCGAGCCAGCAAGGATGGATACCACAAGCAAGCGGTTGCCAAACCAGATAATTCGAGGAACGAACGTCGATGAAGCATTGAGATCTCCATTATCTACCGAAACATCTATCGCAACATCTATCGGATATAGATGTTGCAAAGTGAAGCTTTACCGGTCGCTTCTATCGCCAAAGGTTGGTCAGCATAAGCGTCGGTAAAACTGTACGCTTTGCCATTCAGATTCAAAGTCACAGTCGTTTGTGTCTCGTTTCGAGTGATGGTTCCTTCCATTCGATTCCACCCGTTTTCGCCTCGTAAACTATCGGCAAGTGGTTTTGCGTTCGCAGATAGGACCAGTGGCTTTTGGTAGCCGGGGAGTTGCAGGGAGAGTGAACTGGATTTCGATGGCAATTTGAAATCGAGAACGAAGCCCTCGATCGAATCACTTTTCTGATACGTCAGCGAAGATTTGGTGCTGTCATCATCTGCGGCGTGATCGAGAACCCAATCGTTAGGCTGCCAGAGTTTATCTTGGCTCGGTTTCCAATCTCGCAGATCAAGGCCGCTGTAGATCGATCGATAACCACGGTTGGCGACTGCGATTTGCGAAGCCTCGATTGGAGTATCTGGCAGAACTTTAATTTTCATGTTGCGATAATGCACAATTCCACCTTCGGATTCGATACAGATGTAGCCTTTGCTGGGTGACGCTTTCGTACCTCGTGTCACTTCCTTTCCATTGACCGCGAGAGAAATGTTTCCCGATTGACACACGATTCGATAATGATTCCATTCGGGACTTGGTTTGGAACGCTCTTCGGTCGGAAATGCACGGTTGCCACCACGACCATGGATCGGAGTCATCGTGGCACCATGAATGGGAAAAATATCCCCATGTGTTGAATAGCCCTGCGTATTTCCATACGCATTCTCAAGGACCTGAACTTCGATGCTGCGATGAAAGGGAACACCGGGCGCGGTGATGTCGTCGGCCCAGACGAATATGCCCGCATTTCCCTTCGGGACCATGTGTCGCCACTCTACTTCCATCTCAAAATTCTGATACATCTTTTCGGTGCGTATTTCTCCGATAGGACGCCCCGAACAAATGAGCATCCCATCTTCAATTTTCCAGGTGTCGGGGGGCGTGTTGACCAGCACCCAACCGGATAAATCTTTACCGTTGAAGAGTGGTTCAAATTCTTGAGCGGTCACGAAAGGGATAGAGCCACTCCAAATAACGATCGCCAGGGCGATGAGACCAACCAAAGACGTACGAGTAACCTGGAATATCGACATGATGGAGTTCCTTAAAAAATCGTTGGCTACTGAATTTGATTTCGATCCGTTCGCAACGGACCTAGGGTCGCAGCTTTTCTTTTGGCAAAAGTTTTTTGAGATCGGGCAAGTCGTAATATTTCAGGATTCCATGAATGGTTGTGGTGATGTGATGCGCATTGGCAGCCGAGCGAACCATCGACAGCCACGATTCCGGAGCACCGCGAAACTCAACGCTGGTAAATAACTCGGGTTCCAAAATGACCGCATGCAGCGAGGCAACCGCTGTGCGTCCGTTAGCAACCAGATGAACCTCGCGCGGTTTTTCGGATTGATAGTTGGCGATCCACTTTGCGCTACAGATGATATCGCGCGTATGTGCGGCCACAACTGAATCCCCCAGCAGATAAGCGAGGTAAAAGGTTCTCCAGTCTCCAAGCCGAGGATGCGGAGAGCCATCGGCCGTTTCTCCCTGGCCGCGCAAGTCGACACTGACCACCACATATCCCTCATCCACGATCGCCTCGATGGGACCATCCGCTTGTGAATCGCTCGCTTTGCCACCATCCGACAGATATAAATAAGCGGACTCCGAGGGATCAACCGGATGGAAAGTTAAGGCGGGTAGTGGGAAATCGTCTCCGCTACGAATCACCAGTTTGTCGATGTGATAGCCATCGCGTTGGACTTTACCCGCCCGATTCGAACGGACTTGAAACTGAGCGGCCGGTGGAATACTGAGTCTTTCGCGAATTAAATTTTGCACTTTGGAAAGCTCTAAAGTTCCTTCGCTCTTCTCCCTCCATCCCTGAGCGATCACCGAGTTGAGATCAAATACAGAACGCTCCTGAGCGTCTGAGAGAACCTGACCTCGAGGCAAGACGAGCAGTTTTTCTTCGGGCTGGGTTGCGTACTCCGCAAAGGGCTTGATCGGAGTCGGTGTTTGTGCATTGCTGTCGAGCAACCAGCGTTTCATCCAATGCACGATGGCAGAGAGGTTTTCAGGCTGGACACCATGGGTCCCATCGGCCTCAACAAGCTCCAATCGCTCGGAATAGCCAAGACGCGTGTAGATCTTTTTGTTTTGACGATAGTTAACCCAAGTTCCACTGATACCGAAGAAGTCATCGGTTGTCGCACTGATTAGTGTCGGCTTGGGAGCTCGCAGCAGCACATAATCGGTTTGGTCTATACCCAATTTGAGTTGAGAAAAAATATTTTGTTCCGAATCCTGTGGACCCAACGTTTGAATCAGATGCTCAAAGGTGGTGAGATAACAAGCAGGGGCCGCACAATAGATTCGATCGTCGAGCGCCATGACATAGCTGGTGAGTGTGCCACCTCCCGAACATCCCATCATGCCTAACCGGTCGCGATTCACATCGGGACGACTTTCGAGATAATCTAACGCTCGCATCGCATCCCATATTCGATAGGTGGCGGTGTTGCGACCAACCAGAATGGAACCAGTCCCGACTAAAAAATGTTCTTCCGTTGTCGCTTCAAATTCGGGTTGTCCAGCAGCCGTGATGATCTGCGAACGCTCTCCTTGGCCAATCGGATCATAGCAAAGTGCCATGATTCCATTTTCGGCCATCGCGATCCCGAAACGCTGGTTGTAATCGGCCGTTTTGCCTGTTCGACTATGACCGCTGGATACGATCACCGCCGGGAATGGTCCTGTCCCTTTAGGTACATAAAGGTTGCCCGTCACGCGATGGCCCGGTTGGCTCTCAAAATGAAGCAAGTCGATTCGATAATTGGGCAGCTCGATCGATGACCTCACCTGAGCATTCAGTGGAGTGCGTTCTGGAAAGCCTCCCAGTTGCTGGATGATTTGAGAACGCAGTGTCGATTGATATTGTCTCAATTCATCCAGTGTTTTCAGTTTTTCAACGCGTTGGCCTCGCTGTTTCATCAGGTCCGATACCTGCTGAACCATTTGACCGTACCAAGTTATCTTTTGCTGCGGTCCCCCTTCTTCCGATGGTAGACAGGTTAAGTCCTCTGCAGCGGCGAATGAGGATGACCACAATACGGTTAGCAGTCCGAAGGCGAGGTGGGACCAGAGGAAACGATTCATGAGGGAATTCCGGGGCTTGGCGGTGGGCAGAAATGGCGAGTGAATGAGGCGCAAAATCCGAGAAAATTCAATGCGATTTTGGACGAAAAAGAGATGGAAATCGCCTACAAGCCAAATCCATCTCCGAAATCGTCCGAAAAACTTGGCTATGGCTTTACACGAACCAGCTTCATGATGCGTCCCGAGACATTCCAGTCCTGAACGTAAAGATTGCCATCTTTATCCCAATAGGAACCATGCGTGCCACTAAAGATTCCTTCGATCCATTTCTCCTGAGGCACGTTGAAATTGCGACGCTGCGCTGGATCCGCGTTATGTCCCAAGACCGCCATGATGACATTCTCTTTATCCAGAATCACCAGACGCCCCATCAGATCGGGAACCGAAACATAATCGCCTTGAATCGCTACGCTGGTTGGATTTCCCAAGCCGGTGATCACTTCTTCAATGAATTCACCAGACAAAGTGTAGTGCACCAAACGTCCTTTAGGCTGATGATTGCGATCGCAGATCAACAAACGAGGTGGATCATAGCGAGTATCAAGCGTCATACCGTGACAAGTATTGAATTGCTTCAGCTCATTTCCTTTCTCACCGAAATGTTTCAAGTACTTACCATTTTTGTCATAGACGAAAATATGATTGCTCGCGTAACCATCCGCGAGATAAATGTCTCCATTAGGTGCGATCGTGATGGCAGTGGGATTGAACTTGGTGAGCTTTAGTCCTGATTCTTCGGGGAACTTAAGTCGCAAAACAATTTCACCATTTGCGATGTTGAACTTGATTCCTTCTGCATCGTTGTTGCGTGCACCGTAAATGAACTCTGTTCCATTCTCATCACGAATCTCCATGTCGTGAATGTTGGAATAATCCTTCCCGAGATAGTTGTGAATCACTTTACCATCGGGGGAAAAAACAAAGACGCCTTCCGAGGTGCTGGTGTAGATGTTGCCCGCTTTGTCGATGACGACAGACCCGTGCGTGGAGGGGAGCGAAGATTTGCCATCAGGACGCAGGCCCCAACCTGGAACAGTATCAAACGTCATGATGCCACAGCCCATACGGACCGGCTTGATAGCTTGAGCGGATGAGGCGGTTACGGTTACCGTGGCCGATGTGCGGGCTGATTCCTGTGCGACACCTAGAACGGAACTCGCAAGACCTATCAACAGTGAAAGCGGGAGGGAGAATTGCCATGTCATGCTGCTTCAATTCCTTGGTGACGAGGGAACAAAAAGGGTGGGATTTCGATTCCATTGTAATCTGTTTACCTAAGGGATCGAAAGTTCCCCTTCGGAGTTACTTTGTGGGGAAGTCAAAAGATGAGACAAAAGTTTTTTGCTTTGCCTACTGAAAATCAGGGGCCGGTATGTTACATTCCCTCCCTCGCTTTCTAGGAAGCGATCAAGAACAACCCTGGTGAAGGGAACGCGGGTGAAATTCCCGGACGCGGTCGGCATCGTAAAGTCGGACCTCTCCACCAGCTCGAATCTTTTGCGTGGTGTCACGGTCCTGGCATCCCGTTCGGCGTGTTTTCAGCGGGCACCCGTTCGGTTTCTGACCCGCTTTAGGAGAACATGCATGCGCGGCATCGGAACTCGATTTATTTTAGCAAGCCCTCTTACTAAGCAACGATCCTCACAACGCTGTATCCGCCTGAGCGAGACGGCAAACGCTAGTAAGCCTACGGGG
>JBIKMB010000362.1:0-4383 GCA_044359485.1 Pirellulaceae bacterium | reverse complement strand
TGACCAATGAGGGGGCGAAGAACTTTCAAAAATGGTTTTCGCCTGCAAGCTTGGGTGGCCTTGCCTCCGTTTCCAAATCCGATCCGTCAGAATCTGACTCGTCACCCAGGCCTGATGACTCCATCTCTCTACTCAATCCCAAACCTCTTTTCCATTGGTTTCTCGGAACTCTGTTTGGACTTTTGCTCACCGAGTCGATTGTTGCTTTTTGGCTGGGGAGATCGCGATGATCCATCTTCCTATCGCCGACTTGCTCTCCACGGAAAATCAACTGATTCACTCCTGGGCATTACCTCTTTGGTTAACCAGTCTATTGACCATTCTCGTGATTGCTTTCGCAGTTCTCCTCTACCGATACGAGACCGGGAACTCGAGCACTGCGACGCGGACCATTTTGGCAATTCTGCGAGCGGCCCTATTGGTTTTAACTCTATGGATGCTCGCCGCCTATGCGATCCAGCCTTTTCGCTCTGAACGGCCTGAACTGTTGTTGGTGGTTGACGCAAGCCAAAGCTTGCAGACCTTGGTCGAAACAAACAGCGGAGGAAAGACCTATTCTCGGTTTGAACAACTCCGCGAAATACTTTTAAAAGACAATGCGGATACTTTATCGAAGCTGAATGAACGATATCAACTCAAATTGGTTTTTGCAGGGCAACAAGCTAAAGTACAAGCCACTGACCTGCCTGCTATTCTAAAAAGCCTCAATGAAATTTCTCCAGATCAACCGAGCAGTCGACTTGGATCTTCTTTGCAGCAAGTCTTAGAACTTCAACGCGGTCGTCCAACCTCAGCGATTTTATTTATAAGCGACGGTATCAATACCGATGGAATCAACCTCGTTGAAGCGGCGACTTCGCTTCGAGCTGCCGGTTTGCCTGTGTTTTCGATCGGCGTGGGAACCGATAAAGCCGAGCCCGATGTTCAACTTGCCGATGTCATGGCCGACTCAATCGTCTTTGTCGGTGATACCATTCAAATTCCTTACACCCTTCGACTCCAAGAGATTACCGCTCCCTCCATCAAGGTCCAAGTTCGCAACGCCGACAATAAAGCTGTTTTATCCGAACAAACCCTCGATAGCCCATCGGGACAAGATATGATCTCGGGTACGCTGTCCTTCAATGCGGAGCAAGCGGGCGACTTGAGAATTACGATTGAAGCTCTTCCTGTCCCCGGAGAAAAACTGACCGAAAACAATTCACTCCCGCGAATGATTGAAGTGCGCGACCAAGCTATTCAAGTACTTTTGGTTCAACAAACTCCATCATATGAATTTCGTTTCTTAAAAAGTCTGCTGGAACGCGCCCGACAACCAGGCTCTCCCGATAAACCAACATTTGCGTTGACCTCGATCCTTTTGGAAGGGGATCCGCGTTATGCGGATCAAGATAAATCTGCCGAACGTTTGCTGCCGGTGAGTTTTGAACAGATTAGCAAATACGACGTGATCATTTTAGGAGATGTGCAAGCCAATCAAGTCGGCCTGGCCGCGCTGCAGGGAATCGAACGCGCCGTGAACCAACAAGGCAGCGGCTTGATTGTCATCGCCAGCGATCCGGATAGTTACGAATCGATTGCGACGTCTTCTCTTCAGCGTCTCTTGCCCGTGGAACTTCGTGGAGATTCGCCTACAGCAGTTTCGCAAATGGCAGAGGATTCTACTTTCCGCTGGAGACTGACTCCACTCGGTCAAACTGCACCACCTTTGCAATTGGATTCTGATGCCAATCGAAATCTGGCGATTTGGCAGCAACTCCCACCATTGCATTATTTCATTGATGTGGGAGTGCCGAAACCGGGCAGCCTTTTATGGGCCGTTCATCCCAATTCGATGGGGCGTGACTCGATTCCACTGCTGGTATCGCAATACTTTGGAAAAGGTCGAGTTGTGGTTCAAGGAACCGACGAAACTTTCCAATGGACAAGTCACTTCGGTGAAGATGTCTATTACCAGCGTTACTGGAATCAAGTGATTCGTTGGCTGGCAAGAGGTAGACTGTCGGGCTCAACTTCTGCCAAACTCAGCTTTGATCGCACGGAGTATCGAACTGGCGATATCGTGGGCTTATCGCTCAAATTCCAAGGAAGTGTTCCGCTTCGCGATGGAGAACGGGCAGAGGCCATACTGCAGCTTGAAGGTGGACAACGCCAGCCGATCTCTTTGGAAAGCCAAGGAAATGATGGAAGTTTATATCGCGTCATGATTCCCAATCTGACAGTCGGTACCTATCGCGCCGTTTTGACACAACCCTCGTTGCAACCTCCACCGGCAGCTGAAGTTAAGATCACACCGCCGGTCAATGAACTGAGCAAGACCCGTGTGGATTGGAAAGCCATGCGTTCGCTCGCTGAAATAACACAGGGGCAGTTTCTACCCATCGCGCAGTGGTCTCAGGTTGCCGATGTTTTGCCAGCGGGTAAAACGATTCGCTTGCAACCACTTCCCATTGTTCCTCTCTGGAATCATTGGGCCGTTTTGACTCTCTTTACCGTGTTGATTTCACTGGAGTGGTTGATGCGCAGACTTGCGCGAATGCTCTAAGAGCAAACCAACAAAGACAAATCAATGGATAGGATGAGAGCATGTCTGCGATTGCGATCGGAATTCTGGTTGTTCTCAGAGTGCTGTTCAGCAGCATCGCCAATGTGTTTCAGAAGCAACTGGTAGAGCGTCTTGGCAACGCCCGCATCGTGGTGACATCATCGCTGTTGATTGTCTCAATCCTTGCTTCGCCAGGCCTGTTGACAATGCCTTGGGATAAGCTCTCTTGGACTTTCTGGCTATCGTGTATCGCAGCCGCTTTGATGGACGTCCCTGGCAATGTGCTGCTGGTGGGCTCATTAGGAAAATCAGACCTCTCGCTAGTCGGCCCCTTGAATAGTCTCAAGCCTGTTGTTGGAATGCTTTTGGGAATTCTCGTGCTGCATGAATTTCCTTCGATCTTGGGATTGGTCGGGGTAGGCATCCTGGCCGCGGGAACATGGTCCTTGGCGGCGACAGCCGATGGCAACAGCGGCCAGCGCGGTGTTCGCTGGCTCTGGTCACCCGCTGCGCGCTGGCGTTATGGGGCTCTTTTCTTTACCTCGGCGGCTGCCGTATGCGTCAAGCCGGCAGTTCAAATCGCTGGACCTTGGCCCACCTTCGCAGTCTGGTCGTGGCTGTGCACTCTGCTGTCATTGCTATGGATTCGCTCAGCTCTCGGCCCCAGCGTTACTCAATCGATGCTCCGCCGCGAGCATTGGAGCCGCACTCTGCTGGGCCTAGGTGTTATGTTCTTTGGCCTTCAGGGGTTATCGATCTGGTTATTCCACTGGATTCCCGTCAGTTACGCGCTCGCTCTGTTCCAATTGGGTGGAGTGGTCAATGTATACCTCGGTCAGAAAATTTTTCAGGAATCGGCCGGTTGGCAACGTTTCTTGGTATCCATCATCATGCTGATAGGGGCAGCCTGCATTATCCTCGGATAACTCCCGCCAGCTTGCGATCGACCCGTTTGAGGCCTATTCGCTCTGCCTGGGAGAACGGGGACTGTAAAAACATGAATTGAACGTTTCCTTTCACGGAGAGATTCAGCCGGATCAAGCTGGGTTCGCCACTTAGATTCTGGTATATTGAAAGTCGGATATATTGAAGGATAGAGGGATTGCATTTCATCGTCAAAAGGTTGATCGTGTGAGCGCAGCAAAGATTTCCGAGCTATCCGCCGACTCTTCGATAGAAGAACGAGAGCCGATCGCCGAACAAGAGGTCTCCAGCGCTCGACTGTTGCTGCAGCAGATCGATCGACTGCTCGTACAATCCGAACGCTGGGCATGGATTCATGCCATTTCCACATGGCTGGCATCAGCGCTCATCGCGCTGGGAGTTCTTGTAGCTTGCGATATCCTTTTTCGCTGGCAAGATCCCGGTATGCGGTGGCTGTGCTGCCTCACTTGGTGCCTTTTCACGGCTGGTTCGGGTGGATGGTGGTTGCGCAGGGCATGGCGATTTGCGGCGCCGGACAAAACGCACCGCCGCGAACGAATTGGCCTGCAGATCGAGCGACACTTTCCAGCAGCAAGACATGAAATCGCCTCCGCCGTCACCTTTGCCCAGCAAGTGGAGATGCAATCGGTTGAGAGGAGGCCTGAGCTAGCCCACTCGCCTGGGTCTAGTAAACTCAAGTTCGAATCGATACGACGCTGCCGGAAACTGCTTTCAGAATTACCTATTGATCAATGCCTCGACCGACGACAACCACTGGTGCAGTTATCGCTATTTCTTCTCGTGGTCTTCTCTTGTTTGCTAGCTCTATCCTTTGCTCCATCGACATTCTCTATTGCTACCCAACGCTTGCTAACGCCATGGCAAGCTCTCAACTGGCCACAACGCAACCAATT
>JBIKMB010000361.1:0-4397 GCA_044359485.1 Pirellulaceae bacterium | reverse complement strand
TGGCTGGGAAGAAGTCAAAGAAGAAGGTTTGCTGCGAAGCGTCGAACTTCGCCAACAAAAGTGGCAGATTAAACAGCGGGAACTCGAATTGATTTCGGCCAAGAATAATCTGCTGCCTGAAGTCAACGCCACCGGTATTTATCGCTGGGTGGGAGCGGGGGACACGCTGGCGAAAAGCAGCGGCACCGGGCTCGATTTTCCTTCACAAGGTTCCAACGCTATCGAAAGCTTACTCGATGGCAACTATCAAGAAGTTGGAGCTCGGCTTGAGTTCACGCCGCCGGCATTTGGTGCACGCCGACAATTCACTGCTTTGCAAAATGCGAAGTTAGGATTGGTTCGCAGCACCGCGATGCTGGAAGAAAAAGAAGTGGCTTTAGTGAAGGAACTCAGCGAAGCGATGTCGAGACTTGAATCTCATCATGTACAAGCGGAAACATTCCTTGGACAATGGCAAGCCAGCGAACGCGAAGTCAGCGTTTGGGAAAATAAGCTGGAAATCGACAGCGAACGAGCAGAAGTCGTTCTGGATAACCTATTGCGAGCACAGCAGCGTCGAGCGGATGCCCAGCTGAGTTATTACCGAGCTATTAGCGAATACAACAAGTCGATCGCCTATGTTCATTATTTGAAAGGTTCATCCCTCGAATACAACAACATCATGTTGGAAGAAGGACCATGGCCCCACAAAGCGATGTGGGATGCACTGGAGCGAGCCCGTGAGCGAGCTGCAGCGACCTACTACGATTACGGTGTGACTCGACCGGGTGTGATCAGCCAGGGCAAAGTGGTTGAGCAGATGGGTAACTTCGGAACCGGTCCGGCACCGAAACAATCTGCAGTGCAAACGGGAACTGGCGAAGAAGTGTTGCCAGGTGATGCTGGCCCCAAAGGTGCTAGCCCCAATCGTACTAGCCAGAGCGAAACAAACGACAATGTCGAGCCGATGATCCAAGACGAAGTGGCGCCGGATGCGGCGGTACCTGATACGGGGATTGAAGAGAATCAAGCCCCGGCTGCCGGCGAGCCAGCGACAACCCGCCGAACGGACGAGCGATCGTTGCTGGGAAGCGATGGCAGATCGGCAGGTTCATTCCGACCTCGAGAATCGAAGCCGATCGGATCTGGGGTTCGCTAAAATCAAATTTCAGACGATTCCGCAGGAGTATGTCTGAGTCACAAGACAGCTTGATGCTGTGAACGAGGGCAGGGGGAAAACTGGAACGGGTGGGAGCCAATGGCGCTTCCACCCGTTTTAGTATTTTAGGCCCAAGAGCCTATCCGCAAACCATTAGACGCCGGCGTTAGCCGCGGTTTTCCTGCAGGAGCCAAGAGTCAATCCGATTGGCCATGAACCGCCTGCGAGTTGGTCGCGGTATTCGGGGTTTTCGCATAGGCACTAAGTTTTACTATTACTTCTTTTGAGGGTGCTGGCTGGGGAGTTGGTTGGCTGGCAGATTCGGTGGCCGAGAATCGCCTAAAATCGAGGGTGATCGGGGGGATTTTCTTCGATTTTCTGCTTCGCCCCCCTGCTCTCTTTGGGGCCAAATTCACCCCCTTTTTCCTTTTCCCATCAGGACAAGAGCCCGCCAGTGGGGTCAACGTGATTTGGGGGCGGCAATCGAGAGGAACTGCGGAGCGGGCAGATTTGTTATCATGGGAGACTTGGGAATTGAGGTAGCGGCGATACGCTGCGGATATGACTCTCGGAGAGTGGATCACCTCGATCCGACGAGAGACAATGGCCTGGATGCAGAGTGGTCTGTATAAACATTGGCCTGTCTAGAAGCTTGGTTTGTGTCGGGTTGGGGCTGTGAATTTTGGGCTGTGAAGATTGGAATTTTCAGGAAAGCAAGGGCAAACGCGGATGGCCGACTATCGCTTTGTATCGTTGGACGGGATCGACGGTGGGGGCAAGAGCACTCAGATCGCTTGGCTAGCGCAGTGGTTGACTGAGCAGGGGCGTGAGGTGCTGACAGTGCGTGATCCGGGGAGTACCAAGTTGGGTGAAGCGGTTCGCGAGATATTGCTGCATCGGCAGGAGATTCCGTTGGCCGCGCGTGGGGAGATGTTGCTCTATATGGCTTGCCGAGCGCAGATGGTGGAAGAGGTGATTCGGCCGGCTCTAGCAGCGGGTAAAACGGTCTTGTCGGATCGATATCTTCTGGCCAACGTCGTGTACCAAGGTTGTGGCGGAGGCTTAGATGTCGAGGATCTGTGGCGAGTGGGGGAAGTGGCCACAGGGGGCCTGCTTCCCGACCTGACGATCGTTCTCGATTTGCCCGTTCAGGTGGCGTTGTCGCGAGTGGGCGAGAAGATGGATCGATTGGAAAGTCGCGGAGAAGATTATTTCCGGCGAGTGAGGGAGGGATTTTTACGGGAGTTACCTCGCGGTGGTAGAGCGACGGAAGTGATTTCGGCAGAGGGTAGTCCGGAAGAAGTTCGCAGCAGAATACGTGAGGTCTTCCAGTGAGTGAGACTCGCAAAAAAAAAACGGTGTCGGCCGAGCCGGAGGTTGTCTATAGCTTGCCGGATTCCTGGGATGCGCTGCTGGGTCATGAGCGACCCAAAAAATGGTTGGCCAATGCGCTCAAGCAGGGGCGATTGGCGAGCACCTTTTTATTCGTGGGTAAAGATGGGATCGGCAAGCGAACGATGGCGAAGCTGTTGGCTAAATCGTTGTTCTGTAAAAACTCTGATCGTGCATCTCTTGGTTTTTGTGGTCGGTGCGAAGCTTGCGTTCAAGTCGATGCGAGCACGCATCCCGACTTGATTGAGATCAGAAAACCGGCCGATCGTGCTACGATTCCCGTGGAGCTTTTGATCGGTCCTCCGGAGGCGCGGATGCGAGAGGGCTTGTGCCATGATATTCGGCTGAAGGCTTTTTATGGTGGCAGAAAAGTGGCCATCTTGGACGATGCCGATACGCTGCAGGAGGAAGGGGCGAATTGTTTGCTGAAGACTTTGGAAGAGCCTCCGCCAGGTTCGGTGCTTATATTGATCGGAACCAGTGAGCAGAAGCAATTGCCAACCATTCGCTCACGTTGTCAGATCGTTCGATTTCGAGAGTTGTCGAAGGATCAGATTCATACTGTTTTGAAGAGGATTTTGCCAAATGTGTCGCCGGAGGAGGTGGGCGAATTGGCCAATGGTGCTGATGGCAGCATTTCGCAAGCGCTGTTGCTCAAAGATCCGGAACTGAGAGAATTTAGGCAGCATTTGTTTGATCGACTCGCAAAGCGTCCCATCGATTTTGTGGCGTTGGCCAAAGCAGTCAGCGGTTTGGCCGATGCAGCGGGGAAAGATATTGGGGCGGTGAAACGAGAACGGATGAAAATCGTTTTTGAATTCGGCGAACAATTCTATCGACAGCTTTTGGTGGTTTTGGAAGGGAAACGGCTGGGAACGGACGAGCTGTTGCATGAGAAAGCGGAAGCTGCTGCCCGCGATTATCGTGGTGGCCGGCATGGAGCCTTGGCGTGTTGGCAGCGGTGTCAGGCGGCGGCCGAAGACGTCGATCGTTTTATCAATCAGTCCACGCTGATTGAAGCATGGGCGGCCGATCTGGCCAAATATTCAAATGCTTAACGCGAAGCGGGGCTGTGCAGTGAAACATTGGGCTGGGCCGTTTCTCGATCGGCCGTCGTTGGATGAGTTGGGGAATCGATCGGCTTGATTCGCCACAACAATTCGCGGGCGATGCAATAAGCAATGACTCCAACCACAGCCCCGATGAGATCGGCGATGAGATCTTTCCAGTCGGCTGTTCGTCCCACCGGTATCTGCGTCAATTCATCAACGGCGGCATAAAAGATTGCTGCCAAAAAGGCTAGGCGGACGTTGCGAAATCGATCGGTGATCTTGGTGGGGATCGCCCAAGCCAAAAGAAAACTAAGTCCCGCGAATGCGACGACATGTAAAATTTTGTCATCGTTGGCACCCGTCATCTGCGGAAGTCGTACCCGAGGTAGATGCGTACCGGTGAAGAGGACGAGCCAATACGCGATCAAGCAGAGGCTGGCGATACGAATGCCGTTTATGGTGGTGCTTATCATTAAGAATTCGATTCCTGCCTGGCCTAGACGACTCGAAGCAACCGTTTGCGGTATGCCGTGGAAAAAAATGATTTTTTCTAGCTTCGGTTTACAGATTGGCCAGTCGCGTGGGGAGACGAAAAAGCGTAGTTTATGTTCTATGGGGGTAATTTTTTTCGTGTCATCCCCCCTCTCCGTTTTCGGTAGAATGCTTGCGAGGACATCCGAATATGCCAAATGATCCAACGATTTTCACGACCGCGAGACCAAAAACGATCTTTCACCCTGATTTTCTGGGAAACCGCGTTTTGAAGTGCACCTTCTTGGGGGTGTTCGTCTGGATGTTCTTGCAGGGTATCAGTT
>JBIKMB010000360.1:0-4406 GCA_044359485.1 Pirellulaceae bacterium | reverse complement strand
TGGAGAAAACGGCAACGAGTTTCATAACTTCGCCTCTATTTTCCGCAAGAGCCAAATGAAAGTCGAGCGAAAACATTTTCGCGACCGCATGGCGTTGCTCTATTTCGAACGAGAACGCAACCGCTTGCATCGCGAAATGGGTCAAGACCCCTATCTGGATACCGCGGAATAAAAGCCTATCCGAAACCCCTGTCTACCGCGACCAACGCCAAAGGGGGACGATGGTTGATCGGATTGACTTTTCGCTCCTGTCGGAAAATTCCCGGCTGTAAGAAAACCGCCGGCTAATGCCGTCGGCCGATAGTTGGCGGTTAGTGGTTTTCGGATAGGCTCTACGCCACCATTGACGTCGCGGTATCATGTGGACAAAATCGCGCAGCGTTCCAGCTACGCCATCGGACACCCAACGGCCTAACGCGCCGGCATAAGGAATTCACATTGTCTCTTCCCCCGATTGAATTGCGGGGAGTACGAGTCCACAACCTCAAGAACGTGGACATCGATATTCCCCGCCATAAACTCATCGCTGTCTGCGGCGTCAGCGGCAGTGGGAAGACCAGCCTCGCGATCGATACGCTCTATGCCGAGTCGCAGCGACGCTACATCGAAAGCTTTTCTGCATACACCCGACAATTTCTCGCCAAATTGGATAAACCTGATTACGATCATATTGCTGGACTCCCCCCAGCGATTGCCGTAACTCGCGGCGAGATTTCGCGCAGCAATCGGAGCACCGTTGGGACCGCAACCGAAACACTCGACCATTTGCGTTTGCTCTACTCAAAAATTGCGAAATTGTACTGTCATGGCTGCCAACAAGAAATTGTAGCCCATTCGCCACAAAAGATCTTTGACAAGTTAAACGCGGAATCCCAAACGCTCGCTTCGAATAATCCCCAGAGAGCGATGATCGCCTTCAAGATTCAGTGGGACGACAACTCCGATCTGAATTATCGACTCGCGCAGTTGCAGCAAGACGGCTTGATTCGCTTGGCAGTCGAGGACCGCGTCGTCAACATCGGTCGAGATGAACGGAGCGACCTTGCTGAACTCTTTTCTGATCAGGGCCACGCATGGGTTCTCGTCGATCGCTTCACATTCCCATTGACATCGCCTGCTCGTTTGCTCGACTCGCTGGAGATCGCCTTTCGCGAAGGAGAAGGTGATATTTATTTATTGCGAACCGCCGCAAACAACATATCAAATCTCGACAGCATCACTCTTGATCAAGTGAAGTATTTCATCGAGCCATTTTCGAATCGACTGCGCTGCCAACGCTGTAACCTCGATTACTTAGAGCCCACATCGACTCTCTTCAGCTTCAATTCACCTCTCGGCGCCTGCCCGAAATGCGAAGGTTTTGGGGATCAAGTGGATATGGATATGCGTCTGGTCGTTCCCGACGAATCCCTCAGCTTGCGAGAAGGTGCCATTGCTCCTTGGAATTCGCCTGCGTATCAACATGAACTGGAAGAACTTCTCGCGCTGGCCCCTGACTATGCGATACCGATCCACAAACCTTACCGCGAACTTGCTGCCAAACATAAAAAATTGATTTTGGAAGGCGTACCAGAGCGTAACTTCGGAGGCCTTAAAGGCTTCTTCGCTTGGCTAGAACGCAAAAAATATAAAATGCATATTCGCGTCTTGCTAAGTCGTTATCGCAGTTACTCCTCTTGCACCGAGTGTAGAGGTAGAAGACTTAATCCGACCGCGCTAGCCTATAAACTTCTTGACTTGAACTTCGCGGAATTCTGTTCGCTAGAAGTGCGTGAAGCTTTGAGGCGACTACGAGCACTTGAACTATCCGCTCGCGAACAATCGCTCGTCAAAAATGTGCTCGCTCAATCGATCCATCGCCTGGCCTACCTACAACAAGTTGGCTTGGGCTACCTTACCCTCGATCGAACACTTCGCACACTCAGCGGTGGCGAAGGGCAACGCGTCGCTCTAACGACCGCTCTCGGTTCCAGCTTAGTCAATATGCTCTACGTCCTCGACGAACCCACCGTGGGGCTCCATCCCGCCGACACCCAGCAATTGATTCAAGCCATCCATGGTTTAAGAGATCGCGGCAATACGGTGGTCGTCGTTGAGCATGAAGAAGAGTTGCTGCGGGAATCTGATTGGATGATTGAAGTCGGTCCGTCAGCCGGAATCGACGGCGGAAAAATCACCTTCCAAGGAACCGTTCCGGCTGCCGAAGCACCGAAAGCCAGCTTGACCGGCGATTTCCTTTCGGGTCGACGTGGCGTTAGTGTTCCGCAAAAAAGACGCCCACCCATTGGCTGGTACAAACTGAAAGGTTGCACACAAAATAATTTGAAGAACATCGATGTCGATATCCCGCTCGGCGTACTTTGCGTCGTGACCGGAGTCTCTGGCAGCGGCAAAAGTTCTCTGGTCCTCGATACACTCCACCCTGCCATCTGCGCTCTGCGCGAAAAATCGACTAAAGACTCCTACAACTTACCGACCAACTGCAAGGAATTTCATGGGCCCAACGTACAAAACGACGTGGTTGTTATTGACCACACGCCCCTGAGTCGATCCCCCCGCAGCAATCCACTTACCGCGATCGGCGCCTTCGACGATTTGCGCACCATTTTTGCCCAACTCCCTTATTCCCTCGCGCATGGGCTAAGCAAAGGGCACTTCAGTTTTAACATGGATAAAGGGCGATGCGAGCAGTGCGAAGGCAATGGACAGCTATCGATCGATATGCAGTTTCTGGCTAATGTCACCATGCGTTGTCCCGAATGCGATGGCACTCGATACAAGAAAGAAATCTTACAAGCCCTCTATCGGGATCGAAATATTGCAGAAGTTCTTGAAATGCCTGTCGATGAAGCCATTAGCTTTATGCGAGGCCACACCTCCTTGATCGACAAACTCAATATCCTTCGCAACGTTGGCTTGGGCCATATTCGCATCGGACAGCCTGTAAGCACCTTGTCGGCCGGTGAAAACCAAAGGCTTAAACTGGCAAGCCATCTCAATGTGTCCAATACCAAACCCACTATGTTCATCATGGACGAACCCACAACGGGTCTACATTTTAAAGATGTCATTCAATTGCTTGACTGCATCGACGAACTGCTACGAAATAAACAGTCGGTGATTATCGTCGAGCACAATATGCAGTTAATACTCTCGGCAGACTACGTTATCGACTTGGGACCGGGGGCGGCTGGCGATGGTGGAGAAGTCGTTGCCGTAGGAACTCCCGAACAAGTGGCCCAAAATCCCCGCTCCCTCACCGCCCAGTTTCTCAAAAAAGCCCTAAAAGAAGCCCAAAGTCGAACATAATCGACTTGGCAACTAATTTATGATATTTTGTATGCCAACAGGGTGTGTCATTCCTTAAATTCCAGTCGACCGAGTTGACTCCATGAACAAGATTGCTTTCGCCGCGGTGGCGGTTTGCCTGGTGCTCGCTGGCAGTCCCGCACTTCGCAGTCCCGCACTTCTAGGTCAAGATATCCAGTGGAAGTCCGGTGTCGCCAAAAAAGATATCACTCCCACCGTTCCAGTTCGACTCAGCGGCTACGCTTCCCGTTCCACACCTTCGGTCGGCGTCTCCGATTCATTGTCTGTTAGAGCTTTAGTACTGCACGGCGAAGAAAAGGGAACCGACGGAAACGAACGGAATGGCCAACGCTACATCCTTGTCTCAGTCGATTCGATCGGACTACCTGAAGCGATAACACTCAAGGTGCTTAACAAGATCCGCGAAAAGCAAAGCGTTCAGCGAAGTGAAATTGTATTCTGTGCATCGCACTCCCACGCCACACCCCATCTCGACGGTGGCCTGTCCAATTTGTTCGCTGTCGACTTGCCCGCTGCAGAACAAAAAGCATCCGTCGAGTACACAGAGTTTTTTATCCATCAGATAGCCGCTTGTGTGATCGAAGCGATTGAACAATTGCAACCCGTTGAATTGTTTGTCGGGCAAGGGGATGCGCAGTTCGGAGTGAATCGTCGCGTCCTTAACAATCGAGCTTGGGCTGGGGCAGGTAATCCGCCCGAAGGTGTTCGCGACACAAGCGTGCCTGTTATGGGCGTCCGCACTGCCACAGGAAAATGGCTCGCCGTTGCCTACGATTACGCTTGCCACTGTACGTCGATATCGCCGGATATCAATCAAATCAGCGGCGACTGGGCAGGTATCTCGGCCACTAACTTGGAAAAACTTTTCCCCGGAATCGTTGCGCTCCCGGTCATAGGCTGCGGTGCAGATATCAATCCTAATCCCCGCGGTACGCTTGAATTGGCCCAAAAGCATGGGGCGGAATTGGCTTCATCCGTTCAAAAAGTGATGACCGACGGTCTAAAGCCGCTCTTCATCAAAACGTCCGGCGGCAACTCGGCGAACACAAACTCCACAACCGATCCAGCACTGAAAA
>JBIKMB010000139.1:0-14886 GCA_044359485.1 Pirellulaceae bacterium | reverse complement strand
CAGCAACGTTTGGTCTGGAGAAGCGATAATACCGTTGGCGAAATTGACGCCCTCATCCACCACTTTTCGATTTCCATCGAAACCCAACCACCAGATTTTTTTGTTATCCGGATCGGTGTAATACAAGCCATTTTGCATTACGCATAAATCATTACAGGGTGCATTATCCGCAATGATCTCTTCGCGGCCCGATTCATCGAACCGCACAATCTGTTTCTTCCCACTCTGGCATCCATACAATTTCCCATCGGCACCAAACATCAAACCATTGATGCCGGGACTGTTCTCAATGAATGTCGACACACTACCATCAACACCCACTTTATAGACTTTCCCTGCACCTCCATCACTAAAAAAAACCTCTCCGCGAGCGTTCACACAGGGCCCCTCGGTGAATCGATGCCCCTGGCTGACCAGTTTCCATCCCTCATTTTCGATCAGCAAATTCAGCTGGCGCTTGTTACCTTTTGGTACCTCAACCTTCGCTGTCCAATCTTTCCATAACCAGCGCAGCGCATCGGGTAAGATCGCGGCGGTATGCTTTCCATTATGTCCACCTTCACCCCACACATGTTCGACCTCATAACCCGCGAACTTCAACGCGGATAACATATCTTGATTGGCGACCCACCAATCACCCGCGTAAATATTGAGATCCTTATTCCCGTCCTGCAGGAAAACGCGGATCGGTTTATTCTCGAACTTTCGAATCAATGTCGGATAAACATCCCCACCTCGCAAACCGACGTAGGTACCGATCGTGCTGAGCACTCGACGAAATTGATCGGGCCTTTCCCATGCGACCGTAAAAGCACAAATGGCTCCGGAACTCGCGCCACCAATAGCTCGATCGCTCGGATCGTCGCTGATGTTGTAAGTCTTCTTGACTTCGGGCAGCAATTCATCGATCAAAAATCGAGCATATCGATCTCCGAGTGAATCGTACTCGTAGCTTCGATTGAAGCGCGGTTGAGCCTTCTCGTTGGGAGCTGGCACAATCCCATGTTCGATAAATAATCCGAGTGTGACGGGCATCTCGCCGCTGTGGATCAAATTGTCCATCACAATAGGCAATCGCCACTGATTGGCCATGCCTAACCCATCTTGTGTCACCATTAAACAAGCTGGCTTTTGTTTGTCATATTGCTTTGGTACATAAACAAAGTAATTTCTTTTGGTGCCAGGAAAGATTTTGGATTCGAATGGAAATGGCCCCAGCACTTCACCTTTGGGCACCCCTTCTTTGACAACAGAATCTGGATGCTCCAGGTAATTTTCTTGCGCAGCAGTCGATGACATTAAGCCGAGACAGAGGCTCACGACCAATAACCCAAAGATACGATAACCCATGCTGTGAATCTCCGGAGAGGAAGGAAAGACCCGAACGAGGAAAGCCGTATTGTAGCGTGAATCAAGCCTCCCGTGCGCACTCTCGCGCGCCTGGGCCTACCGCCACCACTTTCTATCCGATACGCTAGTTTCAGAGTCCCAATCCACATTTGGAAATTATTGTGAGCTCTGATCCAATGCGAAACACCCTTATTCCAGTCATTCACTATGTCGTCTACTTTCTTCTTACCTGCTTTTGGGTCGTACCTATGACGGCACAAGAACCATCGCAAGTCATCCTCGGCCCGAGTCGTCCCAGCGGTCCTGAGTTCCAAACACGCTCGGTGACGATTTCTCGAAATGGAATGGCTTGCACCAGCGATCCGCGCGCTACGCTCGCCGCGCTAGAGGTTTTGCAACGCGGTGGCTCGGCCGTCGATGCGGCTATCGCTGCCAATGCCATGCTGGGCGTAGTGGAACCGATGTCTTGCGGTATCGGTGGCGATCTGTTCGCCATTGTGTGGGATGCGAAATCCAAAACATTGCATGGTCTAAATGCCAGTGGCCGCGCACCTAAATCGCTGACCCGCCAACATTGTCAGTCGCTCGGACTGGAAGAAATCCCCATCAACTCTCCACTCAGTTGGACCGTACCGGGCTGTGTCTCAGGTTGGGAAGATCTGCATCAAAAATTTGGAAAGCTCGCCTGGAAGGAATTGTTTCAAAGCTCGATTCGCGAGGCCGAAAGCGGATTCCCTGTCTCACCGGTTATCGCAGGCTACTGGAAATCCGCAGAAAAGAAACTGGGAGCGATCCCCTCCTCCAAAGCAACCTTCCTTCAGCAAAATGGTGAAGCTCCAAACGCGGGAGACATTTTTAAAAATCCTAATTTGGCAACCTCGTATCGCATGATCGCCGAACAAGGAGCCGATGCGTTTTATCGTGGCTCAATCGCCCAGCGCATCGTTGCGTTTAGTCATCAAAATAACGGTTTCTTCTCGCTGCAAGATTTTGCAGATCACAAAAACACTTGGGACGCACCTCTGTCGGTTGACTATCGCGGTTATCGTGTTTGGGAACTACCCCCCAACGGCCAAGGTATCGCAGCCCTGGAAATGTTGCAAATCCTGAAACAACATGACTTGAAAGCGCTAGGCTGGGGTACTCCCGATTATCTGCATTTGATGATCGAAGCCAAGAAATTGGCCTACGCCGATCGCGCTCGCTACTACGCTGATCCCGAGTTCGTTAACGTTCCCAGCGCCGAATTGATATCGGAAGATTATGCCAAAAAACAAAATGCGCGTATTGATAAGAACCGAGCCGCGATCGATATTCCTCCAGGCGATCCGCGCCCTGGTCAAGCCGATACGATCTATCTGTGTGTGGTCGATAAAGATCGAAATTGCTGCTCTCTTATTCAGAGCAACTATCATGGATTCGGTAGCGGCATCGTACCGGACGATGTCGGTTTCGTCATTCAAGATCGCGGTGCACTCTTCGCGCTTAAGGATGATCATCCCAATCGCTTAGAGCCTGGTAAACGCCCATTTCATACGATCATCCCTGCTTTGGTCACCAAAGATGATCTCCCCGTGCTGGTTTTTGGCTTGATGGGTGGCGACATGCAGGCCCAAGGACATGTGCAAGTACTCGTCAATTGGATTGACTTTGGAATGAATATCCAAATGGCAGGCGATGCAGGCCGCTTCAATCATGAAGGAAGCGCTACACCCACCGGAATGAAAGGTGACGCCCAAGGTGGTACCGTACAACTCGAATCGACATTCCCCGAGTCCACAAGAGAAGCCCTGAAGCAACGTGGGCACAAGGTCGAATCAACTCGCGGTTCCGGCTTCGGCGGCTACCAAGCAATCCATGTTGATTGGTCGCGCGGCATTCTAGAAGGAGCAACCGAATCGAGAAAAGATGGAATGGCTATCGGTTACTGAAGACTCAGTCATTCACCTTGCGTATCAGTGCATGCGGTTGACATATCGCTCCATAATACTCAGGACGTCGATCGGCAAAACGATCGATGACATGTTTTCCAGGAACACGTACGATGCGTTTGGCCCGAGCGCGTCGAACATCGATCTCACCGATCAACACTTCCGGATTAGCATGAGGCGCATCGGCAATGGGATTACCATTGGTATCACACAGCCGACTGTAACCGATGAATTGGAAGCCTCTCTCCTGTCCCACTCGATCGACGCAGAAAAAATAAATGGCATTCTCCAATGCTCGAGCATTAGGTAAATATTTGGCGAACGTATCCGCTCCAGGAGGCCAGTTGGTCGGCAACAGCACCAAGTCGGCTCCCGCCAATGCCATCACTCGGGCTGCTTCTGGAAATGAACCGTCATAACAAATATGGATTCCCACACGCAAACCGTTGATCTCAAAAACGCGCCAACCCTCTGTACCAGGATCAACGAATCGGTCAACTCCAAGATAAGGCAAATGCACTTTGCGATAAACGCCGACCAAACCTTGTGGGCCGACCAAGGCACAACTGTTGTACAATTTATCCCCTAGGCTCTCCAAAAAACCAAACACCACATACTGGTCCTGCTCATGACACAGCTCCGTAAAAGCCTCGACCGCAATCCCCTGACAAGATTGAGCCAGTGGTAAAGCCTCCTCACGACTTTCAAAGCAGTAACCGGTAAGCGCGCATTCTGGGAAAACCACCAAATCGGCAGTCGCTGCCGCCGTCTCTCGCATCGCTGCCAACATCTGACTCAAATTGAACTTGTCATCTCCCAAGCGGACATCCATTTGAACACCCGCAATCCGGTAAATATCTTTCGCCATAAATCGTCCAGTAACCTGATTGTGTGGAGATGAAAAGGAATCGAGCAACGATCGCTAAACACATGCTTAGATTGTCCTCGACCTCGATCAGGACGCAAGATAAGCCGGCACGATTTTGGGCGTGCTAGCGAAGGTATCTTTCTGTACAATGCCCAGGCGGGGTCGTATTGGACCAGAACTCTCTTCTGAAAGACCCATGGAGGCTGCAATCGATTGGCTTGCAGCGGATCATTACGCCACTTTTTCCGATTGATCTCACGATGTTATCTCGATCCTTGCCGCTGCCACAACTCTTGATTTTTGCGATGTTGCTGGGATGCCAAGCCGAGTCGCCTCAGGTCCCATCCCAAGCCACAGAAACTGCGGCGTCCCAAGAAGAGTCATCCAGCGTGACGGAATCAAACTTTCAAACGGTAGAAAGCTCCGCGGAAAAGCTGGTCATCGCCGTGCGAAGCCCCCGAGGTATTGGCCGCGGATCGATCCAAGCCCCCAGTCACCCTGCAGCCAGCAACGCTTCATCGAGCCAGCTCTGGCCGAAACAAGTTCTTGTGCAACTCCATCTTCGCGGCCTGGAATCTTTGACCGTTGAAGCCGCTGGAATTCGCTGGGAAATCAACGTGAGTTCTTCGCCTGGCTATAGTACCTCCAGCCGCTACCACGGTTCCCCTGAGGAGGCGAATCAAGACCAAGCCCAGGTTTATGTGATGCCCAATCAACAACCAATTTCCCATATCCCCCTCACCGAAGGACAATTTTTTGAGGTCCTTTTACCTGCGAAGCTATTTGATTCAGATCCGGCAGAAATTAAATTGACTTGGATTGATTTCTATCGTTAATGCAACGTCACAGTGCTATTTATTGTTCGAGTCATCATCATGCAAAACTGGCGGCAAGAGATCGAAGAAATTCTGGTTACTTGTCGCGCTGCATTTGTGCCTCATGATCGGCAATTGCTGCAACAATCGGCTCGTCAATCGGGACTCGATCTTGCCCAAATGGCTATCCGAATGAACGACCTCTATCGCGGCTATGTATTAAAAATTTATACCGAGGTTGTTCGAGCAGATAATAAATGGAGCAAGATGGAAAAGGCGATGGGCGCCGTAATCATCGAGCATTTCTGGGATCGCACATTAGCGGATGCCGAATTGAAAACCGCGTGGCAAGGACTGATGAGCGAATCGGAAAAATTGACTTGGAATCAACTCTTTAGTCCCTTTCTCCGTTGTTCCGATTTAGGCACATTGCGATCAGATGTCTTTACATCGGGTATGCGACTCGCCAACATCATCGCTAAATGCGACGGTGTGTTGCATGAACCAGAAGCAGAAAAATTAAAATCTCTCGAACAGGAATTTCATAAGGCTTTATCGCTTGGAAAAAAGAAGACCAACTTCCAACAAGACGAATGGGAGATATTAGTCCCCATCAGCGAACCGCCTGGCAAAACCTATGCTCCAGTCCGGCAACCAAACCAAGCGACCGAGAAGTCCGTATCCCTCGAAGACTCTATGAATAAACTCCAGGCGTTGATTGGGCTAGACGGCATCAAAAAACAAGTGGAGGAATTGACTCACTTCTTGCGAATGCAGCAGCAGCGAAAAAATGCCGGACTACCAGTCAGCAATCATAATTTGCATATGGTTTTCAAAGGAAATCCAGGTACCGGCAAGACCACAGTGGCTAGGATCTTAGCCGATATTTTGCGCGGCTTGGGGATACTCTCCAGCGGCCATTTGGTTGAAACCGATCGCAGTGGTCTGGTTGCCGAATATGCTGGGCAAACGGCAACCAAAACCAGCAAACGAGTCGATGAAGCGATCGATGGAATCCTCTTCATCGATGAGGCCTATAGCCTTGTTGATTCCAAAGGCGATGATGCCTACGGCCGCGAAGCCTTGCAGACTTTGCTGAAACGCATGGAGGATGATCGAGAGCGATTAGTGGTTATTCTGGCGGGCTACAACGATCCGATCGACAAACTGCTAAAAAGCAATCCCGGCTTAACGTCGCGCATCGGTATGGACCTGCATTTCGCGGACTATAATCCAAAAGAACTGCTCAAGATTTTCGAATTGCTTTGCAAGGAACATCATTATCAATGCCTGCCGGCAACTCGAGAAGCCATGTATCGCAAATTGGGTGAATTGCACAGCAAGCGGGATGCGCATTTTGGAAATGGACGCGTCGTGCGCAATCTCTTCGAAAAGTCCATTCGTCGCATGGCAAGCCGCATTGCACCACTGACACCCGTGACTCATGAACTGCTGACTCAGATCACCCCGGAAGATCTCGCCAACGGCTGAGTCCGTGAGCGGACCGCAGCCACAACAAATCGAATCGCCTGAGCCCGCCGTTCAGGCCGCTGCTCAAGCGAGCCTCACAGGCGTCGGAAATTCGAGTACGAATTTCGTCCCTCTTCCCACAGCACTTTGCACTGCGATTCGCCCTCCATGAGCCTCGATGATTTTGCGAGCCGTTGGCAGCCCCAGACCTGATCCGCCATTTTTGGTCGAGTAAAATGGCTCAAACATGCGCATCGCCGTGTTGTCATCCATTCCGCACCCCGTATCGATCAGGTCCAAAGCAACGCCTCGTGGGATGGGATGCGTGCGAACCACCAGTTGGCCTCCATCGGGCATTGCCTCCAAAGCGTTTTTGATCAAATTGATCAGCGCCGCCTGCATCGAATCACTATGCAGCAAAATGGAAGGGAGATCGGGATCGAGGTACCTCAAAATCTCAACACCATTTCGATTCGCTTGAGCTTGGTAAAGATTCAAGACCGTTTCGACTTGATCATTGAGATTGCCGGGAGTCATTTCCAAATCGCGCATGCGAGCGAAACGCAGAAAATCGTGCAGCAAGCCTTCCATGCGTTCACACTGCTGCCGAATCATATCGATTTTGGTAAGCATGCGACGCTTACCCGACCAATCGCTCTCCGACAGCTCCTCGCTGATCAAATCGACATTCATATGAATGACGGAGAGCGGGTTCTTGATCTCGTGAGCCAATGAGCCGGCCAGTTCCGCCAGTTCATGATATTGCCTCCGCAATTCATCTTCTGGATTCGAATCAGGATCGTTCGAAGAAGTTGCCATGGGGCAGATCCTGGCGAGGTAGGATGAAGTGCTCCAAAACGTCACTTCCTTATTGTACTCGATTCCGTTAAAGAGAAAGATCTGTTCGACCCAAAAAATGAATCGAACAGATCTCTGAATATCATCAAAATCGCAAGCACAATAGGCTTATCGGCCGCCGCCGCGATGTCCACCACCGCCACCGCCGCCACGTCGTCGTCCACCGCCACGATGTCCGCCTCCGCCACCGCGATGACCGCCACCGCCACCACGATGTCCGCCACCACCACCGCTGGATTCATCGAATTCGCCCTCTTCACCACCCTCTTCAGGTGTCGCGGTTGCGAAATCATCTTCGACGCCTAGCTCTTCCAAGGCGCGTCGTCGGCTCAACTTAACGCGGTTCTGTTCGTCGATATCGATGACCAAAACCTTCATCGAGTCCCCGACCTTCACCACAGAATCGACGCTCGCGATATAGCCATGCGACAGTTCGGAGATATGGCACAGACCGTCTCGGCCAGGAATGATTTCCACGAAGGCACCAAAGTCGCGAATACTTGAAACCGTGCCATCATAGATTTTGCCGATTTGTACCGTTGCCGTTACCGCTTCGACTCGAGCCATTGCAGCGCGGGCTGCATCTTGGTTCGAGCTGGCTACCGTTACGGTTCCGTCATCTTCCACATCAATCGTCACACCGGTGTCTTCCTGAATCGAACGAATGTTCTTGCCACCCGGTCCGATCAAAGCACCAATCTTATCCACATCGATCTTGGTGCGAAGCAATCGCGGAGCATAGCGACTTGTTTCCATGCGCGGGCGAGGAATGCAAGTCAACATCTTACGCAAGATTTCAATGCGAGCTTCGCGAGCTTGCTTCAAGGCAGCGCGGATAATCTCATCACTGATTCCGTTAATCTTCAAATCCAATTGAATTCCCGTGATGCCGTTGGGCGTACCGGAAACTTTAAAGTCCATATCACCGTAATGATCTTCATCGCCGATAATGTCGGTGAGCAGCACCCATTGGTCCTGCGCTTCACGCACCAAGCCGACGCTGATACCTGCAACCGGATTGCTGATCGGAACACCAGCAGCCATCAAGCCTAGAGTCGCTCCGCACACCGATGCCATCGATGAGCTACCATTGGATTCAAGAATATCGCTGATCACACGAATGGTGTAAGGGAACTCTTCCGGTGAAGGCAGAACCGAAGCGACGCTCCGTTCGGCCAAAGCACCATGTCCAATCTCACGTCGACCCGGACCACGAATCGGCTTGCACTCACCCACCGAGAACGGAGGGAAATTGTAATCCAGCATGAACTTCTTGCTGAATTCTTCCACCAAGCCTTCGATGCGCTGCTCGTCTCGCGAAGTACCAAGCACCACAGTCACCAACGCTTGAGTTTCTCCGCGCTGGAACAAGGCCGAACCATGCGTCCGCGGCAACAAGTCCGTTTCGCACTCGATGTGCCGCAAACTCGTTCGATCGCGACCGTCAGCTCGCGTTCCCGAAAGAATCAAATCGCGAACGACTCGCTCTTCCAAATCATGCCATACCGAAGCAAACAGCGCCGGCGAAATCGCACCAACCGCCGCTGCATCTGGAATCATTTCGCTCAATGCGCGAGCTTTCAGGCTTTTCACCGCTTCCGCGCGAGCCTGCTTACCTTCGGTTTGCTTGGCGACCTTGAACTCGCCGTAGAAACGGCTCTTGAGCGTTTCGTACAAACCACCGTCCGACGGTGGAGTGTACTGCATCTTGGTTGGCTTCACCTGAGCATAAAGCTCGCGCTGCAAACCGATGACTTGACGGATAATGTTGTGGCCAAACTGGAGCGATTCGATCATCTCGGCTTCGGGCATTTCAGTCGCAAAGCCTTCGATCATGACCACTTCGCGTTCGTTGGCCGACATCACCAAATCGAGATCGCTCTCTTCCAACTGAGCCATGGTTGGAAAAGCGATCAGCTTTCCTTCCACGCGACCTACGCGGACCGATGCAATCGGACCTTCGAATGGAAGACTGCTAACGAACAAAGCGGCAGCAGCACCATTCATGGCAATCACATCGGCGTCGTTTTGCGAATCGCTCGAGAGAACCATCGATTGAATCTGAACTTCGTCCCGGAACCCCTTGGGGAAGTGAGGACGAATCGGTCGGTCAATCAGGCGACTGGTGAGGGTTTCCTTCGTCGAAGGACGTCCTTCCCGCTTGATAAAACCACCTGGAAACTTACCTGCCGCAGCCATTCGCTCACGATAATCGCAGGTCAGTGGAAAGAAGTCGGTTCCCGGTCGCGATGGACCCGAGGTAACCGCATTGAGGACAATCGTATCGCCGTATTGAGCGATAACGCAAGCGGCCGCTTGCTTGGCGAGTTGTCCGATTTCAAAAGAGAGTACTAAATCCCCAATTTGCTTTTCTACACGAATCTTCACAGCACATCCTTAAAACGATCGAAATATCGAGCGTTGTTTTGGAGCGAGGTTGACGGCTACATTTTCAAAAACTGACGGCATTGCCACGGTTGGCACTACCATGTCTGTCTTTACCAATTTCTGGTATCACCAATTTCTGGTATCACCATCGTCTGGTATCACCATCGTCTGGTATCACCATCGTCTGGTATCACCATCGTCTGGTATCACCATCGTCTGGTATCACCATCGTCTGGTATCACCATCAGCTGGTATTACCATCGATGGCACAACCTCCGTAGGCACAACCGACGTGCACATTCAACCACACCATCCAGTCGATCTTGATTCCCATTCCGGAAAGAACCGTCGGAAATCGAGGTATCTTCATCCTGGATCTTGGCACGACGTCCCACCGGCGCGAAAGAGAAGAGGCAAACCGGTTTAGACTCTCAACCACAACAAGGAACTGGTCAACCCAGCAACCTACTTGCGGATCGATAAACGACCGATCACATCCAAATAGCGCTGTGGATTGATGCGGCGAAGATAATCCAACAAACGACGACGCTTGCTAACCAACGCCAGCAAACCTCGACGGCTGGAATAATCTTTCGAATGCGTCCGCATATGCTCAGTCAACGCATTAATGCGTTCGGTCAGCAATGCTACCTGAACTTCGGGAGACCCGGTGTCTCCGTTGGTGTGCCGGTACTGTTCCACTAAGCTCTGCTTGCGCTCTGTCGTTATCGCCATAGGGTTGTCAACAAATCCCTGAGGTGGCCGGTCCGAACCGAACGACATTCCGTGCGTTCACATTCTCGTTCGTTCACGTTGGACGACGAACCCACCAAACAATCACTCTGTCACACAATTAAACACTTTTAACACGAAGTTTCAGAATTTACCGAATTCCCGGCGTTTGGCAACCCCAAAACCCCAGCCGCGAAATTCGCCATTCGCCACCGTTTTTTGGCCATTTATCTCGAAATAAGTACGCTAAGTATGGTGGTTTGCCCCCGAAATCGCCATGCTTTGCACCGTGCTAACATCGAAATTCGAACCAGGAACACACCGCAGGACTTATCCGGCCACCACGGAAAACCAGCCCATTTTACCTAAATAAAAAGACCAAAAAGAATCGGGAAGCAAAAGGAACCCCTCAGCCATGCGCTACATCGTCGTCGATCTCGAAGCCACTTGCTGGGAACAGGGACAAACTCCAGATCGCATGGAAATCATCGAAATAGGAGCCGTCTCACTCCCATCTGCCAGCCTAGCCAGCGACACCGAATTTCAAAGCGACACCGAATTTCAAAGCTTTGTGCGCCCCGTCGCCGAACCCCAACTGAGCCCCTTTTGCCGAAAGCTCACCACCATCGAACAAGCCTCGGTCGACACGGCCGATATCTTTCCCATTGTACTGGACCGTTTTTTGCAATGGATTGGTCCCTCCCCTATCACGCTCTGCTCGTGGGGCGCCTACGACCTGGAACAATTCCGCATCGACTGCCGTCGACACAAAATAGAGTTTCCCAAAACGTTCCAAAAACATATCAACTTAAAAGCCGAGTACCGTCGCTTTTTTGGAAACAAGCACTGCGGAATGGCAACCGCCTTACAGCAGCAAAAGATTCCCTTTCTCGGTACCCATCATCGCGGAATCGATGACGCGCGCAACATCGCCCAACTGGCCCATAGAATCTTGCCGAAATGGGAACAACAGACAGGCACCTAATCGACCTATCTCCTAAAATACAGTCACTCTCCCCTCCTCCCTGATTTCTCGATCGGATCGCCCGCTATGCCTTGGTTTCGTTTGCGTCCCACGTTCGATATCCATGTGGCTGCGACCAAAGCAGAGATGATCGAGCGACTCACTCTGCTGCAGAGCCGCGCATCAGACAGAAATTTATTTTTGATGTTTGGAGAGTATGGCGAATTGCACCTACCATCGAGCGAACATCGATTATGGTCTCCTCACCTTTCCTTCTACATCAGCCAAGACACTCAAAGGACTACAGTGCATGGTCGATTCGCTCCGCGGATCGATGTATGGACCGTGATCTGGATCGCCTACCTCGTCTTTTTATTCACTGCATTCTTTGGCATCGTGCTCGGACTTTCTCAATGGTCTTTGGGTGAGATGGCTTGGGGTATGTGGGTCGCAGTGGTTGCCAGTCTGCTCTGGCTGTCGCTCTTTGTGATCGCACACGTTGGCCAGCAATGGAGCTCAGACCAAATGCACAAACTCCGCGACCGCCTACAAAATCTGCTCGATGAGTGCGCGAACACTCAAGCGATTGTGGGAACAGAACCGGCGACCAATTAACCTTCTGATGGCTCTCGGTTCATCTTTAAATTGGCTTGTCCGTCGCAAAAACGGGCGTCAATTCGGCTGCCGTCGGCGAACTCGTCGCACGATGTTGTCTCGGCCGCAACAAATCAAGCGAGTAAATAGCGCTGGGTAGAATCTCACATTCCGCCCAGCAACCGACGCAGCGCTTTACCCACTCTTTTTGCTCATTCGCCCTGTGCGATTCCCAAATCTCGGCAAACGTATTGCGTCTCAAATTGCCAATCGTCTGACTGTTGAACTGGCATGTGGGAATATCGCCATTGGGAAAAATTCTCAAATGGGCATGCAGTGCCGCACATGGAGGATTTGTCCAGTTGCTGGCTCGCTCCGATTGAAGCAAGCGTTGTCGAATGCCGTCAAGGTAATATTTTTTCGCAACGCGTGCCCACCAAGGCACCGACCTCAAATCTTTGTCGATTTCGGCAAACAGCAATTGAAGTTCCGCCTCGTTGAATTGGCCGTAGGTAGTAAACTGACCCATTTGCTTGGGCGACAAATCAAGTTCCTTCTGTAAATTGTAAGTCGCGCTGGTATCGTAGGCGACCACGGCCTGGTGTCGTACCCGCAGGCCCCGCAGAAATTCGCGCAGCTGCCGATAGTGCTCAACACCTTCGCGATCGACGATGGTTTGGTTGACGACCACATCAAGGTTCCAAGCTTTTCTCTTTTCGGCGAGAATCTCCAGAGTCTTGGTCGTTGCAGTCCAGGCGATGGAACTGCCGCGTATATGATTGTGATGCTCTTTGAGTCCGTCCAGACTAACCATGATTTGAAGAGGTCGTGATTTACTGCGACGTTGGCACAACTCGACAATTCGCTCCGTTAGAAATCCGTTGGTGGTAATATGCAGTCCCAAAGGTCGCAAGTGACGCTCCGCTAAGTCGACGATTTCCGCGAGGTCTGTTCGTACGAAAGGCTCGCCACCGGTCAAACGCACAGCGTCCATCTTCGGAAGTTGCCGGAAGATGGATTCAATCTCCTCGATCCGCAGATCATTAGCCCCCTTCATTTTCCAGGAGTCGCACATGATGCAACGCGCGTTACAACGGAACGTTACTGTATAAGTCAGCATTCTTGGCAGAATACTTTTCCCCGCTCTTCGGCGAAGGACATCCCTGAAAAAATTGGGAGCTCGCAATACGCCAGATACTAAACTCATGACTATTCCTTGTTGATCGATACCATATCCACCACCGGAACAAGATCCAAATCGGCCGGCAACTGCGGTTCCAGCTGTCCCGGCACCTGTGGTTTTTGGTGATCGAGAATTCGCGGCGGCAGGTGCATTTCGATAAAGTTTCGCGCTCGCATGTTTCCGCAAACCGGCAAATGCTCCAAACGAGCCCGCATCACAGGGATAGCCAAAATAAACTGATGCAGCAGATGTTCTGTAAATTGACGAAAGTCAATCGACCATCCCCCGCCCGACTTTCCGACCAACCAGCCATTAAGCTGCTGTTCAAAGTTGCCCGGTTCGGGTATCGCCAGAACAGGCTTTCTCAAAAAGAACGCCTCTCCGACAAGCTGATTGCCAGCGGTTGTAATCAAGCCTCGGCATGTCGCTAGATCTTGCACGAATTGCTCGTCGGATATCTCGCGAAATTGAATGCGACCATCCGCCATATCAGGTCGAAGTCCCAGCCCATAAACAAAGGCTTTCTGTCCGCTGCTTCGCAATGATTCCCAAAAATGATCCGGTGCATGCCGCCGAATATAGACAACAAGATGTTCGCCCGTTTCGCACATCACGTTTTTTGCTTCAACAATAGAGTTCCTCAGCAGAACGCCAAAACGCTGAATGGCTTCCGTGCCAGCTCGCGCCGGCAGGTGATAAAAACTGCTTACCGCTTCGGCTGACTGCTTGGGATAAAACAGTGGGATCGAACAGCGAAGAAACCATCCACGCCATCGAAAACGCCAAGGCAATGACTCAAAATTGCTCGAACTGAGAAAATGCTGATGATCCATTGAAATACAAGGCACGCCGCATTTCCTGGCAGCTCGTGGCAAAATTGGCTCAAAATCGGTAATGGCCAAATCGGGTTGCTCGCGGTGAATCATCTGCACCACGTAATCTACGATTCCCGACAACTTCCAGAGATACGGAATACTACCCATCAGAGAACAAAAATAATCGACCTTGTTATTCTTATAGGCAAAGAATAAACCCGGCAACCGCCGCACGCTAACATTCGCATGACCCTCATATCGCTCATACAGCGTATCGTAAGCATCCCGAGCTGCAAGCAAAACGAACCGATGACCCGGCTGAAACATCTCGACAACGGTTTGCACGCGCGTTGCATGCCCTCGTCCCTCTCCACACATGCTGTAGAATATGGTCGCCATCGTCTGTTTTCCTCAATGAAAAATTTGGAAAATGTCAATGTTCCCAACAGACCTCAATCTCTCCAGATGTTTTTTCCAAGAGGTAACTGCGGTGCTCGATCCAGTCACCGCAGTTTGCATAAGTCATTTGTCGAATCGTTTTGAGCGCGGGTAGATGAATATGCCCACAAATAACCCCACAGCATTGATGCTCTTGTGCCAAACGAACCATATAACGCTCGTATCTTCGAATATGCCGACGCACACGGAGAATTCGTAATTTGAACCCCGTACACCAATGAGACGCTGCACCTGAGTTCGCTGGCCGAAACAATCTAGCCATACAGCCAATACGTATAAGTGTCGGGTAGAGTAACCCGCCAATGCGACTCGCTAAAGAAAACTTTGATCCCTGATGCAGATCATAAATATCGCCATGCACCACCAACCAAGACCTACGATCCACTGCAGTATGAATCGCGTAAGGTATCGCCGGCCCCAAAGCCGCATTCCATTCCTTTAACCCCACTTCGTCATGGT
>JBIKMB010000359.1:0-4411 GCA_044359485.1 Pirellulaceae bacterium | reverse complement strand
GGCCAAAGTGCGTTATCAGCCGATCGGATTCGAGTTGTTGCCGAGGAAGTTCACGCTGACCCAATTGCAAAGGTTGTATGAGATTATTTTGGGTCGCGAACTGGATAAGCGAAACTTCCGCAAGAAAATCCTGGGCATGAATATTTTGGAAGAGTTGCAGGAAATTGAAGCGGGAGGGGCGCGCAGGCCTGCCAAACTCTATCGCTTTCATCGCAAACAATACGATGCACTGGTGAAACAAGGTTTCCACTTCGAAATCTAGGGAAAACCGTGGGCACGAACAACATCATGCTAAGGCCTGCCTGATGAACGATCGAGGTCAAGTTTGTGTAGGAGTTTGGTTCCATGAATGACAAAGCCCGCCGCGCTTTACTCTTGATCGATTTACAGAATGATTTTGTGGATGGCGGTTCTTTAGCTGTGCCGCGGGGTAGAGAAGTCATTGCAATCGCGAATCGATTGATGCCGATGTTTCATCTTGTGGTGGCAACGCTGGATTGGCATCCGGCCAATCACTTGAGTTTCGCTAGCCAGCATGCGGGACTTGCCCTGTATGATTCATTCGACCTGGAAGGATTATCGCAAACGGCTTGGCCCGACCATTGCATCCAGGAAACTTTTGGCGCTGAATTGGTGGCCGAGTTGAATGCAAGTGAAATCGATTTTCGAATTTACAAGGGAACGGACCGCAGGATCGATAGCTACAGCGGCTTTTATGATAATGGTCACCGCAAGGCGACCGGTTTGGCGGACTTGCTTCACGACCAAGCAGTGAGTGAGTTGTACATTATGGGGCTAGCAACAGACTACTGCGTTTTGTATTCCGCGTTGGATGCGGTCCGAGAGGGGTTTCAGACCCATGTGATCCTAGATGGATGTCGCGGGGTTGGAATACGGCCCAGCGATATTCCTGATGCCTGGAAGACGATGTCCGATGCCGGCATTCGTCTGGTCGAGAGCGACGAAATACCGGCATGGATCAGAAGGAAATAATTCTAGGCGTTCGTAAGCCTTACGAGGGATCGTGAGGCGACTACGATTTGATCTCGAAAATCGCTTCGACTTCCACTGCGGAATTGGTCGGGATTTGAGCGAAGCCCAAGGCGCTGCGGGCATGATAACCATCGGTCGTTTTGCCGTAGATCTCATGCAGCAAATCGCTGCAGCCATTGATGACTAAGTGTTGCTCGTGGAATTCCAGAGTGGAGTTGACGCAGCCGAGCAGTTTGAGGACTTTCAGGCCATTCAATGTGCCGTGAAAATTCCAAACCGAATTAAGGATTTTTACTGCACATTCACGAGCAGCCTTCTTTCCTTCTTCGACGCTGATGCCATCTCCTAATTTGCCCTTGATATCGCTGACATGGCCCGAGGTGATCAGCAGATTTCCAGTGCGTACGACCATCGCCAAATAGCCTGGCTCTTGCTTGGTAAACTTCACGCCGAGTTCAATCGCTTTTTCTTCTGGTGTCATGTGCTTATCTTTGGTTAGGGAATTGCTTTGGGGTTAGGGAATTGCTTTGGGGTTGGGGAATTGCTTTGGGGTTAGGGATTTGCTTTGGGTTAGGGATTTGCTTTGGGAATGATCTCAACACGTATCGATTTGCAGTCGCAAACTGAGCTTATGTCCTGTTAGCCTTCTACGGCTTTCACTTCGAAGCCTTTGCGGTACGTCTTGGTGACTAGGCGAGTGGCTTCGGGGGAATTATCGAAGGCAAGTGTTTCGCTGTTCCAACGCAGTTCTTTGCCTGGCAGGCGGGCTGCAATGTTACCAAGTTGTACGGTCTCTGTCAGTGGGCCGGCGTATTCGAAACCATCGGTTGTTTTCTTGCCGGCGATCACCGCGTCTACCCAATCATGCCAATGGCTGGAGCCTTTGGCCTGCGGCATTTTATACGAATTAAATTTTTCAGCAGGATAGAGTTTCGGCATACCCACATGCGGCAGGACCATGGTTCCATTTTCACCGATGAAGAGAGAGCCTCCGCCTGGTAGGTCTGTACCTTCGGGCAATTGGGCTAATTCGCGGGGTGGTTTGAGTCCTCCATCACGCCAAACGATTTGGATTGTATCTTTGGCGGTGTACTGAGTTCCGGGGAACACGAAGGTCACGGTTTCCGGTCCTGGCCAAACTTCGTTGGTTGTGCCCGAGTTTTCCGCTTGGACGCTCAGTGGTGAAGTGATACTGAGAGCGCTGAAGACTGGGTCTAAGATATGGCAGCCGAAATCCCCCAGAGCGCCGGATCCAAAGTCTTGCCAATCACGCCATTTGAAGGGGTGATAGACGTCAGGAGCGAAAGGACGTTCGGGTGCGGCGCCGAGCCACAGATCCCAGCGGACGTTTGCGGGAACTGCTGCGGAGGCTGGTCGATCGGTGCGATTGCAATATTGACGACCTTGTACGCCAACCCACGAATGGACTTCGCGCACTTTGCCGATCGCACCGCTTTGAATCAACTTCACACCGAGTCGATATTCGAGATTGGAATGAATTTGGTTACCCATTTGCGTGGTGAGATTTTTCTTGGTTGCCAGCAAACGCATTTGTCTTGCTTCCCACACTGTGTGCGTCAAAGGCTTTTGGCAGTACACATGTTTGCCCATTTCCATCGCCATCATCGCGATCGGGGCGTGCATATGATCGGGCGTTGACACAATGACGGCATCGACCTGATCGCCAAGCTTTGCCAACATTTCGCGATAATCAAAAAAGTGCGGTGTGTTCGGAAAGTTTGCATCCACTTTATCAAAGCGGCTCTCGTCGATATCGCAGAAGCCAACAAATTTGACACTCTTGTGAGAGCCGACCGATGAGAGATCTGACCAACCCATACCATTGACACCAACGCAGGCAATACGGAGGTCTTGCTGAAACAGACTGGCCTTGACGATAGCAGGGGCTGCGATAACGGCGGTGCTGCCGAGAGCAGCCTGCTTCAGAAATTGTCGACGGTGCGATAAGTTCGATTTCATGAACGACTCCTTTGTCGCTATGCGTAGGGAAGAGGAACTGCGAAGATTGAGTTTGGCGGGAAAAACGGAGCGATGGATTATAAACGGAGAAAAAATGGCATAAAAGAAGGGCAGGTCTAACAACCAGAAAAAGGGATAGTTAGGATGATTGAACATCCATGTGAGGGGATCAGCGAATAAAGCATCATTTTTGTGAGATTTCAGCCATGCATCAACTCGGTTTAGCATTGCGATTTGGCTTGATTAGTTTTGTTATAGCCGGTTCGGTTTCTGGGCAAGAAGGTACCACTGCGGCCGCACTGGCGGACAAAGCATCTCCGGCGGCAACTTCGGCTGATACAGGCTCGGTTGCTGCCACGCCTCGGGATGCCACGCCTGGCGCTAACAGCGCATCGACTCCCAAACCGGCAACCGTCCCCGTCGAATCGGGACCTGTTCAAAAATCGATTTCAGTTGCTGGTCAATTCGTGGCCGAAGATATCCGCGAATTGCGGTTGGAGCTAAAGGCAACTGCCGCTTTGGAGGTCATCGAAGCGGTCAAGCATGGCAAGAGCGTCAAGACAGGAGATGTGCTTGTGCAGTTCGATGCCACGGCACTGAAGGAACAGATACAGCAGCAGGAATCGAGTCTTTATCAATTGAAACTGGCTCATGAGGAATCGCTGCGGGAAGCCAAATTTGATGAGGCTCGCGAGGCCATCGAAAACAAGAAAGCTGAGATCGCCAAAAGAATCGCCGAAGAGGATCATCAGTTTTATGCAGAGTCTCAGTATCCTTTCTCCCAAAAGGAAATCGAAGAAAGTTTCAAGTCAACGCAAGACTATGTGGACTATGCTGCTGAAGAAGTACGGCAACTTGAAAAAATGTACAAAGCGGATGATCTTACGGAGGAGTCGGAAGAGATTGTTTTGAGGAGAGCCAAAGATGATTTGCAACGCTCAAAGTTTTCTTTGGAAGAAGCGAAGCTCAATTATGAGCGGATGAAAAAATTTACGCTCAGTCGAGCGAAAGAGGACGAGGCCTTTGCCCATCAATTGACGATGTTATCCTTGGAGCAAGCTCATTTAATTCGACCCGTCTTGAAAGAGAAAAAGAAATTGCAAATCGCCTTGCAGGCAGTCGAATTAGAGAAGGGCTCAAGAAAATTGGAAGAACTGAAACGCGACTTAGAACAGACCAAAATAGTTGCCCCGATCGATGGAGTCGTTTATTTGGGTCGCGCGATTGATGGTAAGTGGAGCAATGTTCGCGAGATGGGTATGAAACTGGTGCCGCATGGGACCATTATGAATCACGAGGTCATGTTGACCATGGTGAGTCCTGGCAAGTTGGCTGCGCGCGGAACGATTTCAGAGAGCGATTTGAACTTTATTGCTGCAGGGATGAAAGGGACAATAACTCCAACGGCCTTCCCCGCTCAAAGGTCTGAGGTAACGTT
>JBIKMB010000138.1:0-14891 GCA_044359485.1 Pirellulaceae bacterium | reverse complement strand
GCCTGACTGTCGCTTGTGCAAGATGCCATGACCATAAGTTCGATCCTATCCCGACGGAGGATTATTACGGAATGGCTGGGGTTTTTGCGAGCACGCAAATGTTCAATAAACCTCTCATGGCGGCAATACCTTCAGCGTCTGCAGCGGACGACAAGGCATCGAGCGACGACCAAAAAAAAGGAGATGAGCCAAAGGTACAGGAAGCGAAAAATCCCAGCGAAGCTTTGCACATTGTGCGCGAAGCCCAACCGAAGAATCTCAATGTTTTCATCCGTGGAGATGTCAACCATAAAGGGAAGGAAGTGGACCGTCATTTCCTTTCGATCCTGAGCGATCAACCGCTGGTCTTTCGTGATGGAAGTGGACGTCGTGAATTGGCAGAAGCGATTGTTTCTCCCAATAATCCTCTCACCGCCAGAGTACTGGTCAATCGTATTTGGGCATCGTATTTCGGACGCGGACTAGTGAGTACGCCGAGCAATTTCGGCGTTACGGGAGAACGCCCAACGCATCCCGACTTGCTCGATGATTTAGCGGTACGATTTGTTAAAAATGGGTCATCGCTTAAATGGCTGCATCGAGAAATTGTTTTGTCTCGCACGTACCGGCAATCGAGCTTGGGAGATGTCGAATCGGTGAATATTGACCCGTCCAACAAGTGGCTTTCTCGAATGCCTCGGCGGCGTTTAGGAATTGAAGCCTATCGTGACTCGTTACTCTTTGCCTCGGGCAAGTTGGATACCAATCATTTTGGCGGTTCATCGATCGATCCAGCGGATGATAAGCAGACGCGACGGACAATTTACAGCCGCATCAGCCGCCTTGAGTTGAATCGTTTTCTGGCTCTTTACGATTTCCCCGATCCAAATGTTTCAACCGAGCAACGCGCGGAAACGATTACGCCACTTCAAAAACTATTTGTGATCAACAGCCCGTTCATGTTAGCGCAGGCGCAGGCTCTTCACGAGAAACTGTGGCAGCGAATCCCAAACCATTCTTCAGAAGATACGCTAAAACGAATCGACATGGCTTATCAAACTTTGTATGGTCGCAAGGCAACAGAAGAAGAAATCGAGTTAGCGAATGAGTTCCTTCAACATGGTGAACCTAAGGCTCGATGGCAGAACTACGTCCATGCGCTTTTGGCGGCCAATGAAATGCAATACATCGATTGACAAAACAAGTGATACAGAGCTGAAATACGATTGTTTTTTTGCGAAGTCCATCCCTACCATCATAGGTGTTTAGCATGTTTTCATCCGCGGTGTCTCGCCGATATTGGTTGCAAACCGCCGGCCTAGGGTTTGGTTTGGTGGGCATGGCAGGCATTTTGAATCAAGCCAAAGCCATGGAGACGACAAATAGGCTAACCGATGATGGCTTACATTTCGCTCCCAAGGCTAAACGTGTTATTTTTTTGTTCATGAACGGTGGACCTAGCCATGTCGATACTTTTGATCCCAAGCCTGCCCTAAAAAAATATGAGGGCGAGAAGCCCGCTAAGGATACCGAGAGAAGAGCGAAGGGGGGCTACGTCCCCTCGCCCTTTAAATTTCTCCCACGAGGAAACTCGGGCGTTGTAATGAGCGACTTATTTCCTCATCTCGCCAAATGTGCGGATGATCTCTGCGTTATTCGTTCCATGCACACGGATGTTCCCAATCATGAACCTGGTCTGATCATTATGCATTCGGGAGTTCAGCAACCAACACGTCCCAGCATCGGGTCTTGGATCACTTATGGATTGGGGACAGAAAATACGAATCTGCCAGGCTATGTTGTGCTCGGACCTCGTCGACCGGTGGTTGGACCACATCTTTGGTCCAATTCATTTCTACCGGGTGCTTATCAGGGCATGGCGGTGAATACGCAAGATATGAAGGCTGACAAATTGGTCGCCAATTTAAACCACCCTTCGCTGACTCGCGGCGAACAGCGTGAGCAACTGGATTTGATTGGGAAACTGAATCGACTCCATCTTGAACATCGACAACAGGATGCAGCCTTGGAATCGCAGATGAAAGCAATGGAATTGGCATTTGCGATGCAGACTGAAGCTTCCGATGCGTTTGATATCTCAAAAGAGTCCGCCAAAACTTTAGAAATGTATGGGGATACGCTTTTCGGTCGACAATGCTTGCTTGCGAGACGATTATCCGAACGCGGAGTTCGATTCGTGACTTCTTATTATCTGACACCGGGAGGAAATCAACCATGGGATACACACTCTAACAATGACGACCAGCATCAGAAGTTGTGCGCTGATAGCGATCGTGCAACCGCCGCATTGTTGACCGATCTAAAGCAGCGCGGTCTGCTGGAAGAGACCCTCGTAATTTGGTCGGGGGAATTTGGACGCACGCCGTATGCCCAACCCAACGATAAAGGAAAACATGGACGCGACCATCACCATACAGCATTCTCGACGATTCTAGCTGGCGGCGGTATCAAAGGTGGTTTGATGTATGGGGCTAGTGACGAATTTGGTATGCATGCGATAGAAAATCGCGTTCACGTTCACGACTTACATGCCACGGTGTTACACCTTTTAGGTATTGACCACGAAAAGCTAACCTATCGCTACAGCGGTCGAGATTTTCGTTTAACCGATGTCCACGGAGAGATTGTTCGCGGTATCTTGGCCTAAGCTCCTCCGGCACAGGAAGATTACCTCCCTTTGTAGCCTCAGCCTACTGAACCACCATTTGTAGTTTGTTGAAATTCTTAAATGGCGATCCTGTAAGAATGGCTCTCGATGGCCAAAATATGAAATTTGCGTCTCGCTGAAATTATCTGAACCCATAGCCCCTTCTCTTTTTCTAAGATAATACCCCGAAACTTTTTGAAGTAGGCTCCATTCTGGAGGTATTTGGTGATGGAAGAGTCAGCGAAACCATTGATAAAGCAGGTCATTGTCATGCGACATGATTTAAAGATGAGACGAGGTAAGCAGATCGCGCAAGGCGCTCACGCCTCGATGTCATTTCTCACGCGAAGACTCCAGCAGAATGGAAAACTGGATATAAATGACTTCTCCGATACTGAGCGCGACTGGATATTAGGCTCTTTTGCTAAAGTATGCTGTCGCTGTGATAGCGAAGAGCAACTTATGGAAATCTATCAGAAAGCTATTCAGATGAATTTGGAGGTTCATTTGATTACCGATAGTGGGAAAACAGAATTTCACAATGTTCCCACTCGTACGTGTTTAGCCATCGGTCCAGACGATGCGACCAAGATCGATCCAATTACCGGTCACCTTGACTTGCTTTAGAACCTTGCGTTCGAATCCACAATTGATAAGCGTTGAAATCGATGCAGTGCCTATACGAAAACCGCAGTGGAGCCGGCGTTTCCCGCGGAAGCTGGGTGTTTCGAACAGGCTGGCTGATCATTGCGATCTTTTTTTGGACTTAGGACAATCTCAATTTATGTTTGGTTTTCGCAAGCCTTCGCTGAGAAAAAGAGCCGCAGCCCGTACTTCGGTTAAGAGATTGATTCGGCACAGCTTCGGCCTTAAGGCGCCCAGAGGTTGGGGCTGGCTAACCAATCCTAGGAAAGCGGCTTACAACCGGGTGTATAGCCGAGCAACGCGAGGTTGCTTGGTTTTGTGGCTCGCCGCCACACTCGCGATAACGACACCGATCGTGCTCACAATTCGATGGTTCACTGTTTAAGACGCCTTCTTTAGCGTTCGTCACCCTCTTTATTTCTGGTATACGATCCATTATTTGGTTAGCTTGTGTTTGATGGGCTTTTCAACTGCGATTTAGCCAGTGCTCACATTCTCGTGGAAAGATCGTCGGCATGGGGTTCTGAAGTTCTCCCAAATTTGATCGCATGCATGGCATAAAAAAGACAAACACTCTGAAAATTCGATTGATTTAATGGTGAACGTTTGCTATTTTCTGCTTCGGATGTTACAGTCAAAGTATCTCAAATGATGTTATTTTAGCACGCGAGGGAGGATCTCTGTTGAATCGAACGTTTTCAAATATCCCTCGCTTGTTTTTCCTTTTTGGCTGGCTTCTAAGCGGCTGTGGTTTGGTTTCGCTTTTCTTTTTGGATTCAGCGGCAAAACTGTGCGCTGCAGAACCCTTTGAAGTGTTTCTGCAAAAGCATTGTCTTGGTTGTCACGGACCAGAAAAGGAAGAGAGCGATGTAAGACTTGATCAACTCTCGCGCGACTTTAAGCTGGGTGGAGATTCTCATCGCTGGGGCGAGGTGCTGGAAAAGATCAACAGTGGCGAAATGCCTCCCAAGGAACAGGCTCGACCGACACAACAAGAGATTTCGGATTTTATCACGGAACTTGACTCGCGGCTTCGCGAAGGTAGGGCGGCGCGAATGGCGGCTAAGCCACCCGTGACGCATTATCGACTCAGTCGCAAGGAGTATCAGAATACTGTCTATGACTTACTTGGGGTCCGTTATGACCCTGCTAAGCCAGGTGAATTGAATGAAGATACGCTTTGGCATGGCTTTGAACGAATTGGCTCTGAACTTTCGCTCTCTCCATCTCACGTTGACCGCTATTATCGTGCTGCTGGTCTGGTGCTCGATCGCGCTCTACCCACGATTGCTACCGAATCTCGGCTGATCCGCAAAACGGCCATCGATCTCCGATACAATGGTGGCAAAAATCAACAAGCAATGCTTGATCGTTTCGGCATCAAAAGACCGCTTCGTTATCTGTTGTTTCCTGGGCGAGTAGAAACCGCTTTCGCTCCACATTGGTTGGGGAAGTCTGGTCCAGAACATAGCGGGCTGTATCGCGTTCGACTTCAAGCCAGCGGCATTCGACCGCCTGGAGGCCAACCTGCTCACCTCAGCATTGGAAAGCCTACCGGTGAGGAAACGGTCGATGGGCTGATTGAGTTTGACGTCACAGGATCGGAAGACCAACCTCAGATACTTGAATTTGAAGTGTTTCTCGAAATGCCGATTACACTTAATTTTTGCGTGGTCTCAACCGATGTGGTCGATCGCAGACAAGGCGCTGCATTCCGCAACGCTCTCAGCAGTACCAGCGGCTACTTATTTACTCACAGCAGCGAGACGTTGCTTTTGGACCCTAACGCTCCACAAATGTTCGACGATAAAGGGAATGGATTATTTTCGACTGTTCTACTGGATTGGATCGAATGGGAAGGGCCTTTGGTTACTGACGCAGAGAAATCTCGCAGCCAGGGACTTGTCCCTCCGGAGACGGCATCCAGCGAAATCGTCGCCGAGCATCTCAAAAGGTTTGCGGAACGAGCGTGGCGTCGAGAGGTCAAACTGGAAGAGCTATCCGATTATTTGATGGCCTATCAGGCGGAACGTGACGCGGGCGAATCCGTAGCTGACGCTTTCCGGCTGGCATTGCAGGGAGTTCTGACTTCCCGACACTTTATTTACATCGTTGAAGGGGATCCGCTACCGCGAGAAAAACTAACGGACTCAGAACTTGCCACCCGGCTCTCCTATTTCCTTTGGAGTTCGATGCCCGACGATCCACTCTTTGCAGCGGCGAAAAGTGGTATCTTGCAGGAAAATGGCCTAGGCGGCGAAGTTGATCGTATGCTCGGCGACTCCAAAATGAATCGCTTCATCGACGATTTCACGCGACAATGGCTGCAACTGCACCGCTTAGGTATGTTTCCACCTGATAAGAAACTCTATCCAAACTATGATGCCTGGCTTGAATCAAGCCTTAAAGCTGAACCGGTGGAATACTTTCGTGAATTATTTCGAAACAATCTTGCTGTAGATCACTTTATCGATTCTCCATGGACGATTGCCAATGCACGACTTTGCGATTTCTACGGTCTGCCTGAGCCAAGTACTGGTGGCTTTCAGAGAGTAGCTTTAGAGCCGCAACATCATCGCGGTGGCTTACTGACCATGGGAGGAGTCCTCGGCTTAACGTCCGATGGTACTCGTCACCGGCCCGTGCATCGTGGAGTGTGGGTCAGCGAAGCTCTATTTGGTAAAACTCCCCCCCCACCGCCAGCAAACGTCAATCCCATTGAGCCTAACCCGCCGGAAAGTCCCAAAACGACCATACGTCAAAAGATTGAAGCGCACCGCAACAATACGAACTGCGCCGCTTGCCATTCAAAAATCGATCATTTTGGAATTGCGTGGGACAATTATGATGCCATTGGGCAATGGCGCACGCATGAGAAGGTAGAAAAGGGGGTTGGTGAAGATCCATTGATCGATTCCTCCGGAATTATGCCAGACGGAAGAACTTTTCAAAATCCCCTCGAATTCAAAAGTTTTCTTTTACAAGATCGTGAGAAGATCGCGCGAGCTTTTATCGAACATCTTTGTACCTACGCACTTCGTAGAGCCCTAACCATTGATGACGAAGACGATTTAAAGGCCATTGAAAGCGAGGCGAAGAAAAATGACTATCGCATTAAAGATATGATTCGAGCGGTCGCAGTGTCCGAACTGATCCGTAAAAGATAACCCAACCAGCGCATATCGGATCGCGGAATCGGTAAAGGCTGTGTGTGAAATGAAAATATTTTAATGGCAAAGCAAAGCTCCAAATCTTAAGGTCGAAAATCATTTAATAGGATGGATCGATATGAGCAATTTTCTTTCCCAATCTTGGTTGATCGACCGTCGGCATGCTCTGCGGGCCTTGGGAACCTGCATATCACTACCATTTCTAGAGTGCATGATACCGCTGCGAGCAGAAGAGAAACCATCGCCTCGGCGTAGCGCTTTCGTCTATCTTGCAAACGGGGTGCATTCTCTCAATTATCAGATTACGACTGCTGGCAAGGATTACCAATTTTCTCGCTCACTCAAGCCTCTGGAAAAACATCGCAGTGTGATCACGCCGATCAGCGGCATGTATCACCCGGGCGCATTAGGGCATCACCACAACTGTATTTCTGTTTGGCTTACTGGGGGTAAACTAGGTCCGTCCGATCGCAATACCATTTCGGTAGATCAAAAAATGGCGGAAGTTACCGCTAAAGATACCCGCTATCCATCACTGGAAGTTGCGATCACCCAAGATTCACTCGCTTGGACAGCCGATGGCGTCAAACTTCCCGCCCTGCGACGTTGCAGCGAGATTTTTGCCTCGCTCTTCGAGGATCCGAAAGGTGGAACCGCGGAGCAACGTAAAGCCTTACGCCGCAAAGCAAGTGTGCTTGATGCAAATCTAGCCGAAGTAAAACGCCTCGAACAATTGATGGGCTCCGCCGATAAAGGACGACTCGAACAATATTTGACTTCTGTTCGTGAAGCGGAGATTCGAACACGTCGAGCCGATGCATGGCTTGATACCCCCCTGCCCACCATTTCGGAATCCGATCGTAGACGAACCAATCGAGATATCGCCGCCACAATGGCAGGGGATTATTTTCGCACGGTTTACGATTTAATCGTGCTTGCTTTTCAAACAGACGTCACCCGAGTCGCGACCTTCAGCTTAGGAGGCGAAGGCGATGCATTTTCCATTCCTGAGATCGGGATCACCGAATCGCGTCATCAATTGAGCCATCACGGTGGTGATCCAGGTTATATGGAAAAACTGACTCTGTACGACACCTTTGCCATAGATCAGTTCAGCTATTTTCTGACTCGCCTCACCGATACAAAAGATCTTAATGGAAAACCTTTAATCGGCTCGACGATGGCCCTTTTCGGTAGCGGCATGTGCTACGGCCACAGCCATGGTAATGCCAATCTACCCCTGGTTCTTGCAGGTGGATCTGACCTGGGTTTGAAGCATGGAAGCCATCTCGACTTTAATCAAGGCCATTTCAACGGTTATCAACTTGACAAGCCTAACGAACATTATGGACTCTGCAGTAGGCCGGCTAACTCCAGCGCACACATGAGCAATCTGTTGCTCCTTATGGCCCAACGCATGGGAGTAGAAACGGATAAATTTGCAGACAGCAATAAAGCTATCGACCTATGAAAAATTTTTCTTACACCAGCCGGCTTTGGATCTTTTGCCTAGGTCTCTCTTTAGCTTTTCAAAACGGCCTTTCGGCAGAAGAACCTTTTCGTCCGGAAGTTGGAAAATTTCCTCCGGTAGACAAATCACTTGCCTATCGCGGCGAGATTGTTTTTATCGATCATGCCAATCGCCGCGGCAGCATTCGCGTGCAGGGATCGGGAATGTTTTTTCGCAACGATCCTCATCCTTTTGCCCTGCTTCCTTACGGTATGGTGCGTTACCGAGGAGCACCCGGCGACTTGCGTGATATCCCTCTGGGCACCGTGATGTATGTTCGCGCTTTCCTCCCTCCCGATCCGAGGATATCGGCTGTTCCCGTTTTGCCAGTTGACAGCCGAAACCAAGATGCCAATCACAATCGAGGCGCAGGAATCTTCCCAGCGGAAAATCATGTACTTCTTTTGGAAGATGAACCTAGCCATTGTTTGCGCGAGGGTAAAATATGGAAGCTAAAGGAAATCAACCTGCAGAACAAACAAGGCACTTTGGTCGCCAGTTGTTCGCTCAAACAAGGTGGCGATTCCAAACCAGAAGATCAAACACTAACCTTTGATGCGGCGACCCGTATTTGGCGCGGGCGAGAATGTCTGGGAATTGAAGATTTGATCGCAGAGGGACTGTGGCCTGCAACGGGCAAAAAAAACCTAGATGACCAAGAGGTATTGCTAGGAATTTGCTGGAAACCAACTCCCAGCGGTATTTTCACCCGCTTCCATGTTTCTGATATCTGGCTTGATGAAGCATCTGTAGAACGAACCGCTCGACAGCAAACGGAAGTTCATCGCGCATTCATTCGTAGTCGCTGGATGCCCGCTTGGATCGATGCGGTTGAGTATGGAAAGTTTGGTCGGGCTACGGTAACCGCAACGTTGTTTGGCGGTATGGATCCAGCGCTGTATGCCGATTTCAAAAAAGGTATACCAGCTATGATCAATGCTGTAGAAAATACGCTTAAGCATACCCACGGGGCCTACAGTCCAGCCCACATGGCCTCCAGGGGAACGCTCGTGGAAACCATTCAATTACCAGGCAACATTCCGATGGGAAGCAGCGGTATCCAAGTTCGATTTGAAACCGACTTGATCATCGAGGGGTTGCGTCCCGGTCGTATCGTGCGTATTCGCCCCGATAGTTGGCCTCTTGTTGAAGTACCCCGCGAAGAATACTTAAACAATGGAGGCGACCTCGAGGAACGATTCCCAAGTCCTGCGATTTTCCCGAAGTATTAAGTATTACGATCCACTGCTCGCGATTCGTACACAGCGTAAATGGCCGTCAAAATGAGCCGTATACAGGTCCATATGGTTCGGATGAAGATCGCAGTCGAAAATATGCTCGGGAGTCGCGAATAAGTGGAACACATCTTCGGCGCCGGGATTCCAGAATCCGATTTCTTTCTCGATGATACCAATCATCGTTCCATCCGGATGAAAGAATGCACGCCACATCGTGGCATCAAGTTCTTTTCGCAGAGACTCCTGCTTGATCAACTTCTGTCCGGTTTTCCAATCAAAAGAAGCAGCGACCGCGCGTCGATTACCGGCTTGAGCATTGGATACTTTGTGCAGGCCCGCAGCGATGATACGCTGTCCATCTAAACTGAAGGTCAAATGAATAATACCGCCAAACGGAGCGATATCGCCGATATTGGAATGCATATCGGCAGCATCTAATTTACGAATCAGTGCGTTGTCATCACCTCGCCAATGAAAGATATTGCCAACGATATCGCCGCTAACAATCTCATAGGTACCAGGCACGAATTGAACGCTATAGACGACGTTAGGATGGCCAGCCATTTCACCCATTTGTTTCCCATCGACAGTTGACCACACTTTAATCAATTTATCATTTCCACATGTTGCCAGGCGTTGGCCATCGTGACTGACGGCTAAACTGCGAAGCCACCCCTGGTGGGCCTGGACCGTTTGTTGGGGTCGCGGATTATCCGCGAAAATATCCCATACTATGAGTCGCCCGTCGTAGGCACCCGAATAGAGTTTGGCCCCATCTGGAGAAAAACCTAGGGCTCTTACCCAATTATCATGACCGGCCAGTAAAGTTTTTTTTCCAGTGGCTATATCCCAACGCTGGATCGTGTGATCGATAGCGCCCGAAACCACATACTTTCCTGTTGGATCGACCCGACAGCATAACAGTTTAGACTCATGGGCCCAATCCGAGATCACGGAAGCTGCCTGTGGATTCAATTTAGCGAGTGATCGATTATCGGTTGATGTTGCCTCCACCATCATGCTAATAACTCCTGAATTGGACCATAGGCTGGATCCGCAATTGGGAATTTCTTCCCAGCAATTTCGAATTCACCCGCTGAGTTGATCCCAACAGCTCGCAAATAGGTGTGAAAGAGATGACGATGATCGACTTTGCGATCTGTCACCTCAATTCCTTTTGCATCGGTCTTCCCTATCACCGCACCATGTTGAATGCCGCAGCCAGCCAAGGCGATCGACCATGCGTTTGGATAATGATCTCGACCGTATCCCGCATTGATTTTTGGGGTACGGCCAAACTCCGTCATTACGATGACAAGCGTCCTCCCCAACAATCCTCGCTGCTCGAGATCCGCCAGGAAGTAAGCAAAGGGGCGATCAAAATCCGCCACATAATGAAGATGGAATTCAAAATTGTTGTGATGGAAATCCCAGCCGCTATGTTGTATCTCAATAAAGGGAACTTCTTGCTCGACTAAACGCCGCGCAAGCAGCATTTGCTTCCCAAATTCAGATTTACCGTATGCTTCTTGTGTTGCTTCCGGCTCCTTCGAAATGTCGAATAATTCGCGACGTTCCATCAATCGCAAAGCTTGCTCATAGCATTGTGTGTACGCGTCGATTTCGGCTGTTTGCACTCGACTGCGATGCCGATTGTTCACAAAACGTCTCCAATCATGGCGACGACTATCAACAGCTACGCTAATTCCTTCGGGCAATTGCGTGTTAACAATCCCCCCCTTTTCCGCACCTACGGCAACACTAGCATAGCTTGGTCCCAGGTAAGCAGCGTTATTCGCTCGACCTCCCACACCGCCTACCATCGTGGTGATGTGCCCAGGCAAAGGAAACTCCGGTCGCTCTAGGCCCTTCGCCACAACAGCGCCCAGTTCTGGGTACTCTGTCGGAGAACGAGTTTGCCTCCCGCTCCGCACAATATTGTTTGCTAAACCATGATCATCTAAATCCGTACTGATACTGCGAATGAGCGCCATTCGATGCATCATCTTGGCTGTATGTGGAATCAGTTCCGATACATGAATGCCTGGCACAGTTGTTGGGATCGATTTAAACGGTCCACCAGTTTCCAAATCCGTTTTCGGATCCCATGATTCAAACTGACTAATCCCCCCATTGAGATAAACCACGACAACCGACTTACCCTGGGTGGCAACCTCGCTTGCGCCCAATGGATGGGAGAAAAGGCTACTGCCCAGAATCACCCCCGTTCCCATCAAGAACTCACCCATGAATTGGCGACGACCAAGGACATGATCGATCTTTCCACAAGGTTTGTAATCCTTCATCGTCATGCTGCACTCCCAATCCCCGTCCATCAAATATCTGTCAATCCAACTCACTCTCGAAAACTGGAACTATGGCTATTGCCCTACATCGAAAAACGAAACTCGGACGACGCTAACAAGCCCCATACCAAATCTTGTATGACCGACAGCCGATTCGCAGCGTTATCATTCAGTAATTGTAGTACCTTTTCTATCTCTTCTTTCTCAGGCTTACGGCATAAAATACTCAAATAAAGCTGCTCAGCCAGAATCTTTGCATCCGAGATCGCATGCATTCTGGATATTAAATTGCCATCATTTGCCTTTAGCCACGCCTGATATGAGGGATCATTTTGAATCATCAAAGCTTGATCAACCGTTGCAAAAAATACATCTTGCGGATTGCCAGCGGGTGCTGAAAATCGAGTCACCACATGGTCTTCGACGGTATCCCACATATTCTCAGCGACCGCACTATTGATGAATGCTTGACGTTTCGCGGCATCATCGCGAATCGCAGGCTCGTTCTGATGTTTGGTATCCCAATCGCTATTAGCCTTGGCACGTACCGCACGATCCATCTCCAACGCCGTATAAGTTGCCCCTGTCATCTGCTCAGGATTTAAAGCTCGCACGGAACGTAACGCATAATCACGCCGCCACTGTTCGATAAGATCCGCTTGCTGAAGTTCAAATTTTTTCGCCCAATCAGTGGCTGCTTCAAAATTACCAGCCATCTGAGCTTGCTTAACTTCGCTGCGTAGTTTTAGCCAGCCTTTCACATTGTCGATTCGAACTTTTTGCACCTCGGCATCAGTCTGACTGTCGGTAGCAGCTTGCAACTGCTGCTGTAAGCGACGCTGTACACCTCGTGCTTCGATAACAAATTCTGCTAAAGCCAAGCGCCGATTTGTTAGTGCCAAGATTCGATTTCGTTGCCCATCTATGCGTAACGTTCCTTTTTCGACAGTTTCTTGCTGCTCTTCGATTGCGTCGTCGAGGATAGTTTTCTGTTCGGTCGCCGCTGCAAGTCGCATTTGCAGCAACATTTGAGAAGCTACTATTTCCTTATCTTCAGGCTGAAGTTGGACTACTTTTGCGGTCTCATCCACAGCTTTTTGCAGTACTGCGATTGTCTCTTGTTGTTTGGCCTGTTTCACTCGCATTTCTTCAAGCTTGGCATTCTCTTGATCTTGCTGATCAGCGACTTGTTTCGATTGTTTTTTTGCATCCTCTATCTGAACTTGCAATTTGCTCACATCGAGTTTTGCTTTACTCAATTTGTCCCTCGCTTGTGTTTGCTCTTCATTTAGCCTTTGAATTTGTAATTCTATTTGGAGCAATTGCTGATCGTAGCGTTTTCGCTCGGAGTCAAGGAAATCGAATCCTCCACTGGGCCCATCCCAGTTTTGTAAATCCGGCATCAATACCGATCTTTGATACGCTTTGGATCGCGCGATCTGCCTAAGAATTTCACGCAGATCATAGTTGCAGTCGACCAGCGCATCCGCCAGTAGCCGTAACAAGGCGGCGGATATGGGTGGATTATCGGAATGGTGCATATCCAACGGATGTACCACACCTTTGCCGAACATATTAGCCCACAAACGATTGGCAAGATTTCGATTGAAAGATTGATTTTCTGGATGTGTCGCCAACACCGCTAATTGTTGCCGCCGACTGTAACGCGGCACTCCCCGCTTCTCTTTTTCGGGTGCAACAATATATGCATCCAACGTGTCTGCGAATTCCGGTTCGATGTCCATGGCGAGTTCCGAGGGAAGTGTGGGCTCCGCCATTGTTTTACGATCACCGGGCCGAAAAACGGATGTATATTCCAAATTCCCCTCCGCTTTCTCACCCAAGCTAGGAGCGTTATTTCGCTTGCCATCCAGAAACAGATAGGAGCGATTCACGAAGGTGAGTATCCCGTAATACTCGGACTGTTCATAATCGGCCACTAACGGATGATCGTGACACTGGGCGCACTGAACGTCTCGCCCAAAAAATATCCTGCCAATATCGCGAGTCATCAACTGCGGCTCAGCCTGTCGATTCAGAAAAAAAGCTGCGGCCGCCCGAAAATCATTTTCAGATCCATCGGAGCCTAATATTTCCATACATAGTTCATTGAGAGGCTTTCTATCCTCGAGCCATTTGCGAATAAACGCGCGAGTCTCAAGCGTACCTATCAGTTCACGACGTTCGGTAAACATCACTTCCAGCACTTTGGCATAATAGCGAATAAATTCGTCGCGATTTAAGAGATCATCAATCACTTCAATGCGAATGAGTTGATTCGTATTGGGTGCAAGTTCGACTCGGGCCAGGAATGCTGCATGTTCCTCGGCCGTCGGGCCTCGGCCAATAATATCTAAATAGATGCGTCGAAGGAATTCCGCATCGGTAGCCAACGGAAATTCAGGGCCTATATGGTAACTTTGAATCGCCGAATCGATTCTTTGTGCAAGAGGTTCTATTTCTTCGGCTTCGTTGCTGCGAGTCGCTTCGCTGGTGCCTCCCCCTACCTTACCGGCTAATGGAACATCTTTCCCCAAAAGTGATCCCGATGGCGCAGGCGCGAAGTGAAGACATAGCAGTATCCCCGACAGAATCCTTGGCAGGTTTTTCAAAGTGATCATGAAATGCGTCATGATAGTATCCGATTAAACCCGTACAGTTGCACCAAGTGGCCGCTTTTCAAGAGGAGCTATCATGAGGCAATATTAGGCTGGAATCGCGATGATTTGCAAAGGGCCAATCTGCTCCAATATAACTAAAATCGAGTTCCGGTGATTCCATTCTCCCCCCTCCGCTCGCGACTAATTGCATACATCGGTCGAGAATACCGGTCGCCAGTAGAGTTCTCTCGGGAGGATAAGCTGTTTTTCCATCTCGAATCGTTTTTTCAAAGGCATGTAAAAGATAAGAGAAATGACCAAACACGCCCCAGTCTTGTAACTTAAACCAACATGCTCGAGGTGCCTTTTCCCCCTTAATCTTGCAGGCAAAAGCAAAACCTCCGGAATAACTTGCCGTCATCACCACGGCGGAGTGCAGCCCATCGGAATGCTGAAGCAAAAAACATGCAGGTTGATTGCTCATCCCTTCATATTCTGTGGTCAGCGGATCCCAGGTGGCCGAATCATCGGGATGACCTGGCATGGTTCGACGGGCAGCGTCGAAAAGTTCCGCTGACCAACGCCCTGCCCTTTGGGTTTCAAGGATTTCCTTGCCTACCGCAACTTCGATCGCTCGGACTCCCGACTCACCACCCAGACGCCGCTCCAACATACATTGATGCGCTTCAAGCGCATGAAAGCCGTAATCCTCAAGCGGCCCATATCCGATGGTTAATGCGGCCTCGATTTCGCAATCTCGAGGTAATTCCAGTTC
>JBIKMB010000137.1:0-14894 GCA_044359485.1 Pirellulaceae bacterium | reverse complement strand
ACCCACGATGACATTGCTGGAACCTAAAATATTTTTATTCCAGGCTTTCTCCGCCTGACTTCCGAACTGGTTGGTTGTAGAGCCCGGACCAATCGCAGTGGGAAGGTCATCGCTGTACATTCCCCACAGAGAACCGTCGACATAACGCGTATCGTTCGAAACGGCAGCCGTTGTCAGAACATAATTGGGCTCTGCTAATACGACCCCGGTTTTATTCTGAAAATAGTTGATGCCGTCAGTCACCGTCATCGAACTATTCAATTGGATTCGCTCGATCACCCCGGCTCCAACGCGTTGCATCATTGCCGTATGGATGGTTTCAAGAACCGTTGCGCCAACCGGACGCGACGCAGAACGCAACTCTTCGGTCATCGATGCTTCAAACTGCACTAGAACTTCTCCGGCGAGAAAATCGGCTGCCATCAACTGCCGCTCTTCCAACCGTTCGATATCAAACCGCTTGGAACCACGCTTGAATTTCTCTTGGGATTGTCGAAGTCTAGCTTTGTTACGGAACTTTCCGAGCCGCGCTGCAATTTTCTTTGACAGAGACATAACGCAATAACTCCGCGCTCCTTTGACAAGGCGTGCACATGACAGGACGTGCGACATGGCAGGACATGCGACATGGCAGGACATGCGACATGACAGGGCGTGCTACACCACCCCACGCTTTGACAAAAGGCGTAAATAGAAAGAAAAAGTGATTAGATAAGACGTCAGAAAAGAACTTGCTCGAACGGCCTTCTACTGTACCTAGAAGTGGGGTTCAACGCCATACAATTCCTACGAAGTTTAGAATTGGAACCCCTCTAACGGCTGGTTTTTTCGATTCGAACGCGGATGGGAATCGAAGTCGGGTTCCCGGCCGATTGTGATCGAAGGTGGAAATAGCGTATTTGCGGCTCAACCCACGGCGCGGCCGTTATGAAAAACTCTCGCTCGGTCTGACCGTCCGGAAGCAGCAAACCGTTGAGTCCAATGTTGTCAATAAAGACGCCATGGGGAAGGTTGCGGCCGGAGTCATCGTTTCCGAACGCGATTGGGCCACCGTTCTCATACCGTTCGATCCGCAGTTTGGCCGAGGTGGTGGTTCCAGCTTGCACAACGATTTCAAATTCTTCGCCTGGATTCGGTTGGCCTTGCAGAGGTTCCACAAAGATGGCGACTTCGGATTTCGCATCAGGTGCCGCTAGTTTTAATTTGAGTTTGCCAGTCACGTCGACTGCTTGCTGTGTGTCTCCCAGCATAGCGGTCGCTTTAAGTCCCAGTTCTAGTGGTTTCGGTTCCTCAGGCAGAGTCGCTTTTTCTTGCGCGAAAATCGTCGCGGTCGCTTTGTTCTGTCCCGCCTGGATAGTGAGCGGTTTAGTCACGACAAAACCATCGGGCAAGCCGACGATTTCAATATCGATGGCATCTTCGAAACCATCAAAGCGTTTTGCGGTGACACCAAATTCGCGCCCTCGACCGATCGGTATTGTTAGATCACCTCCATCGAGTGTTACTTCAAACCGCGGGCGCGCGGGGCGAAGCGTCAAGTCATAGTGGTACTCGGTTCCTCCAAAGGCGCGGCTATCGCGGACGCGAACGATGTACTTGCCATCGGCTGGAGCAACGAAGGTGAGTCGAGAATCACTTCCGAACTCGCGTTGGCTATCGTCATCGTTTTCAAAGTAGATCGGGAATGTGGGGAGACCATTGGGGACGGGGTCTTGTCCCGGCAACAGGGGCCGTACGATATAAGCGGGCGCGCCGAGCGCGTGGGCCGTGGGTGTCGTATCAAAATAAGTATACCGAGAGCCATATCCAGGATAGACTTTGAAACCCGAGTCGGGACCGCGAGGATACAACCACAACTTGACAACTTCCCCGTCGGAATACAGATATTCGTTGAGTTCCATTTCTTGCCATTTATGTAAACGGAAGTCATCGATCGTTGAGCTATCTTTTCCGCGGAAGGTGAAATAACTTTCCCGCACCGCTTGTAAATGGACACGCAAGACGGGCGTACCATCTTCATGAAGAATATCGATGCGACTGTCCAACGGCGATTTGTTGCGGGCAGCGCTGATCTCAGCGATCCAGGTCTCTCCCTTTTTCGCTTGGAACTGGTACAAGTCGGCATCTTCTTTCCCCGATTGGCTCGTCGCAGGATCGATCGTGCCGCGAACGACAACTGGCAAGGTGAGCCCTTGGGCTTGAGCGATTTGGCTATTGGGTTCTACTTCTTGGGCTTGATGGAGCGATGGTATTTCCCCAGAGACAGTCCAGCTTGCATCGGTTTTTGTCCCGGAATCTTCAGGTGCTGGAGCAGGTAACGCGGCAATGCGTGAGATCGATCCGTTGCGTGCCAGCGCTATAATATACTGTTTATCGGGGGAAAATTCGCAGCCCGCCGGCGAGCCGCGCTCGATCGCCAAAGCACCCGCCAGTCGCAGTTCGCGCCCCGTCCATTGTTTCAAAGAACCATCGCTGCCCAAACTGATCACGCGCTGATGATCGGTATCGACACGCAATTGCACTAGCGAAGTCTCATGAGCAAACCTCGATTCACGCAGCGGATTGATAGCGGGGCGCTCTACGGAGATTAAATCCCAACGGCGGAGTTTACGATCCGCGCCGCCCGCATACACCGAAGTGCCATCGGGCGAAAAACGGACAGCGTATTGCTCTTTTTCCCCTTGCGATAAAGTATCGAGCCGTTCGCCAGTTTGAATACTCCATAGCTTCACCGTTTCATCTGCACTGGCGGAAGCCACCACGCGACTGGAGGGATCGATATCGACGTCGTAAATAGCGCCGTTATGACCGAGGAAGCGCCGTGCGACTTGGTTGGTCTGCAAATCGCGCAATTGAATCTCGCGATCATAACCCGCTGTGGCCAACCATCGACCATCGTTGGATACAACGGCCGCATAGAGAATGTCGGTATGACATTCGATATGCAACTTTTTATCGCCCGTATTGAGATCAATCAGAGCAGCTTCGCCACCAACCCCTTCAACTCCACCGCCGACAACAACCAAATTCTCGGTCGGATGCGTGCGCAAAGAAGTGATTTTACCTGCGAAGCCTTCCCAGCGACGAACGACATTGCCGGAAGCGATCTCAATCTGAACCACCTCTCCAAATCGACCTGCGACCAGATGCTCGCCATCGCGCAGGACGGTAACCGCAGTGTAAGGTGGCACGATGCCTGGCTTGGGCGCAATCCGCGGCGTTTGCAAACGCATCGCCAAGGGCTTAGCTATGGCGGTAGGGGCCAGGGCGCCGGCATCAATCCACTGCGCTAAACGCTGAATCTCTTCAGCTGTAGGTTGCGGTTCCTCGATAGGTGGCATCCGCGGTTCTAGCGTTCCGCGAATTAAGCGGATCAGTTTGCTCTCTTGACTTTTGCCCGCAACGATCACTTTGCCATCTGCATCGCCCGTCATCAGCGTATCAAAGGTTTGAATGGAGAACTCACCCTCCTTCTCATTACCACGATGGCAACTGCCACAATACTTTAGCAAGAGCGGCTCGATGTCGCGTTGATATTCGAGGTCATTGGCCGAACCTATCGAAGCAACGCTTATGGCAAAGAGCATACCCACCGAGACCAACGCTCGGCGAAGTAGGCACAGGGCAATCACGCGACTGAAGTGAAGCATCAGCAAAGCTCAGCGGTAGGGGGAGGTGAGGTAGGAGATTCAAACACCGTTTCTATTAAACACTAACCACTCCCCAGTTTCCACTACCGCTTCACGTCTCGGCTTTCTCCTGCCTAGGGTCTGAGCGAAAACGGTCTAAACTCCCTTGCAAAGGCCGAAGGTTGCAGATTCCAATCCTTGCTGGTTTAAGGTGCTTAACGCTAAATCGATTCCAAAACGAGCCTACTTTCTCGACTCCGCGCCTGCGTTGATCCAGCGGCGGATTAGATCGAGTTCCTGCTGGTTAAAGGGCTTGCCTTCACCCCCGGGTGGCATTTGTTCCTGTTTGAGCCGTTTGTACAACAGACTGTCATCCGCTTGTTTGGGAATGATGACCGGTCCATTTTGGCTCCCCTTTCTGAGACCGGTGGCAGTGGTGACAGTCAATCCGGCGATTCGTACTTCCTCGCTGTGGCATTTGCTGCAGCGTTCAACGAACAGCGGGAGAATTTCCTTTTGAAAATCAGGTTTGCCTGGCAAGTCATCGAATTCGCTCGCCTGATTGCTCCCCGCAAATAGGAACAGCCACAAAAAAATACGAGAGCTCATAGGCCAAAGCCGACTCATTAAAAGTGTATAAAGGATCGCGGTCGCTGAACCAATCACGGTCACTGAACCAGAGCGGTGGAAGGATCTCCGATCAAATCCTCTCGGCTATGCCATTCGTGCGGTATGTTACGCATAAGTAGTGCACAATCAAATTCTACCGAGCCCGCAGGAAATTTTTTAGGATCATCAAAAAAACTTGATGAGATTCGTTCAACGTCCAGCGCATTAACGCTCCACGAAGAACAGCATAATTCTAGACCGTCGAATCGCGCCGCATTGCTCGTCGCCGAATAACCTAACGAGCCACGGGCGAAGAAATCGGACGCTTCCGAAAGATTCGCAAAGAGCGACGATCGAGGAAGCGTATCGCTCACCTTTCCGGAGACGTGAAGCGTCGTGGTACCGTCATCGCTAGCCAGGCTCACAGATAATCTGTCCGCGTTTTCTATCACATTGAAACGAGCATGGTGGTGTTCGCCGGGAAAGAGTGTACCTCCCGCCCAAGTATTCAACCTCGAACTCGTGTCACGCCGCGGAATATAAACACCATAATGGTCTTTGCCGTTCACAGTCCATTCCACCGCGATTCGATGCGCGGCGTTTTCCGACTTGATACCGATGGGTAATGGAAAAAACTTTGGACGCACCTTGGCTAAGCGGATCAAGCAAATGCCCGCCATCGCTTTACCATGCACCAATTGGGGGCGAAAGGGAGACGGCAAACATCCGGCCATCACTTCTGCATCAACATGAAAATTAGCAAGTATCCTGCGCTCAATCAAACCTCGCATGACGGGTATTCGCATTGTCTTGACCCTAAGAAGTGGCACAAAAATCGGGTTAGCCTACCTTGCTCGGCAGCCATTATCGGGGACGCTACTGGCCTCTGCTAGTTCCCGCAACCTCGGTAACTTGTTCATCTCCAAAAGAACGCTGCGGGTACTTTTGGACGGAGAATTTTTTTCTTTCCAATACTTTCGCCTCGAAGGCCGAGATCCATGGTTCGAATCCGCCGCTTTTACTTGCGATGACTGGGTAATTCTGCTAAGCTGAGTGCTGGACGAATGTTTCTCGTCCTGCCCTCCAAGTCGATCCTCGATCGCCCATGCCCCCTTCTCGCCATCGTTCGCAAAACCATTGATGACAGGTCGCTTTTTGTACGTTGGTCCCGAGATCGTGTCTATGCTTCGTCATTTGCTACAAGTCTGTTGGATCAGCGTTTCGCTTTGGGCCTCCATGGCCTGGACGGTCGCCCAAGAAAATAACGACCCAGCCGCTGCAGTCGCGCGCGACTCAAGCGAAGGTTTGCAGTTCTTTGAACAAAAAATTCGTCCACTGTTGATACAGCATTGCTTTGAGTGCCATTCGACCACCACGGAAGTCAACGGCGGCCTAGTCTTGGATTCCCGAAACGGGATCCAGCGAGGTGGTGACCATGGACCGGCGGTTGATTTGGAAAATGTGGAATCAAGCCTGCTGTTGACCGCTGTCCATTATCGCGATCCCGATTTCGAGATGCCGCCCAAAGGTAAACTGCCAGATCGTCAAATCGCACTTCTTGAGCAATGGGTCAAGATGGGGCTCCCCTACCCCGCTGTCGATACCGAGATGATTTCCAAGCCAAGCGTCGATATCGAAGGGAGCAAACAACACTGGGCCTTCCGAGATTTTTCTAAGCCTATAGTCGACCTTCCCCATGTGCAGAGTAAAGCAGACAGACCAAGCGAAGATGCAAACTCAGATGGACAAGTCACGCAAGACACACCGACGGTTGCGCGCGAGCAGGGATCGCGTGGATGGTCCATTCGTCGCAGCGATGCATTCGTTCAGGCTCAGCAAATCGCGAAAGGTTTGAAACCGAATGAGGCGGCAGACCGCAGAACTTGGATTCGTCGTGCCAAGATCGATCTGTTAGGTTTGCCCGCCACATATGAGGAAATCCAAGCTTTTCAAAATGACACGCGGCCGGATGCTCACGAACGCCTGATAGAGCAGTGGCTCTCCACGCCACAATACGGTGAGCGCTGGTCGCGAGCTTGGCTGGAACTGGTTCGATATTGCGATGTTCCCGAACAATGGGCCGAAGTGCACTTTACCTATCGATATCGCGATTGGGTTGTGCAAGCGTTGAATGAAGATATGCCCTATGATCGATTTGTCCAACTGCAACTGGCTGCCGACCTCATCCAAGATGCGCGGAATGAAGATTTGGCAGCGCTCGGTTTTATCGGTCTGAGTCCAACGTACTGGAAGGAATTGCAATTACCGGTCGAAATCATCAAGAGCATTGTGTCGGATGAATACGAAGAACGAATTTATAGTTGGTCGAGCACTTTTCTCGGAGTGAATCTTGCGTGCGCACGTTGTCATGATCACAAGACCGAACCATTTACCCAAAAAGATTATTACGCCATCGCAGGCGTCTTTGCGAATAGTCGATTAGTGGATCGTGTGCTAGACCGATCTGTTGATTCATTGCAAGTGATCGAAGCGAAACGCCAAGTGGCAGAGATCGAAGCGAAGTTGACCAAGCTCCAAGCGGAGTTGACCGCTATTGAAAAGAAAGAGAAGGAAACGCCGCTGCAGGATAGCGAGAAAGTCGACTTGGAAAAGAAAAGAAAAGAGCGGGAAGAGTTGTCTGCACAAATCGCCAAGCTGAAATTGACGCCCGGTTACGACGCTGCGATGGCTCCGGGAACGCTCGATGCGACATTAGAAGTTAAGCCGGTTGAGCAAGGGCATGGGAGCCGAATTGTTTATGTCGATCAACCGAAAGAAGCTGCCATCGAGATTCGCGGCAATCCGAATAAGTTGGGAGAAGTGGTACCACGCCGCTATCTAGCGGTCCTTGCGAAACAAGAGCCACCTCGATTTACCCAAGGGAGCGGCCGCTTGGATTTGGTCGAAGCGATGCTGGAGCATTCCAGCGCTTTGATGGCTCGCGTCATGGTTAATCGCATTTGGAAATTGCACTTTGGCCGCGGGATCGTGGAAACACCGAGTGAATTTGGAATTCGAGGCGAGGCACCCTCGCACCCAGAATTGCTGGAGGATTTAGCGCAACGATTTGTGGAAAACGGTTGGTCGCTTAAATGGTTGCACAAAGAAATCATGCTCTCTAGCACGTATCGACAATCGTCGGAGGTTGTTGGAGAAGATGATCCAGAGAATCGTTACTTCACACGCGTGCCCATCCGCCGCTTGGAAGTCGAGGCTTGGCGTGATGCGATGTTGTCGGTGACCGGTCGACTCGATAATCGCCTCGGCGGCGAACCCTTTGATCTCAATCAAGTGGAAAATGGTCGACGCACGTTGTATGGATCGGTCGTTCGCCGCGAACTCTCCGATATCTTGCGTCTCTACGATTTTCCCGATCCGTTGACGCATAGTCCACAACGTATCCCTACAAGTACCGCCTTGCAACAATTGTTTGTGCTCAATAGTCCGTTTATGCTTCAGCAATCGAAAGGGCTGCTGGAGCAATTGCAGCGACTGGAATCGCAGTCACAACAAGTTTCAGAGGGCGATGTGAATCAAGAAAAGTCATCTGATTTTTTGATTGATAAGCGAATTCAGCGGGCCTATCGATTATTGTTCGGTCGAGAAGCGAATGCGCATGAAATTGCCCTGGGTCGTCAGTTTGTCGGTGAAGGTTCTGTGGAGCAATGGCAATTGTATTGCCAGACTCTTTTGGGTAGCAACGAATTTTGGTTCGTGGATTAAGCGTTATGTTTGCACCAGTTTTGGATCGTCGATCGGCGCTGTGTCGCATGGGGGGAGGCCTTGGCGCTTTGGCGCTGGCAGATGCATTGCAAGCCGCGCCCACATCGCCAGGTATGGGTCCTCACTTTGCTCCGAAGGCGAAGCGAATCATTCATTTGTTTATGAATGGTGGCCCATTTCAATGTGATTTATTCGATCCCAAACCCGATCTGAATCGATATGCGGGACAGAAACCGACCGGTGCCGATTTGAGAACAGAACGACCGACTGGCATGCTCATGGCAGTACCCTTCAAGTTCGCCAAGCATGGGGAAAGCGGCGTTGAGGTCAGCGAATTGCTGCCGCATACGGCGAAATGCATTGATGATATCTGCGTCTTGCGTTCGCTCTATACGGACAATCCAAATCATGGTCCCGCGCTTTTCATGATGAACAACGGGACGATCACACCCAATCGCCCCACGCTAGGTGCCTGGCTGTCGTATGGCTTGGGTAACGAAAATGAAAATTTACCGAGCTTTGTGGTATGTTGCCCCGGTCGGCCGGTTCGTTTCGCCGAGCTTTGGAGCAATGGATTCTTGCCTGGCAAACATCAAGGGACGTTTGTCAATCATACCAACCTTGACCCCAACAAAATGATTCCCTTTTTGAGCAATGCGAGCAGCGCCTTCAAGCCAGAGCAGCAGCTCAAACAATTGGAATTGATGCGGGCCTTAAATCGAGATCACTTGCAGGATCGCAATAAGCACCCCGATTTGGAAGCTCGTATCCAGTCGATGGAAACGGCGTTTCGCATGCAGATGGAAGCGAGCGAGGCCTTCGATATTCAACGCGAACCAGGACATGTTCGACAGCTGTATGGCACGGGACATTTTGCAAACGGCTGTCTGCTCGCCCGTCGATTGGCTGAACGTGGGGTGCGATTCACTCAAGTTTACTATGGAAACGGACAGCCGTGGGATACGCATGCTGGCCACAATGAGGCGACCAAGAAACTCTGTGCGGATATCGACCAACCGATAGCCGCACTGCTGACCGATTTGAAGCAACGTGGCATGCTGGATGACACGCTTGTCATCTGGGGTGGCGAGTTCGGACGCACTCCTACCACGGAAGGTTCAGATGGTCGCGATCACAACCCCTGGGGCTTTACCATGTGGATGGCGGGAGGTGGGATTCAGGGTGGAATGGCTTACGGAGCGACAGATCCCTTCGGCTTCAAGGCGATGCAGGACAAAGTCCACATCCACGATCTCCATGCTACCATTTTGCACCTGATGGGATTCGATCATGAGAGACTGACCTACCGACATGCCGGCCGCGACTATCGCTTGACCGATATCGCCGGCCATGTCGTGCGAGATATCATCCGTTCTACCTGAATCGCAACCCCTATCAGGCTCGAATAGACTACACTGCCGGTATGGTGCAGAGTGCTCTGCGCTGGATCTCTTTTCCTTTTCGTCAATTCGAGCTTCGCCGTTATGCATCCTTTTCAGCGAACCCTGGGAATCATCCCCTTTTTGCTTGGAGCGATCGGGCTCTTGGTGTCTGTGATATTGGCGATTGCGTTTTGGATTGCTGGTGAGCGAATCGAGAGATTGAATACGATGCTCTTTGCGCAAGCGGATCGACTATTCGAAATAGCCGATCGGCAAATGGTGCGCGCATCACAAGGACTCCATCAAGCCAACGATATGCTGGCAGCGGCCGAACTTGGCCTCCAGCAGGATTTTGATCAACAGCAGGTGAAGGATTTTCTCGCTAGACCAGAAGTTCAATCGATTGAATTGAAATTGCGTCGTTCGGTGGAAGAAATTGAGGGCTTGATTCAAACAATCGAAACGAGTGAAGAAATACTTCGGCAGGGAAGTGACAGCCTCAGTTTCTCGTTTGCAAAAAGTCGCAGATTTGAGGGGACATTTTTAGAGACACTCGGCAAGACGCGAATAGCATTGCTGCGTTTGATGCGGGCGGTCAGCGATGCCGAAGCTTGCTGGATTTCGCTGAATCAGGGACAAGAACTAGAAAATAATGCACGAAATCTGCTGCGGATGAACGAATTGATTCAGCGTCAATTGGTGGAAGTAGGCGAAAGCGTAACGGTGATGAGAGAACGATGCATGGCGGAGCGGAAAGCCTGGACAGAGCTGAGTCAAACTTCGGCGAGCTATATCAAGATCGGGCAGTCGATCGGTATCGGGATTTTGGCATGGATCGGGTTCGGCCAATACGCTCTCGCGCTTTGCGGCGTGCTTCGCCTGAGGAATCGCCCGGTTTCCGGTCCAGCACACTAAGCCATCAAAGATGAGCAACCTTTGGGGAAAGGGAGTCATGGTTGACTTTCCGGTTTTTGGAAAACGATAAAATAGTTGTCTTTCAACAGTTCTTTATTCTCGCCCATTTTGACAAAGCCCGATTTGAGCACCTCCGCTTCAAAGACCTCCTGACCTGCACGGACATGCGTCAAGGTCCAATCGCTGCTTTCCCCTTCTATGCGTTTGAAATCAACCAAGATAACCCGCCCGCCAGGTTTCAACGCGGCGAACAAAGAATCCATCGTTTTATGAGGATATTCAAAGTGATGATAGGTGTCGCAGATATAAGCGACATCGATTGAGTTGGCAGGTAATTTGGTGGAATCTTCACTGCATAACAGCGTTCCGATATTGGTCTGACCCTGCTGACGGGCAAGCGATTCGATGTGATCGAGAAAATTTTTCGAGATATCGACCGCAATGACATTTCCATCTTTCCCAACTGCTTTGGAAAACAGACGTGTGAAGATACCCGTCCCCGCTCCGATATCGGCAACGGTTTGACCAAGTTGGATCTCACATGCTTTCAAGATTTCTTCTCGACGATTAAAGACTTCGCGACTCTCAACTTCAAATCGCTCGACAAACTCCCGGACATCGGGATCGCGAAACGAATCGTTAATTCCAGGCCGGACACTTTTTTCCTGGGCAAACAGCGAGGATTGAATGGACGAAATGGCTAAGCCAGCCGAGAGGCAGAGAGTTCGAAGTCGCATGGATTTTCTCCGGTTCAAGTTGATTACGTACAATTGTACGTAAAAGGCCTTAGAGGAACTGCAGCGATTTCAAAGCTTGGGCAGACTCTCTAGCTTTGCATCGGACTGTTCCCCCGGCTCGAACAGGCATAACGGTTGAGCCAGTGGTCAGGGTATTGTAGGTAAACCGCGAATATTAGATAGGTTCGCCCATCGGAGGACTTATCCCCAGGGATCCTGTTTCGTGCAATTCCAACAGGAGGATCGATCTCGAGAAGTGAAAGGTTCAATTGGCCGAGGTCGATTTGATACTGCAGGCGAGATTGCGGTTGACTTGATTCCAAGGCATGCGAGCGACCAGCATGGCCATTGGACAGATATCGGTCACACCGGCAAAAACCAGTCCCAGACCGACAAACGCCGACAGTCCATAGAAATAGGGATGGACGAAGGTACCGAGCATCACGCCAACGAATACCAGCGTCCCCGCGATGATGCGGATTTGCCGTTCGAGCGAAATGACCTTTTTGCCACGCACCACCTGCAGACCCGCTTGATCCCAGGCTAGGGTACCTCCTTCGACATTGACGACATCGGTACAGCCGGCAGCCATCAATTTGTCGCACGCCTGCTTGGCTCGACTTCCCGATCGACAGATGACGTACAGCGGCGTTTCCTTACCGGAACGATCCTTGGCGAGTTGTGACGCATCGAGTCGATCCAAGGGGATATTCTTGGCAAAAGGTACGTGAACTTCACCGAACTCCGCTGGGGTGCGGACGTCGATCAGTTCGACATTTTGCCCACCACAAACGGCGTCATTGAGCTGAAACGGGGAGATGGTTGGAACGGACATTGGCGGATCTCCTAGCAAAAATCGAGAGGTCGACATCAATCGATATAAAAAGCATAAAGTCATAGCGGTGAACGAGTTACGACCAAACCGCTTTTGGATCAGAAACCGCATTGGTAGAGAATTATATCGGAAAGTCGCGACATGTCAATAAGTGATTTAGCGGATTATGCCCGGAATTTGCAAAGAGGGGCCGCCACGCAAATTCGCTGGCAACGGAACGATTCCCAGCATAAATGCTGGCATGAGGAGGTTGGCTGAACCTCAAGCGTTGGCTTTCGGGGAGACAGCCAAGGCGTTTTCGCTAAGATGAGTTGCTGGAGTACTGCATCGCGAATAGAGTCGGATTTTGCGCGGATTCGAAAGCAGCGTCTTCAAGGGCGAAGTTCGGTGCTGGGCGGTACCACCAGGATATTTGGATCGATCAGCGGGGCATTCTAGCGGAACCATCATGAGCGACACTTGTCAGCCATTCTCGGTTAACTCGACCTTTGATTGGAATCTAGCGGAAGTTGTGGCCGAGTTGCGTGAGATTCGAGCTGATTCGTTATCAGCGGCAGGTCGCTCGAAACGTCCAGTTAAGCTTCCTTCGGCCGCTGCGATCACCCAATTCCTCGATTCGCTCTGTGCGGCCATGTTCCCGAATCGACTTGGCAATCGACAGCTTGCTGCTGAAAGTGTCGATTACTTCGTCGGCTTCACTCTGGACCGCGCGTTGCATGAGCTAGTGGAGCAAGTGAGACGCGAGTTGGATTTGAACAGCGATAATCCGTTGGGTCGCAATGATCCGGAAGCGATCGGTTTGGTTCAGCGATTCGCCCGCGAGATTCCCGGTATTCGTCGATTGATCGAGAGCGACTTGAGAGCCGCTTACGAAAACGATCCTGCTGCGCATACGATCGACGAAGTTCTCATTTGCTATCCGGGTGTCACCGCGACCATCTATTATCGCATCGCGCATGTATTTCATTGTCTGGGCGTGCAGTTGATCGCTCGTTTTATCAGCAAGTTGGCTCAATCGATTACATCTATCGATATCCATCCTGCAGCTAGGATTGGAAAGAGTTTCTTCATCGATACGGGCACGGGTGTGGTGATTGGAGAAACGGCTGAGATCGGTGAGCGTGTTCGGATTTATCACGGAGTCACTTTGGGAAGCAATCAACTTCCACTGGACGACGCGGGACGACTCGTGAAAGGGACACCACGCCATCCCATTGTCGAGGATGATGTGGTGATTCATAGTGGGGCGACTTTGGTCGGTCGGATCACGGTCGGCAAGGGCTCGGTGATCAGTTCCAAGATATGGCTCAACCAAAGTGTTCCTCCAGGAAGTCTCGTGCTGAAGTCTTCCTGAGGATTCCGAATGATATGCGGTTGAAGCTGATTACGATTTTTTGGCCAAATGTCGCACAACACTGACAAGATGTTCGATTTCGGCATGCGTGTTGTAAAGAGCAAAGGAAGGACGCACGGTGGCGTCGAGTCCGAAATGGCGTAGTGATGGTTGGGCACAGTGATGGCCCGTCCGCACCGCGATACCATGTCGATCCAACTCCTTGCCCACTTGTTCGGTCGAATAGCCGTTCAATGTAAACGAAATGACGCCCACCTTTTCAATCGCATGACCATAGATCTTAAGGCCGGGGATCGGGGCTAGCAGTCGAGTTCCATGTTCGAGCAAAGCATGCTCGTGCTGCAACAAAGAGTTCGGCTCAAATTGTCTCAAATACTTCAGGGCTGCTCCCAGGCCAACCGCATCACCGATACTTGGGGTGCCAGCTTCAAATTTGGCTGGGGCTTCGGCATAGACAGTTTCATCGAAGGTCACACGGCGAATCATGTTTCCTCCACCTTGCCATGGCGGTAACTCTTCATGCAGGTTGGGATGAATGTAGACCACCCCTATACCGGTTGGAGCAAAAACTTTGTGTCCAGAAAAAACGAAGTAGTCGCAACCTATTGCCTGAACATCGACGGGCAGATGGGCGATAGACTGTGCTCCATCGATCACAACCTTTGCGCCGAAACGATGAGCCATCTTGGTCATCTCCGCCACCGGAAGAACCGTGCCGAGCGTGTTGGAAGCATGCGACAGCGAAACAATCTTGGTGCGAGGTGATAGAAGATGTCGGTATTCTTCGAGAAGAATTTCACCTTGATCGTTGAAGGGAATGACGCGGATACGAGCCCGCGTTTCTCGACTGATCATCTGCCAGGGAACGATGTTGGCATGGTGTTCCATTTCAGACAACAAAATCTCATCACCATCTCGCAGTTGTCCCTTGATGGTTTGCGCGATAAAATTAATCCCTTCCGTGGTCCCGCGAACAAATACGATATCTTTGCTGGAATGAGCATGGATAAAATCGCTGATCGTCTGCCGCGCATCTTCATATGCATCGGTGGAGCGGGCCGCGAGCGTATGAGCCGCTCGATGAATGTTCGAATAATCCCGCGAGTAAAAATGTGTCATCGCATCGATCACACATTGAGGCTTGTGTGTTGTAGCCGCATTATCAAACCAGACCAAGGGATGTCCGTTGATCGTTTGATGTAAAGCCGGAAAATCGGCTCGAACAGCGTCGACGTTAAACGGTTGATAGCCGGATGTTTTTGTGGGATCCTTGCGGTTATTCGAATGAGAAACAGTTGTTCCTGGATGTGAGGCAAAGGGACGGCCGCCCAACTTTTGTTGGACGGCGGTTGATGAATGGAGTTGCAACTCGGAAACCAACGCAGTCAGTCGATCTGGATTCAGACCGCTTGCGTCGCTCCCCTGCTCCACACGAGCCATGGCGTCACGAACGGGCGATGGTAAAGATTGCTGCGCTGACAAGTGGGACTCAGTCGCAGGTGGATCTAATGGCGTGCTGGTCGGATGAGGACTAAAACTCGGGACCATGAGCGAGTGAGGGGCCATTCCTTGAGCTACGGCGCTCATCGCAGGCAACACAGGATCTACGAAAGCCTTTTCAGGCATGCTCGCCCGCCCGAAAATCTGATCCATCAGTTTTCTCGAAATCGCACTGCTCTCATCTTCAAACAAAGCGTTGCTCGAATCCAT
>JBIKMB010000136.1:0-14919 GCA_044359485.1 Pirellulaceae bacterium | reverse complement strand
ACGGTTCTCGCGAATGCGGCAAACGGTAATGACGATGTCCGGTCCGATGGCAATCGATTCACCTTCTCCACGGGTTAGTACTAACATCTGGTCCCTTTCTCGATGTTGGAAATGAAAAACTAAGACTTGCTCGGTGCCTGAAACTGAAACCACACACGGTTGGTCGCTCGATCACTACGCGTGGTGACTTCCAGTCCATGCCGTTTGGCGTAGGTAAACAGGGCTCGCCGAAAGGCTTCCAGCGAGCAGGTAAAGTCCCGACGTGCTTTGGCCCAGTGCGGTTGGCCATCGCTCCAACTAGCCCACGGATATCGGGTATTCCCGTGGCGGGGGATCGAATCTTGGCTCATGTTGGGTTACCCTCATGCAGTTAGTTGACATGTGGCAATTTACTGAACGAACACACCTAGTCAAGCAATGTTACAAAATCGATTGTATTTCGTTCTTTACTTTTTCGCCCGAAGTGCTACAAATGAACAAACTTACAGAAATCGAGTTTTTCGAAAATAATTTTGCCGCGAGGTAGAAAAACGATGTCTGACGAAGCCGCCAAAAAAGAAAACGAGACGAACGAGAAGTCCCTGCGAAAACTACCGAGAAGCCGAGCAGAAATTCTCGACATCGAAGATCGAATCGATCAAATCCGCCAGAATTTCAAGCACTTACGACGAGAGATGCAGGAGTCGGGCGAAGAATACGTCGAGCTCTGCCTTGGGCATGTCTATCACTGCCTGGAAAAACTTGAGCAGCTATCCGCCAAGGGGTATGGCGAGTTTGGTCGCCAACTTACGGCCAAGGAATCCGCCAAACGAAAGAAGCAAGCGACCGTGGCGGCGATGCAACGAGTGTCCCAAGAGGGTGGAAATTAAAACTAAGCTTACACTAGAAACTTTCAAAATTATGTTACAAAATTGTTGACGCGAGTGGTGTTCGCGTTTACACTTCCGGCATTCTGAGCCGGGAGCCTCTACGCGTTTTGATCTCCCGGCTAATGGGCTTTGGCCCTTTCTTTGTTTGCTAGGAGAGTTCTCAATGCAGGACAAGTTTTGGGTAAGCGGGAGTGCCCCGAATGCCCCTTCCATTCCGTTCGAGGATATGTCGCTCACCGAAGCGGCCGTGCGGTATTGCCTTCAGCATGGCGGACCGCAGCGCGTGATGGTTCACAATTCCAGCGGCGATTATTGCATGGCATATGTCGGAATCATCACCGACTACACACGCAAGTCGCCTCGCGAAGACTTCGAACCATCTCAGCGGCTCGGTGTCGTATCGCAATCCGAATGGATGTATCGCGATCCCACGCACAAGCCTCGCTGCTGTGGTGGCTCGTGCCGAATCGCGTCGTAGGCACGCAACTATTTTGGTTAACGTTCTTTAGAAGGTGAGGTGGGCTGTGAAAGAAGCTACGGAAGCGAAGGTTTCAGAGGAACTAGTGGAGGCGATTGCAGATCGAGTCGTTCGGAAACTTGGGGAGGCAGACAGCATGTTCGACATTTACGGTGCAGCCAAATACATCGGCTGTTCCGTGGCGACGATCGAGCGAAGGATTCGCTCAGGCGAATTGCCATCCGTAAAGGTTGGACGGTTGCGCCGGCTTCGAAAAGGAGACTTGGATCGACTCGGTGTCGAGGGATGAGTTTTCGGAAAATTGTTGAGGTAGCGGATGCTTGAGGTTTATACTTGCCGAGCTGCGGCTAGGACTCGCGATCCGAAAGCCGGATACCCATGCCGGTTGCCGCAGCACTTTTTTTCATGGGATTACAATCGATGGGGATTGAGTAATGGCTAGTTTATCGAAAGAAAAGGGCCGTGGTACTTGGCAATTGACTTGGTACGACGGCGAAAGAAAGAAGCATGCTCTACGGCTTGGGGATATCCCAAAGAAGATGGCCGAGAGCTTCAAGATCCGGTTTGAGGAACTGGTGGTCACCAGGCGGATGGGGCTTCCGCTGTCGGCGGGATTGGTCGAATGGCTGGCGAGTATCGACAGAGGCCTGAAAAAACGGCTAGCGCATGTCGGACTGGTGGACTCCATTCAGAGCAAAACGGTCGGTGAATTGTGCGAGGAGTTTCTCGCGACACGTCCGAATGTCGCCAACAACACCAGCGTTCGAGATCGACAGGTGGCTAAGCTGCTTCTGGAGCGATTCGGTGCCGACCGCGCGCTAGATTCGATCGGCAGGGCGGACGCGGAAAAATGGCGGCTGTGGCTGGAGGGGAGCGGCAATAAGCGGGACCGAAATCGCAAGAGCCTGAGCGACAATACCGTGCGAAGGCGGACGGGGGTTGCGCGGCAGATCTTCAATGCGGCCGTTCGCTGGAAGTGGATTGACGAGAATCCATTTGACGGATTGGCAACATCGGTGCGCGAGAATTTGGAGAGGCAGGTTTTCGTAACGTGGGAGGACTGCAAGAAAGTCATAGCCGTGGCTCCTAACATGCAGTGGCGGGCCTTGATTGCGTTCTGTCGGCTGATCGGCCCCCGAGTGCCGAGCGAGCTGCGAGACCTTCGATGGGAGGACATCGATTTCACCGCCAAGCGTGTCGTGCTTCGGTCTCCCAAGACCAAGCATCACGGGGGAGCTCACGCGATGCGATTCTGTCCACTATTTCCGGAGCTGATTCCCTATCTGAACGAATGGGCAGAGGTTTCGAGGGAGGGCGAGCCACTCGATCCCAAGTCGCGAGTCTTCCCGATCGCCTCCAAGGGAACTGGAAACCTGCGCAGCAACCTGCGACGTTGGATCGTGATGGCGGGCATGGTGCCCTGGAGCAAGTTGTTTGTAAACCTGCGCTCGAGCCGGGAGACCGAACTTTTGGGGGCGTACCCAGTGACGGATGTTTGTCGCTGGATGGGACACTCGCCGTTGATCGCTGCCAAGTTCTATGCTCAAGCTCGATCGGAAGTCGCGGACCGTGCGACCGCTAGCTTTACCGTCGAAAGTGGGGTTTCCGAGAGAGCCACCAAGCCCCACCCTCAAGAAGGGTCGACCGAGGACAAAGCGAAGACCCCAGAAGCGGATGCCCTGGACAGCTCGCCAGGAAGCGAGGGCGAGTCCGCAGAGGGTTCTAAAATGGGTTCTGAGGTGGGTACTATCACCATCCAGCAGGAACCTTTACCAACCCCTCGAAAAGTGTACGTTTTTGGCAAAAAGAAACCACTTTCGGGTGGTTTTGAGGGGCTGAGTACCCCTGCTGATAGAGGGGTAGAATGGGCGAAGAGGGACTCGAACCCCCGACATCTACTTTGTAAGAGTAGCGCTCTAACCAACTGAGCTATTCGCCCGTATTTTTAATTTTGACAGGCATTGTCAAAACTACCATGTTTCAAATCGCTTCATACAGTAGACCTTTCGGTCTTCCTGTCGGTTCAGTCTTAATTCGCTATTTCAACTTTACAGTTGCAATCAAATTAAACTCGATCAAACTCTGCTCACTGCAACAACATTCTTTCTAGGTTCAGGCCTGCCGTCAATAATACATCGGCTGATCTTACGTCGAAACAATCTTTTCCGATGCTTGAACCCAATATTCTAATCGAACTGCATATTCAGCACTAACTGCTCGGGGCTAAACCCACGGTGGAAGCCCAAGCGTGCTACTTGCCTCATCGACAGTTAAATCTCTTGACTCGACCGCTCGATTGAGGAAAGTGACCGAACAGCCTAGCGGACGCGATCTCGATTCAAACAATGTCAGTAGTCAAACTCTGTTTGTAATCGCACTCGGTTTACAATAAACCCAAGTTCCACTCGAGTTGTAATTTCATTCGACGTCACTCTATTCGAAATAACTCTTTTTTCCAACTCGGTCTTTCGATCGAGCTATCGTGGCAAACGAACACTCTATCTTTTTCTTTGAAACTCTGCGTTTCTTTGCCGCTCTGCGTTTCTTTGCCGCTCTACGTTTCTTTGCAGCTCTATTTTCTTACAGCTCGAGCGGCTTTCCTCGACCCAGTTATTGGCCGATATCCAAGCCGCGTCAAGTGAATCGTCTACAAATAATGCGGGCCGAACGTTAAGCCGGCCGATTGCGGTTGCTCGAAGCGCGGCGTTCAGCGCGAAGACGCGAACGGCGGCGGGCTTCACTTGGCTTTTCGTAGTACTCTCGACGGCGCATTTCCTTCTTTAAACCACTGCGTTCCACCAACTTGCGGAAACGACGAACCGCTTCCTGAATGGTTTCCCGGTCACGGACCAACAGCTTGACCATGCATCCCTCCTATAAAGGCTCGAAATAAGAGACCCAAAATCATAAACCCAAAAAAGTAACGACTCACCACAGCATCAACCCAGCTCGACAAAAAACTAACCCCACTCCCGCAGCGTTCTAACGTCGCTAAATTGTGGCTCTGTCGAAACTTAGACTTCCAAAATTACCAACAGTCGGCAAGCGGACCGATTGGCAACCGTTCCCCAGTTGATTGCAATTCCAGGCAACCCGAAAAAGCGAGAAACGCTTTCGCATTCAGCGGCCCCAAATTTAGAGACCTCAACTATTTTCGGCTGAGTCCCGCAGTTTATCGCAAGCTCTCCTGACCGTCCAGTCAACTTTTCCTGTTGTCGATATCAATTCTCCCCGATCGATCCATCCTGGACCGGGCCCGTGACTCAAAACAGAAGCAGCGGGCCCACTGGGGCCTCATTTACCCCCATTGTGGAGGTGGATGTGGTTGGGCGGAAAAGTCGAGCAGTCCCCCTCCCCTTCCCCAATTTGCCTGACCGTACTTTGGGACGTAGCGGTGACGCCGGGCAAGCGGATGCGCCGATGGACAAACTGACGGATTCAGCATGGTTGGATCTGCTGCGTGGCGATGGCGTTTTGGGACCCACCCGCAACCTCTGCAGGCTGCAGATTCAACTTGCCACAGATTCAACCTGCCACAGTTCGGCGACTTGATAAACGGACCAGCATTCCGCCAAGCCGGTTGGGGATCTGGACCATTGACCACCATCACGATGCACAGACAGGGAGGATTCATGGTCACCTTTCAGCGTTCTCCTGAAGAAGCGCGGCAACGGGTCGAGAACCTCGATAGCCGCCAAGAGGAAGTTTTGGCCGAGCTCGAGCGGCTCAATGCGCGCATCGAGTCGATTTTGCAAACGCATGGTCGCAGTGCGGCGAGCGAAACCGAATCAGGTATCGGAGTCGGCACGGTCCAGGTGACCTGATTTGTTGATTGCGCGGACCAAACGCAGACCTACCAAAATGCTGCTGACGAAGCCGAGCAAACCGAACAGCGAGAGGCGTTCCAGGCCGAACGGCCCTTCTTGCAAAAACAAAACGGGTGGAACTTTGTTGGCCAGCAGCAGTGAGGATCCCAAGAAGAGCGAACTGGTCAGCATCCCGAGCACTAGACGATTGACCGAAGGGTTAAGGCCTCGATGAGCTAGGTGCACATCTAATTTACCTTCGTGCAGCAACTGCATTAGATTGCCGAGTTGTCCCGGGAGGGTTTCCAGCAATTCGGCCATCTCCATGTAAATCCGTTGTGCCCGCAGCAAGGCTCGTTTGGGCGACAAGCGTCGAAGTCTCATCTTGCGGAAAAAAGGCTGCATCACTTCCAGAAGTGCGAAATTCGGGGACAACGAATGCAGCGTTCCTTCCAGCGTGATTAGCATCTTGATCAATAAGGCGGTTTGCGGCGGCAAAGAAATGTGATGCTGATGCAAGATATCGGTTAAGTCATTTAAGGCCCCACCCAAGTCAAACTGACTCAGCGGCTGGGAGCCATAAAAGGAGATAAACTCCGTGACATCGATCGATAAACTGCTTTCATCCAGTTGAATCGGCGCGTGGCCAACGCGTTTGATAATCGACGTGAGCAAGACCGCATCATGGGTCGCGATGGCCATCAACATATCTTCGATGTGGATGCGGAGTCTCTCGTCGATGCGTCCAATCATGCCGAAATCGATCAGGCCTAAGCGGGTTTCCGAAAGGACCAGCACATTGCCTGGATGAGGATCGGCATGGTACACACCCAGCACAAAGATCATGTCCATGTACAGCTCGGCGATGCGCACCGCGAGGGCCTGCTGCGCTTCGCCAGGGATCGATATTTTCTCATCCTTCAGGTCGATGACCGAACAGCCATCGAGTCTCTCCATGGTGATCACTCGAGTCGTGCACCACTGCGTAAAGGGCCGCGGCATGCGGAACGTCGGATGGGCCTGCAAGGCATGTTCAAAATACTGTAGGTTGCGAACCTCGCGGGTAAAATCGAGTTCGCGCTTCAAGCTTTTCGACAACTGATCGACCAGCGTCCGCGGCTTCCACGGAGCGACCTCGGGGATTCGCTCTACCAGGGTGGCAAGGCCCGCCATCACTTCCAAATCTTCTCGAACTTTATCGCGGATATCGGCGTGCTGAACCTTAACAACGACGGATGTTCCGTCGAGCAATTTAGCGCCGTGCACCTGTCCGATCGAGGCCGATGCGATCGGTTCGTCATCAAAATCGGAGAAGACTTGCTCGATGGGTCTACCGAACTCACTCTCGATGATCTGACGAATCGCAGCGGGTGGATCGCTTTTGACGTTGGCTTGCAACTGCTGCAATTCGGTTGCCAGCGCCGAGCCGATCAAATCGGGGCGCATACTCAAGACTTGACCGAGCTTGATAAAGGTGGGCCCGAGGTCCATTAACGCCATGCGAATGCGGGTTTCACGGGTGTAGTTGGAGAGCGGAACTCCATCTTCATCTTTGAACCACTCGCGGACAAAATCGATTTTGAGATGGCTAAACCAATCGGCTAAACCGTATCGCCGCAAGATGAACATGATCTCCTGCCATCGGCGCAGATTGCGATAGAGCTGCGGGATGGAGGTGATTTTCATGGAGCACGGTTCATTAAAAAAAGCGGTTGTAGCGATTATGCGGGAATTGAGGGTAGTTCAAACGTCGCGGCCCAGTCGGAAATTTTTGGGGTGTCGATCGGGCCGGTGCGTGGCGCAAAATCGACGAAATTATTCGGACAAACCCCTTTATATCCTAACAGGATCTTACGTCCCAAGTAGCGCCTTCGCAAATCGAGTCTGCTACAATGGGCCCGACACGAATGGGCCCGACACGGAGTGATACGACAAGGAGTGACAGGCTATGGCTAAGTCGACACGAGAGAAATCGAGTGCGGATCGCCCAGAAGAGGAAACCTTCGAAGTGATGTTGCAGCAGTTGGAAGAGACGGTCCGGAAGCTGGAACAGGGGAATCTAGGCTTGCAGGACTCTTTGGAGGCGTATCAACTGGGCATCGATCGCCTCAAGCGTTGCCATAAGATTCTGGCGGATGCGGAGTTGAAGATCGAAATGCTCAGTGGCCTGGATGAGGCTGGTGAGCCGGTGACCCGGCCGCTGGACGTGGCCGATATGTCGTTGGAGGAAAAGCAGGCGGCTCGAAGTCGGCGTCGATCGGCTACGGACGACTAGGGTTTCGGTCCGATTCGGTCCGATTCGAATGTGACTTCGACGGGATGTACATGAGAAATATCTCTTGAGAACGACCTGGGGGCCTAGCGGCGAGCCGTGAGCCGCCGTGGTGTTCGCTGCCGTTTTCTGGGGTCCCCGGTGAGTCCTTAATGGCAGCGTGCTTCTTATGGGTGTCCCTTGGTTGGTTTGTTTCTGGAGTGTATGGGCTTGGGAAAGTGGGAATCTACCGCGTGAGTATCAAAGCTGAGAATATTGACGCCACGGAAGCGGGTGCTGGGAAATCAGGTGCTGGGAAATCAGGTGCTGGGCAATCAGGTGCTGGGCAATCAGGTGCTGGGCAATCAGGTGCTGGGGTGCGTTCGCTGAGCGACTTGATGAACGAGTTGCGGGTGGAGGTCGAGGGGGCTTTGGAGTTGGCATTGGCCAAACGGAGTGGGGTCCCGGAGCGGTTGGCAGAGGCGATGCGGTATTCGTTGTTGGCGCCGGGCAAGCGGCTGCGACCGTTATTAGCTCTGTTTGGCGCACAGGCTGTTGGAGGTGACATGCGTCAAGCGATGCATGCAGCGGTTGCGGTGGAGATGATTCATACGTACTCGTTGATTCATGATGATTTGCCGGCGATGGATGATGACGATTTGCGGCGTGGGCGGCCGACCTGTCATGTTCAGTTTGATGAAGCGACCGCGATTCTTGCGGGTGATGGGTTATTGGCTTTGGCGTTTGAAGTTCTGGCTGAAGGACTCATGCAGCGAGCCAGCGAAAATCCTTATTTTACGCCGGCAGTGCTGGGGGATGCACTGCGGAGACTGGCGCAGGCGGCTGGGCCGGAGGCGCTGGTGGGGGGGCAAGCGATGGATCTTTTGGCGGAAAAAGAAGGTGGGGATCTTGAGAAACTGCAGCAGATTCACCGGGGGAAGACCGGAGCGATGATCCGAGTTTCGTTGGAGTTAGGCGGGATTAGTGGTGGCGGGACTTCTTTCCAGCTTGATTCGTTGCAACAATATGGGAATAGTCTGGGGTTAGCATTTCAGGTGGTGGACGATTTGCTGGATGTCGAATCCAACGCTGCGGCGATGGGAAAACGGACAGGCAAGGATCAGTCGCGTGGGAAGCTGACCTATCCAGGCTTGTTGGGCGTGGAGCCGAGTTGGGAGAAAGCCCGTGGATTGGTGCGGCAAGCAGAGAAGGCTTTGGAAGGCCTGGGGAATGCTGCTTGGCCGCTGGTCGAGCTGGCGCGATATGTGCTGAGCCGAAAGAATTAAAGGAACCAGTAAAGGAACCAGGTACTCACCTATGCATGAATTGTTGTCGCGACTCGAATCGGCGCACCAGCTTCACAACATGTCGCTTGAGCAATTGCAAAAGCTTGCCGATGAGATTCGCAATGTGTTGTGCAATCTGATGGCAACGCGTACCGCGCATTTTGCATCGAACCTCGGAGTCGTCGAATTGTGCTTAGCCTTGCACAGTGTGTACGATTTTCGGACCGATCGGTTGATTTGGGACACGGGGCATCAGATTTATCCTCACAAATTGATCACGGGTCGTTATCACGAGTTTTCGACGATCCGTACTCGCGGTGGTTTGATGGGGTATCCGAATCCTGCGGAAAGCGATTACGACTTGTTCATGACGGGTCATGCGGGGTGCAGTGTATCGACCGCTTTGGGACTCAAGAGCGGCGATGATTTAATGGCTCGCAAATCGAGCAAGAGCGTGGCGGTGATCGGAGATGGTGCGTTTCCCTCCGGGATCGTGTTTGAAGCTCTCAACAATGCGGGAGAACTCAACGCCGATATGCTGGTGGTGCTCAATGACAATAAAATGTCGATATGCCCGCGTGTTGGGAGCGTGGCCCGTTATCTGGATCGCTTGCGGACCAATCCATTTTACACCGGTCTGAAGACCGAAGTGGTGAAGATACTCAATCGTGTTCCGCTGTTTGGTGATCCGGCCGAACGGATGCTTGCACAATTGAAGGAAGGTGTGAAGGCTGGACTTTGCGGTGGGATGCTTTTTGAGGAGTTAGGTTTTCGGTACATCGGTCCGATTGATGGGCATGACCTCGGAATTCTTCGCAAGTATTTGCAATTGGTGAAGGATCTCAAGGGGCCGGTTTTGTTGCATGTGGTGACGGAAAAAGGTCACGGCTATCAGCCTGCGGCGGCGGATCCTGTTTTCTTTCATACTCCACCTGCTTTTGAAGATGACAACGGTCGGGCAAAGGTGGTCAGCGGTGGTGGAAGTCCTGCGTATACCAATTACGCGCGCGATGCGATTCGAGATTGTATGCGGAGCAACGAGCGGGTCACGGTGATGACGGCTGCGATGTGTCAAGGCAACAAGCTGGAACCGGTGCGCGATGAGTTCTCTGAGCGTTTTTTCGACGTGGGTATTTGCGAATCGCATGCGGTGGCTTTTGCGGCGGGGCATGCGAAGACCGGGTTGCGTCCGATTGTGGCGATCTATAGCACGTTCTTGCAGCGATCCTATGATCAAATCTTCCAAGAGGTTTGCCTGCAGAATCTACCTGTTGTCTTTATGATGGACCGAGCGGGCTTAACCGGTCCGGATGGACCGACGCATCACGGAAGTTATGACATTGCCTACATGCGGGTTTTCCCGAACATGGTTGTGATGGCACCTGGTGATGCGAAGGAAGTGAAATCGATGCTCGATTTCGCATTGCAGCATCCAGGCCCGGTGGGCATCCGCTATCCGAAAAGCAATGCACCGACGCTGGACAAGCCCAACGATCCGATCCAGCTGGGCAAGGCCGAGGTGGTACGCTGGGGGACCGATGGCAGCTTGATCGCTTTCGGAGGCATGTTGGAAAGCTGTCTGCAAGCCGCGGATCGATTGGCCAGTGAGGGATTGGATGTCACGGTGGTCAATGCGCGGTTTGCGAAGCCTTTGGACGTGGATGTGATCGGCAAGTGTTTTCAGCAAGGTCGTTTCGTGATTACGGTCGAAGAGGGTTGCCGGCTCGGCGGATTCGGAAGCGCCGTTTTGGAGGCTGCTTGCGAACATGGATGGGATACACGACTGATGCGTTCTCTTGGGTTGCCGGATCGTTTTGTTGAGCATGGAGAGCGTGACGAGTTAATGGCCGACCTCGGTCTGGATGCCAATGGCATCATTCGCGCATGCCGAGAATTGGAACAGCGGCTGAATGCTGTGTCGCTGGGCTGAATGCTGTGTCGCTGAAGGGATAAGGTTTCCACGCGAAGGCGACCGTATTGATAATGAGATGATCCTTGAGGTTGTCTAGCGAGAGGTAACTGCATGCGCGGACGTGGCGTTGTGAAAGCGACTTGGGTTGAGCAGAAACGCACTCCGCGTGTTGTCGTGGTCGCTGCACCCGACAAGCCTCATGTCCATGAGTGGTTGCCTCGTCTGTTGCCAGTGATTGAAAAGCATGCAACTTTAGCGCACGTCGATTTGACGTTTTCGTATCCGTTCGAGGATCGAAGCGACGATTTGGTGGTGGTGTTGGGTGGGGATGGTTCGATTTTGCAAGCGGCTCGGCAGATGCGGTATAACCAGATTCCCGTTGTGGGAGTCAATTTGGGCCGCCTCGGTTTTTTGGCCGATATCGGACCGGAGCAATTTGAACGTATTTGGCCGCAAATTGTCCAAGGTCCTTGCGAATACACAGAACATGTGATGCTGGAATGTTCCGTTTGGCGAGGGGAGCAACGGCTTTGTTGTCAGATAGGACTCAACGAAGTCGCTTTGAGAACCGGAAGCCCTTACACCATGTTGCAGGTGGACATGTTCGTGGATGCGAGTTGGGCGACGACCTATAGCTGTGATGGTTTGATTCTTAGCACGCCGATCGGATCGACGGCCCACAATCTTTCTGCAGGTGGTCCGATATTGCATCGAAATTTGCAAGCCGTTGTGATCAGTCCCATCAGTCCGCATACATTGACGATGCGACCGGTGGTCGATACGGCGGAACGCATCTTTGAGTTGCGTTTGCGGAGAGCCGCATCGACGACGGCTGTTGTCGTAGATGGGCGCGAATTGGCTGAGTTGACCATAGAGGATCGGGTGAGAATCGAAAAAGGTCCGGCGGCATTCAAGTTGATCAATCTGATGGGCCACAACGAGTATCGCACGTTGCGTGAGAAGTTGGGATGGAGCGGTGCACCGCGGCCGGAGCTTGCCCCAAGTCCACCGGTGGAATCTTGATCAAAATGGGGCTTTGACATCTGGCCCGATGCTGCGAAGTTGTAGCAATCCTTGTTGTCCTATATCTCCGCCATGCGTTCATTGAGTGAGATTCCGCTCGAGATGGTTCTAGGTCAGAGACGCTGCGGTTGGGCTCAAGAAAAATCGCGGGTTCGCTGCGGTAAATTTCAATTTTTGCAGGGAATAACCGGCTGGAATTGCTGTTTTTCTCGGGCAAACTACTTGCTACACTCCTCGGTTGGTTGGACCGGCAAGATAGATTGCTGGCGCATGTGAGCAGCGGACGTTGGTTTGATGTAAGGAGGCTCGACCATGTTTGGATCTTCGATGCTTTGGAGCAAGACTTCTCTGGCGGGGTTGCTCGCTTGCGGCGTGGTCATTCTCTGGGGATGGAGTCATGCAGCGGCCGTTGGCGGAGAGGAATCGGAGGCCAAGGGGGAGAAATATTTGCTGCGGCATAAGCTTCGCCCGGGTGAAGAGGTCCATTCGACGGTGCTGCATCAAGCGAAAACGATCACGCGCATCAAAGGGGTAGACCAAGCTTCTGAAGCGCGGACGTTGAGTGAAAAGGTGTGGAAAGTTACGGCGGTGAATCCGCAGGGTGATATGACGTTTGAGTATCGTATTGCTCATGTTGAAATGTCACAAACGAATGGCGATGAGAAAGAGATTCGCTATGACAGCCGCAAGGATAAAACGCCTCCGCCGATCTATAAAAAGGTGGCGGAGAGCTTGGGCAAGACAATGTCGACGGTGGTGATCAATTCCCAGGGCAAAGTGATATCCAGATCGGACAGCAAAGATGCGCCCGATTTAGGGATGGGAGATTTAGTGTTACCACTGCCTGAGGAAGAGATTGCGATGGGTGGCACATGGAGTGTGCCGAGGGATACTCGGGTCAAGTTGCCCGATGGTACCCATAAAACGATTAAGATACGCGAACAATACGAGCTCAAGAAAGTGCAATCGGGTGTCGCGACGATCGCCATTCGCAGTCAGCCGATCACGCCGCTGGATGGTCCTGAGGTAGAGTCGCAAGTGATGCAGCAGTTGAGCAACGGAGAGTTGAAATTCGACTTGGACGCGGGCAAATTGATTTCGAAAGAATTGAACTGGGACGATGCCGTGGTAGGTTTCAGCGGCGCTGAAAGTCAATTGAAATATACCGCGCGATATCGGGAAGATATCAGTGTGCAGAAAGTGGCGAGGAGAAGGTAGGATAGTTTTCAGTGGTTCAGTTTTTAGTTTTTAGGGTGGGGTTGGATGGAGATTGAAAGAGGAAAGAGTTTTCTGTGTGTTGAGCGCAATGGCAAGAACCCTGGCCTCGCGGCACATGGGTTAAACAATCCGCCCGAAAACCATACCATTAAAAAACGGAAAAACGAATCACTGAATCACTTAAAACTAAACCATCGTTCCCTCATCAATACTTGATCCACTCCATGTATTCCAAAATCTGAAAGATCCAAGGTTGGGTCCAGGGATTGTTCCAGGGGAACGTGGCGGAGAATATTGAGATGGCGAGTGCGGCGAGGCCCAGTTTGCGGTGGGTCGATGAGGGAGCGAGTTGTTCGATGCCGTGAGGCAGGAAGAGCATCCAGAGCGGAGTCAGCCAGAAGACCCAGCGTAGTCCGCTACAGACGCCCCCATAGTTGCGATCTTCTAAGGGTCTGGCGAGAAAGAAGGCGATACAGACAACGCTGACCACGATGGCGGCCAGGTGAATGTAGCGCCAATTAGGCTGTTTTTTCAGCGCGATCAGAGCCCCGGAGAGGGCGAAGAGCCAGATGGGTGTCAGTGAGAAGATGCCTCGATGGCCGATCAGGCAATGGAAGGCGTACACGGCATGAGAGGGTTCCCCTTTATCAACGCCGCTTTTGCGTTCGGGGACCCAATACGTTTTGGGATAGTCGTACCAGTCATCCCATTGTCGCACTTCCCAGGTTCCTTCACTCGCTTGGATGGCCCAGCAAATTTGATTTTCGGTATCTAGCAGTTCGAACGTTTTTTCTTGGCGGGCGGGACGCAGTTCTAGTTTTTCGGAGGGTTTTTCATTGGCTTTGAGCAAGGCATCGCGTACAGCGCTGAGCGAATTTTCGGGTGATTCGGCTCCGCCATCGCGTGGCAGGGTGGCGATGATTTCGCCATGATCCCGATGCATATAGGGGGGCTTCAAATCGCCATGGGCGAGTTGAGTGGTGATCAATATGGCGGCGAAGATCGGGATGCTGGTGAGAGTATAGATCGCAATGGGTTTCAATTGCTGGAGCGATAGAAATATCACTGCTGGGATGATGGTCCACCAAGCGAGGGCTGGCAATTCGCAAGCGACGGAGAAGGCGGCAGTTGTGCCGCATAAGGCGGGCCAGGCCCAGTGCGGGGATCGATCGATCACGATGCGTATCAGAGCGCACAGTGAAATCATGACTGCAATGATACCGGGTAAGTGATTATTGATGGTGGAAGCGAAGGTGCTGGAGTACATCGCCCAAACCGCGGCGACGACCAAGAACAAGCGGGCCCAGGGATCGAGTGTGGTGCGATCGATCAACCAAATCAGCAGCAGCCAATAGCCGATCAATGGTATGAGGTTATAAAAGACCAGCAGGATTCGAGCGACAAAAAAGGGCTCTTCGCTGAGCGTCTTACCGGTCGTTTTGTGGAATATCCAATAGACGCCGGCGTACAGAGTTGTGAGCAAAGGGGGTTTGCTGCTGTAGTAATGTTGTTTACCGTCAGCGCCACGATGTCGCACGATATCGATGCTGTACCAAATACGACGTTTATTTTTTGGATCTTCTCGAAAGACGACTTCATCGATTTCATAGGTGCCGTATTCGACCAGGGAAACGATCGTGCACCAGCGGCTGCGATCGTTTGCGCTGTAAAAGGGGAGTTCGCCCGTGGCGCTGCGTGTGCTGGCGATGCGACCGGCTTGCGCGGCAGCGGCCGATATGAGGATCAAGGCGTATAGGGACCAACGCGGAATGGAGATATCGGAGGCTGACATCGCAGGTCTCGTGTGCTTGTTGGCTGAAGTGTGAAAACGGGTTCTCGAACAGAGTCGCTGGCGGTCTTTATTGGGGCTGTTGAGGTGGGGATGAGGCGGTGGGATTCGATGTGCGTTGGCGAACCGAAAACGGTGGTTGATCGGGACGGGAAATGGAGGTGATCAGTTCGGCCAAGATACCGACGGCCACCATTTGAAAGCCGAGCAGTATGGAGCAGATGGACAAATAAAATGTGGCGTGTTTGTGAAGATGAAAGTCTTCGATTTGAGAGCTTAACCGACTG
>JBIKMB010000135.1:0-14949 GCA_044359485.1 Pirellulaceae bacterium | reverse complement strand
TCAAAATGCTTCGAACAATGGAGTAAGCGGTCGGCAATGCACCAGCTATTGGCCAGCACGATTTCAATATGTGCTGCTAGAGACGTCGCGTGGAACGTCGTCAAACAGGTTTCGAATGCTCAAGAAGTGACCGGAAAAGCAAATGTTGTCAGTTACAACAACATCGAGATGGAATTCCATATTGCTCGGCACCTCGCACTAACGTCTTATGTCTCGGTAACCTGGTCGATTTACGACAGACTTTCAAACGTGTGTGGAAGGTTGGCCGGTACGACAGACTTGGCAGAGAATCCAAAACAAAACCCGAAAGCATGCGAGGACTTGGTCGGAAAAAAGGACGTTCTGGGATTTTCTGGCCACTTGCATATCCGCGAGGCATATTCATGGCCGCTGAAAGTCTCGTACAAGATACGAAACTGGCTTGTCCATGAAGGGTATCATGACGGAAATGTATCATTGTTTGATGGCGATGGAATTGCCGATCAGTTCAAACTCCATCAAGACGCAATTCAGTACATCCAGAAGTGTTGTGGCGGGGAGGACGATGGTAAGCGTCGAGGCGATTCTACATGTGTTGTTGAGGCAGCAGATTTCTGGGCTGGTGGCGATCTACTGAAAATCCTCGAACAGTACAATAGTGAAATCGACACGATGTTCGTAGCTCTGCTGAGATGGAGTGTCGACTCATTCGTGGGCCAGATTAAAGCCTTTGCCGCCAGAGATCAGACCTGAGGACGAAGTTCGCCAATTACAACTGGAGGGATGGCAGTGAATGACTGCTACGATCCCTTTCGGGAGCCGTTGTCTTCTCCCTGAGAATTTCTGGTCAGTCAAGCATGATCGACCGCAGTAGGCGTCACGGCATCCGGAGAAGCACTTCGTCCAGCACCCACAGAAGCTCGGATACAGCCTCTGAGGGCTGGCCCTCCATTTCCCGGACCAGCTTATGTGCCAACTCCAGCAGCGCTCTCTTCCCGCCCCGTGCAAAAACCACGCTCCGACAATATTCGAATCGAAAATTTGTGGGAGAGGCGAAATCTCTCTGACTCTCTCGGTTAACGGCGATACGCTGGTTAACAGAATCGGGGCTTTAATCCATGTTTCGTCAGGCTTGTACGTTGCGGAAGTTAGTCACCGTCGGATGCCGTCGAGAGGCTAACAAAGACCTTCTATGACGGTTGTACGGGCTAGGCAGACCTGGAACGTCGGATAACCTTGGCTACGTGCGGTTCGGTTGTCGGTTATGAGTGTTATTCTGGCAATCGTCGCTACATCAGCAAACGAGCCGAATCGATTCCAAAATGCCCAGATGCATTGGCGCAGCCATTAGCAGAACGGCCGTTTCGCTGTGCCCTGCAATGAAACTTTTGGCCTTTCCCCAGTGAAGCGCGTTTCGTCGATCACGTAGTACAGTGGTCCAAACTTCAGCGTCAAGGACCTTGGCAATGGATTGGGATGCCGACTTGAGCAATGGCTTTGCATTCGGGCTTTCGAGCACCTTTCGAAGCTCGAGTACTTTCTTGCTGATGCTGGAGTATTGATCGGCAAACAATGCCTCCAGCTTCCGGTCCTGCAGATTCTTAGCTACAGCAGCACCACATTCCGTCCATGTGGCTTCTGCAGCAGCAGCCAGCATGACGGTTGAAGGCATATACAATCCTTTGCGGAAACAGTCGAGCGATGAAGTGATGGCTTCGATAATCCCGTCGTGCATCTGATTGCAGCCACTGCCGTTCAAAAAAACATCGACATCGGCAGCAAAGCTCTCAGCAGTATCGAGCGCGACGATCTTATCGGGAACCGTGAGGGTAAAGATGTGGGGTAATCCGCCGCTATATCCACGCGTCCGATAATTTATTCTGACATCCCGTTGGGAAACGCCCCCAAGCAGTACGATGCAACCATTGCACGAAAGTTCAATTGCGGCTTGGAAGAAAGACTGCTTGAGTCCTATCGTTTGAGCAATAGTGAAGAGTTTCTCGTCAACTCCAGTCTGTTCAAGATCGATTTCTCTGGGCAATTCAAGTTGTTGATCGGCCAGCCACTCAGTTGCATTGGCTTCAACGTTTCCATTTGCCATCTTGAGAATACGTGTCTTTGCGCGTGCAATGTCTTCACGGCATATTCTTATTTGTGAACGTATGCGTTCAGCCGCCTTATCTGGAGAAATTGGTTGCGGTCGCTCAGTCATCTACACTTGCTCTCAACGATTGTTTGCCGTGGCAGTTTTGGACAATAATTGTCTCCGGTATTTCGTCAGCTGTCGGAAAGTCGAAGATGGGAGTATGACTATGATAAGAAAGATTTTTACGAGAGAACAGTTGTACGAGCTCGTATGGACAACACCCATGTTGAAGCTTTCCAAGGCATTTGGACTGTCCGGCGCCGATCTGGCCAAAACTTGTAGGAAGCATGATCTACCACTCGCCCTGTGCAAAAACTAGATCGCATTGAGAAAAGTGTTGTTTGCGAACGAAAAGTAGGGTGAGCGAGAGTAATTCGAGTCAGGTTTCAGGTTGCAAATTGAACATTTCTTGATGCAACCGGCATAGGTGCGGACGGACGTTCGCGTTACGCGCAGCAGTGCGCTGAGATCTGAAATGAACCCAACCATAAAAGTTGAACGACATCTTGAGTTACACCGCGTTGTTGCTGTAGCTCTTGAGTAATCCGCCGCAAGGTTCTTGGCAGTGAATCTCAGAAATCTGAATCGAATCGGTTTCTGATGGTTTCTCGATGGACTTCGAGCGTTTCTTTGATCGCGAATCGCTAATCACAAGCTCATTCCCCAGTCCCTGACGCGGTCGTTCTTCCTGATAGTGGACTTTGAATTTTTGGCAGAGGATATCCACTAACCCCACACCAAAGAAGTAAATTTGCCTAAATCCCCCTATCTTGGCGATTCAGTATAGGTGGAAAATTCCTTAAATTTTCTCCAGAAATTTGTTGTAATGGAGACGCTTGACGGATATCACTTTTCCGAAGTCGCTAATTCGAGCGACTCATTTCGACCGTCTAGCAGTGTGGTAGTACCACAATCCCAATATTTCTCCGATGGCTTGGAGGTTTCTATGAGTTCTCGCCGTGTCCGCAGTTCGATCTGGGGCAAATTGTCAAAGCTAGCTTTTCGCAAAAAGGCAGGCTCACGCAAGCGACAGGTTTTTCGAACGTCTCTGATAGAGCAATTTGAGAAACGCGAGTTGATGGCTTTTGAAGTCTCCAATATCCAACTGGTCAGCGATACCGGGATTAGTGCAACAGACAAGATCACTTACGATCCAAGGTTGCAAGGAACAGTAACGAATTCATCTGGCGGTGGACTTGGGGGTTTACCTGGAGGTCCGCCATCGCTTGTAACACTCCATGTTCAATTCGACCACGGAGGAGACGGTATTGGCGATGGTTCAACTATCGTCGATAGCTCCATGAACTTTCAGTATGATCCACGTACCAGCGATCCGGGGCTGAGTTTCTATGTGGGCCCGTTCTCACCCAAATACCGAATCCTCGAATACGACAACTTCAATAATCTCATGGCGACTGGCTCTTGGAATACGTTTTCCATGACTCTTGAAACGGTCGCTTCAGGTGAGATTCAAGTACAGGATTCGCTCAATACCAACTTGCCAAGCCAAGGGAGTTTTCACTTCGGTGATGCCGATGTTGGCGCAGTGTTTTCAAAAACCTTTACCATCACGAACACGGCGAGTCCTACCGATCCAAACGCCATTCTGCGTCTCAACACGGCTGGTATTCAACTCCCGCCAGGTTTCTCGATTTCGCAAGCCTTTGCGGCAACGGTCGCACCTGGGGCCCAAACCACCTTCACCGTGAGTGTCGATACCAGTGTAGCCGGACCGCGTTGGGGAAGTTTTTCATTTGCAACCAGCGATAGCGATGAAAATCCTTTCGTGCTTAATTTCACCGCAGACGTGCTGAGCATGGCCCCTGAAATCGACATTCGAAACGAAGCGACAGGCCAGTCCTTGCTTGATGGTTCCGGTTCCATCAACTTCGGTTCAGCGGAACTCGCCAGCCCGATCCAACGCTCCATAAGAATTTCCAACTATGGCCGTACTACGCTGAATCTCGGAGTGCCCACAGCGGGGAGCGGTTTCTCGATTGTTTCCGCCGTTCCGTCTAGCCTACCGCCAAATTCCTCGGTCGTTGTTACGTTGCAACTCAATGCCTCAGCCATTGGCTCGTACAATTCGCCCTTCTCGATTACCAGTACCGATTCCAACGAATCTCCTTATGATCTGACTTTGGTCGGAACCGTAATCGCAGCTTCGGCACCCTATGTGGATCAATTTCGACTAGCCAGCAATGATGGTGTTTCCCCAACGGACAATATCTCATCCAACCCAACGGTAACCGGCTACGCGAAGGGTGCGTTTCAGGGCCAGTCGGTGCGCATTGAATTTGATCACTACGGGACTGGCCAAGTCGGTGGCTCCGTCACGGTGACTACCGTGGGTAATCTATTCACTTACGACCCACGTTCCACGGATTCGAGTTTAGTGGGCTACACCGGCAGATTACCCTTTCGTTACCGCTTGATTCATCTGAATGCCAGCGGAGGCGTGATCACGACCGGCAATTGGGTTAGTTTTCCGATCATCGTGGATGGTATCGCCGCGACAGGTGGATTGACTGTGAGTAACTTCGCGTTGGTGCGCGATACTGGCAGTTCGATCCTTGATCGTGTCACAACCGATCCGCGAATCCAAGCCACGTTGGTTGGCGATCGGCAAGGTTCCACCGCGCGTTTGGAATTTGACCAACAAGGTAATGGAACCGTCACTCGGTATGTCGATTTCCCAACCTCTAGCAACTCGGTGACGTACGATCCCAGAACGGGCGATAGTTCCCTTTTAGGGCGAGTGGGACCAGTCAATCTAAAGTACCGATTAACCCGTTTGGACAGTGCGGGAAATGTCCTGTCGTCGAGTTCATGGATTAATTACGCCTACGAGCTTGCTGCCCTTCCCACGTCGACGTTCGAAGTTCGCAATTTACGCTTGTCCAACGACACGGGAACATCCGCTACGGATAAGGTGACGTCCGATCCAACGCTTACCGGAAACTTATTGGATACGGCAACTCCACCCAAGTCCGTTGCTTATTCCCTCGTTCAATTTGATCACAACGGCGACGGCCTCGCGGATGGAAATGCGCTGACGGACGATCTGGGCGTCTTCGAATATCGACCTCTGGGCCTTAGTTACACAACCCACACCCTGCGAGTTCGTTCGGCTCAATACGATGTTGCGTTCGGTTCTTATCTACTTGGACCTTGGTCCGATCTGGCCATCCACTATATCGCTCCTCCCGCCCCTCAATTCTCCAGTTTAGCGTTGGTATCGGATACCGGTGTATCAAGCACGGACAAGATTACGGACAATCCAGCGATCGTGGGAACACTTACTCTCGATGATCGCCCTGTTTCCGATTATCTCGTGTACATCGATCACAACGGCAACGGCTCCGCTGATGGAACGGCGATTACCGATCGTTTTGGAAATTTCGTCTATCGGCCACAGAACTTGCCGACGGGCCCCGTCACTTTAAGCCTCGTGACCTCCTATTGGGATACGAACCTTCAATCGACGGTTTACTCTCAACCGACAACTTTTCAGTACACTTATCTGGCAACTCCGCTTCCCAGCATCGATTGGTTGGAGATTGCTGTAGACGATGGCGACAACGCCTTCGATCGCCATACAACTTCATCGCTTCTGGCGGGGCAGCTTTCGACTTCAGCGGTACATAGCGGCGTTCAAATTCAATTTGACCACGACGGTAACGGAACGGTAGATGGCGTTGCCATTTCTGATTCCTTTGGGGCGATTATGTATCGGCCTTTTGGTCTCGCACCAGGTGCCGTGGAGATCAACGCTCGTGTGAATCACTGGAATGCGGACCAGGCCCAATGGGTGACCGGACCATGGAAAGAGGTTAGCTTTGTGTTGGAAGCCAGCAGCGCTTCCACGATGAACGTGACTTCCCTGGGATTGCGCCGAGACACAGGTGCAAATTCAACCGACAAAATCAGCAGCGAAGGGACTATCGTCGGTCAAATTGGCCACTCAGGTTCCGGTACCTCGGTATCCATTTCCTCCCTCTCGAACCAACGTGTTGAGTTCGATGAAAACAGTGATGATGTCATTGACGGAATCGCTTTTACAGAGGCCGATGGCACCTTCCAGTACACACCTAAATCGTTGTCGGCTGGCGCGAAAAATATTCGGGCACGCACGCGGGTCTGGAATACCACCACACAGCAAGGGGAGCTCGGAGCTTGGCAAACTTACAGTTACACGATTGCCGCAGATCCAGTCATTCCAGCAGCGATTCAAACGATGGGGCTATTGAGTGATAGTGGTACTTCCGCGTCCGACTATATCACTCGAAATGCGGCCATCACGGGCACAGTGGCTCTTGCTTCGGGCCAAACTTCCGCTTTGCTCGAAGTTGACCTCGACAATAATGGCACCGCGGACTTTACCACCAACACGGATGCCGACGGTAAATTTTTGGTGTATCCAAACTTCTCCACGTTCGGAACCAAGACCGTAGCGATCCGTACATTCACATTCGATCCCAATTCCACGGCTCGCGCTTATTCATCGTGGCAAGCCTTTTCCTACACCTATAGCAACTTGGCTAGTGAGCCGGCTTCCATCACGAATCTGGCTTGGACGCCAACAACCCATACTACCCCTGCAAAGCTAACGGGGCGTGTCCTCGATGACGCACAAGTGAGTGGCGTGAATGTGGAGATTGACCTCAACGGAGACAATGTTCCGGAAGCGGTGGTCAAGACCGATGCGTTCGGGAAATTTGAATACTCCTATGCTCCTTCCACGTCATCTTCCGCTACGCAAGTCACCTTGCAAATTCGTACCCATCAATCGATCGATGGACAAGCTCCTCAGACGAGCAACTGGAATTCCCACACGTTCTCCAATCCTGCTCCAGCAGCACTGACTCCTCCGACGCTGGGAGCTTGGGGGCTAGCCGTCGATGATGGCTCGAGCGCGACGGATAACGCTTCGACCGACATGACCTTAAAGGGGACGGTTCAGCCTGGAACAAGCCGTAGCGGAATCGCTGGACAACTAATTCAATTTGACCATAACGGCGATGGTGCGCCCGATGGCTCAACCTTGACGGACGGGGAAGGAAAGTTCCAATACACGCCCAGCGACCTTTCGGTTGGGGCCCATACCCTAAGGACTCGTATGATCACCTTTGATCCCGACTTAGGAATGATCACGGGGGCTTGGTCGAGCATTTCGGTAACGCAAACCGCGTTGGTGGTAACGAAAGTGGCCACACTCGGTTTAGTGAGCGACACAGGGACCGCCGGTGATGGTGCCACAGCCAACGTAGCCGTCCAGGGTACGATTACTGGACCAGCGGTGGGGAATGTGCTGATCTTTTTTGATGTCGACGGTGATGGCTCGCCCGATGGAAATGCGACCACCAATTCCGCTGGAGCTTTTAGTTTTACTCCCACCACACCAGATAACGAAGGTTTTGTGCAGGTCGATGCTTGGCTAGCTCGCGGCGGATCTCCGTCTGACAGCACTTCGCGTACTTTCCGCTTTGTGTATTCCTCCGCGCCTAACGGTAGCACCGCTCAAGCCTTAGTGACCGAGTTGGCTTCTTTTGATACAGCGTGGCAGAATGCCAACACCACCCTGGAGCAAGGGCTGGCCGCCGCCAAGAGTGCACTAAAGTCATCCCAACAAACGGCGGATGCGACGTATCGACAAGAGATGTCGACAGCCATGAGCCTTTACCAGTCGACCCGTTTGTCCACAGTTACGGCCTATCGCGATCAACTTCGTGCGGCCGAATTTCAGCTCGGCACATCGTTAAGTGCGGCCGAAGCGGCCTTCCTAAATCAAACCTCAGGACAATCGTACGGAACCGATCCTGAATTTGTGTGGCCCATCACTCCTCCCGAAGATGCCTTTGTTATTCCGAATGACGCAGACCAGCCCGCACCACCGAAGTACTACGGGCTCGATGCGGGGCCAACCTTGGACGTTGGTACCCACCCTAATGCGTTGCAACTGGCGGCGATTTCCGATTCGAATGCAGCGATGGCAAAAGCGACGGCGTTGGCAACCTACAATCAAGCACGCAGTCAAGCCAGAACTGTTGCTACAGCTGAGCGTGCAACGGCCTTCCAGCTATTTGCAACTTCGGTATCGCAAAGTCGAGCCACAGAAGCTGCACTTGTTTCACAACTAAAACACCCAACGATCGATGTCGGTACCGAGAGCCAAAATCTTTTCAACTCTCAGCAGTCTTTCAATGATCAAAAAAATGCGTCGATAACAACGTCAGAACAAACATATACGGTCAACGTTCAAAACGCTACACAAGCAAGTATCGCCGCTAAACAACAGGCACAAGGCACGAGAGACAGTCAAATTGCGGCTGCTTGGGCTGCTTACAATCAAGCTTTGAATAGCGGACCGCTCTTGCCAGGACAGGAGCAGCAACTTGCCCAGACTCGCGATGCGGCTATCCGACAAGCGCATATTGACTGTGAAAAAGCATTTGCTGACGCGGACTATACGTGGGGCGTAGCCGTCCATACAGCCGCCAAAGCGCGCTCCTTCGCAACGGCTGAAGCGACCTACAATAGCTTAGCCCTCGCTGCTGAGGAAGCCCAGGGAATGCGCGATACGATCGCCGAAATGAACTACTGGATTCGCGATCAAAAGATAAGGGCCGAATATAATCGGCTGGTGGCCATTGCTGAATCTGCTGAAAAGCGTGCTCGTGATGAAGCCGACGCAGCTCATAAGGAAGCCGAAACGGAGATCAATGCGGCATTTGATTTGGAAAAGAGCGAAGCGGATGCAGATGACCAAAACACGAAAGAGAAATCTTCGATACCGGTCAACCTACTGACACCATTTGCTGGATTTCTTGATACTCCGGCAGCCCAGTGGCAATTGGCAGACGCACAACTCACCAAAACGGCCACGGATTCAAAGTCGGACGCCAAGAAAAAGAACACTAAGTCAAAAGCAGAAGAGGAGCGAGACGCCAGGATCACAGCCAATAACGAAGCCAAGGACCATGCTTATCGCGTTGCCGCTGCCCAGAAGGCGGCTGCTTTGGCCAAGGCTCAGGAACAGCGAGATTTGCGTGACGCAGCGAACGATACTCGGTATCAATTGGACATTGATACCAGTATGAACATTTACCTAAAAGAAATGCGAGCTGCCGTTGCAGACAAAAAACATACGGAAAATGTGGCGACCACAACCTACAACTTTAACATGTCGTATGTTCAGAACGAAAAGACGATGGGGTACGCCAATGCGCCCTATTGGGCCGATTTCATGATGGCCCCCTCTGGCGACCTAGCAGCTCAGTCAACCTATTTCCAAGGATTAGCAGCTACTCGATACGATTTCGAGATCTCGATGGCCACCGTTTGGGAGACGTACCGCAAAGGACAAGCGGACGACGTTTACAATAATGCGGAACTTCGAGCTCAGCATGAGTTCTTCAATATATCGGACACCGAAACCACCGATCACGACACTCGAGTTGCAATTGCTACGTTTGTCTCCGTCTATGACGACATGATGACTTCGATCATCACAACGGAAGCTAACAGTAGTGCCAATTCGTCATCTCAGTACAACACGCAAGTGCTCCAGGCCTTACTGGCCATGTTCCAGGCCAATGCACAGCACGACTTGGATTACGGAACTGAGGTCAGCGAAGCGGACCGCGATGAACAGGTCAACAAGACCACGACCAAGTCAGCGAAAACGGTTACCACTTATCAGAATCATCAAAGCCGAGTCGCGGAATTTGCGACCAGTCAGGCATCTCCTTGGGGGCAACTGCAACTAGATCTTGCTAATGCTGCTTTATCCTTCCAAAACTTGTTTAAGGCGGCATTGGATACATTTACCACCAATTCTGAAGACCGAACGCTTTCTTTCTTGGGTGACTATCTCCAAGAAATCAAAGCAGCCACCGTTGGCGATGCAAGTTCGGGGACCTCGTATGTGCAAAACGTGCTTGGTTCTCTTATGACTTTCATTTCTAGCACCAATAGTGCTGGCCAAACGCAACTGACCAATAAGATTGCGGCATTGAAGGCGTTTCAGATCGCTCTAAGTCTGGTTTATAAGAATTGGAATGTTCGTATCGCTGAGATCGAAAGAGACAAGAAGATCTCCGATGCTGACGCACTGCGCGATTTCCTCCACGGTGAGGCCCTCGTACTCAAGAATGTAGAACCCACATTGGCGTATGCCCGTAAGAACCTTGCAATTGCCCAAGCTAAGTTCACATTTAATCAAATCACATCGGCGGAAATGGCAACGGCACAAGCCGACTATGCTTCGATTGTTGCATCAACCAATGCTCAAGTCGCTAGCTTACGAGAACCGCTCTTGTTGGCACAGCGAACTGCAGAAGGTGAAGCGATTCGTGTGAAAACGGTCGAAACGGCCAAAGCCGAACAGACACGCGTCACCGATTCGTCGACCCATTATCTCACTTGGGTGAATGCGGCAGGATCCGCCGATATCGCAGCGGCAGGTTCGCTGAAAACCAGCGGTGACACTTTCGTTACCGCAGAAGCCAGTGAAGCGACAACTGCCAACGATTCCACGTTGGAAGCCAATAAAACCTTCATCTCCAATGTCGCTGAGGATTCTGCCGATTTCAGCAGTGATTTGACCGGTATCGCGAATGCGTTTTATTCCAATGAAGCTGGGATCAGTGGGGGGCTTATCTACAGTAAGTCGGATGCAAGAGCATCATATGAAAGCACGCTGGCGGAAAATCATCGGCTACGTAAGGAATCCGCACATGGAACGGGGCAAAATGCCCTGACCTCTCTACAGTTTGCGGTCGCAACTGCAGATGCGGCGAAATACGTTACACGCAGAAACGCACTTCAGACGCGAACCCTGGTCGCCAAGAATGATCGAATTCAACTCACAACTTTGCTCAATACGGCAGAGCAGAATGTCGTCGATCAACTTAATACAGCCGAGCTAACGTTTACCAATGGCTCTATCCAAGCCTCGACATCCATGGATAAGCAATCGGGAGCAGCGGCATCGACACTCGGTAAGGAGGCTGCCAAAGCCAGCATTAATCGTAGTAAAGACGATACTGGTGCCGTTGTTACTGCGAGTATCAGTGTTGCTAATGCCGAGGTGGCCCATGCCTTACGTGTTCAGACCGCAAGTGTGACGCTGGCCGAAGCTACGGGAGCGGCTTTGAAACAGAAGCATATTGACCAGTATACGCAAGCTGCGATCGCTGTGGCAGAAACGGCGATTGCTCAAGCCACTGCTATCTTCAAGGCAAGCGAAAAGACCTCGAACATCACTCGGGCAGGAGATGTGGGGGATGCCGCCATAGCAGCCGCGAATACAACGGGCCAAAACCTGATCACACAGATTACATCGCAAAATACCGCTATGACCACGTATACAACAACCACGAATTCGCTGGAATCGACGTTTACAGCGACTATCAATGGCCTGACGGTACCTTACACCCAGGGAACCAGCGCTGCAATCATCGCAGTAGACAATGCAACGGCCAATGCGATGCGAACAATTTTGGCCAGTACTGGCGTCGCGGATGTCAATTGGATTACTGCCTTTGCAAATGCAGACGCAACGCGTACAGGGGCCCAAGCAGCTGCTCAAGCTGGTTGGGTTACATCGAGCGTACAGTCAGGCGGCAGCGTTCTGCTGTGGAATTGTGGCGATGTGACATCATCGAACGCCAGTGGCTCATGGGCATCACAATATGCTCCTGCTCGTACTGCGATGATCACGACCACGGCGTTAGTCGATGCAGGCCGACAAATTACCGCATGGCTCGATCGAACGCTGCGAGATAATGATCAGGCCGATGCAGACGTGCAGTACATTCAAGCGATCGCCGCGCCTGGAACGCAATTGGCTGTTGCCATAGTACAGCACGAGAACCAGCATACTACTGCAAACACGAGCACCTTGAACAATTTGCGGACCGACCAAAGTACTTCTGACGCGAATGTCCAAAATACTTCGGCTGCCATTGAGAAAAGCTCAGCTGTTGATTCTGCAACCGCCTGGAAAGCATACCAAGTTGCCCTGGCCAGCTTAGACGAAGGGGCCGCAACAACCACTGTTGATAAAGCGTATCAAGATGCCTTGGCGCAAGTAACTCGCAATTCGAGGGTTGCCTACGCGAATCTCATTTACACAGAAGGGATCGCGCAAATGGGGGCGATGGGCGATACCATCACCGAATTTGGGCAAGCAGGAAAGATTCATGTCACGAATGTGGCAGTTGATGAGAAAAACCATACCGATATCGTTTCGCCGATCATCGGTGCGCGAATATTGCTTTACACGGAAGCCGATAATGATCTAAGTAAGGCGATTACGACGGCCGACAATGTGTGGCGTAACAACACCGCTCAGGCTTGGGGAGCACATACAGCGGGCGATCTAGTGGCGCGTGGCAATGTGCGTCGGTCGCTGGCCAATACATCGAACTTACTCGCAGATGCTTCACAAGCCAGTATCGAGGAACTCAAAGCGCAGTGGTGGCAAAACGAGATACCAAATTATCTGCAATGGAGTGTCGATATTGGTGGAATCGAAACCACTTATACCAACAGTACCACCGCTAACAAATTACTTCGCACGACAGGTTTAAAGAATGGCGGTATCGCTTATGCATCGACCGTTGGCACAGCGATTAAGGATTACGAAACCACAACCGCCACGGCCCGTCAGCAGTATCTTTCGACGTTGATTAACATCGGTGAAACAGCTGGCGAGGCGGCAATGCGAGCTGATCGCGATAAAAAGATTTCAATAGCGGATGCGGATTTACAAAAACAACTCACTGGCAATGAATCAGCTCACGCGACTGCGGTCAGCAATGCCAACAACGCCCATAGTACGGCGACCGCGAATGCCGGAGCCACTCGCAAAAGTGCCGAGCTAGCAGCCTTGACACAGCTCAATTCCACTTTGGCTCAAGCGAGCAAAGACAAAGAAGCTGCTATCGCAGGGGCTGAACGCACCTACGATCAAACGGTTGCTTCACTCGATGCACAGTACGGTTCTGAATCTTCTAACGGTGACACCGGGGTCGAAGGGGCTACACGCCGCATCGCGCTTAAGTCTCGCGACGCGCAGTACTACGCCGCTCGCGACACCTCCTGGGCCAACACCCTCAGCGGCTCGACCACATTAGGCACCTCACCTTGGACCGTGAAAGCCATCACTGCCGCCAATGCTCAAGCCGTTTACTCGACCTCCCGTGCTAATGGATATGCAGCGCATGATGCTGCAATGTTCGATGCAATCGAAGATTGGCAACTATCCAGCCGCGAATCGCTCACTGACTTACTCCTCACCAATGGCCAATCGCGCGAAACCTTTAACCTAGCAACCTCAAACGTTTATGCGAACTGGCAAAATGGCGTCGGGAATCTAATGGGAAATAGACCAGCGGGAACTGGATGGGGTGTAGGTGAAAACGGCGGTAATAATCAAGTCGGTAATCCACTAGCGTCAGGATGGTTTGGGGGCATTTTATTGGGAGGTGATGAGACGGATGAGACGGAGAGCGGAAAGAAACAGCAAGATGGCTTGCCGCCCTTGCCCACACCGCAAGTTCAAATAGTAAAGCCGATTTGGGCAGACCTTGACGCAAAATTCGAAGATCAGCCAGATGCGTTTGATATAGATCTCTTTAAGCAGCATTTGCATCGATACGATACATACTCCGCTATGGCATTTGACGAAACGAATTCGAGCATCGTTTTTGGCTATTCTTATTCGATTTTGGAGTATTTTTGGGGACTTGGTGAAGTAGATTCAGCTCAAAGCGGCAACGGTTGGAACATTCATATACCAAGTGAATTTCTTGAAACGGATGATGAAGAGGGGGCAGCAAAGAAAGTAGCCGAGTATTTCAGGGGTTCGGGAACCAAACTATGGCAAATTCGAAATGGAATTGCTATCCGAGAACTTGATCCCGAATTCACCGAAAATGGTGGTAGGGCAAGAGAAGCGATTGCATTCCAACGGGCCGGAGAGACGGTTGAGATTGGCGCCAATGCTTATCTTGGAATACTCGGAGTTTTTAATGACGGCGCGGACATAGTACTCGTTGTAAACGATGTTTATGAGGGAAATTACTATTCACTTATCGCCATCCTTCCATTCGTGTCCCGAGGTGCGATCAAAATCGTCGATTCAGCCGGAGTTGAAATAAAAGTAAGTGGAGAGTTTGCAGAAAAACTGGCTAAAGCGCCTACTGCTGAAGCTGCGCAAAAACTGCTTAAAAATGCGCCGGAAGGGGCCGTCACAGTGGGAGTTCGCGGGTTTGGCTGTTTCGTGGCAGATACCAAGGTACTTGTGGTGCCTAACCAAGAAGTTTTGGGCGTCATCAATTCAACTCCAATCAAGGAAGTCGTTAATCTCAAAACAAAATCCACAGTCGAGCAGTGTATTTCAATTTCAGATGTTCGTCTTGGCGATAGAGTCCTGGCTACAAACCCCATCTCAGATGAAAGGTTTTACGATCCTGTAAACGATGGAGTGGACGGCTGGAAAATTATAAGCCTTGTAGTGCATCACGCTACGGGGGAAATAGTTGATGTTGAATTACTTCGGTCGCCTGAATGGGTTGAGAGAAATGGCATATATGAAGGGGGCTACATCAATCTCAGGTTGACCGAAATCGATGTTGATGCAGTTGCACGTGTTGAAGCCGTAACGGATGCGCATTCTATAATGGATGGGCATGGTTCAGTTGTTATCGGTCGATTTGTTACTAGGAATGCCGGAAACCTGGTTCGTGTCACGTTTGAAAATGGTACGCAGGTTACAGCAACGAGCAATCATCCAGTGTGGTGTCCGCTCAAGAACC
>JBIKMB010000358.1:0-4449 GCA_044359485.1 Pirellulaceae bacterium | reverse complement strand
ATCTTGGTTTCTCCTTATTCCAATCAATATTGCATACTTGATAGGTTTAAGAAAAGACCAGTTTAGAAACAGAGCCTAGGCTGGTCGCGAAAGCTCGGCGGAATGGTTTATTTTTTCTCAGACTCTTCAGTGCGCTGATCTTTCTTCCATTCGTTGTCTCGGCCAAAATACATCAGATGTTGCCAAGGCAAGCCATCGAATTCACGGACCAATTTTAAACCGTTAGCGTTGTACTCCTTCAAGATTTGCTTTTTGGACATTTTGTGCAGTGGCCGGATGGGAACGGTTGGATCTTCCGCTCGAAACTCTAGCAAAGCTACAACGCCATCGTCCTTTAAGCTTTTGCGAATTCCTTCGAGCATTTGAGCTGGGAACGAGAACTCATGGTATACATCCACGAGGATGAGAAGATCGACGGAGTTCTCTGGCAGCTTGGTATCTTTTTCGGTACTGAGAATCGGTTCGATGTTATCTACGCCGGCGTTAGCGGCCCGCTCTTTGAGCATCTGAATCATTTCAGGTTGAATGTCGACCGCCAGTACTTTGCCATCGGGCCCGACCTGTTTGGCCATCGGCAGAGTGTAAAAACCATTGCCGCAACCAAAGTCCACCACCACCATGCCGGGCTTCAATTTGAGTTGCTCCAGAACCTGAGAAGGTGCTTCTTCCAATTCACGCTCGGGGCGAATCAACCAAGGGGCGCCATGATAGGTCATGAAGGGAGCGATCACCCGTCCCATGTATTTTTTTCCCGAGCTTTCTTGGGCCTGAGAGGTCGCTGCGGGAGCAACAAGCGAAAGAGCCCAAAGCAACATGCCCAGCGCAGGTTTCCAGTTCAACATCGTTTTTTCTCGATAAAAAATGGCAACACTGTTCGCGGTAAGCCGACATCCTTCGCGGCTATGCACGAAACAGTGAATGAAAACTACTAAAAAAACCGCTCGGTATTGTAGTCAGTTGGACCAGCGGGGGGCTATAGAGCGAAAATTCTGTTACCGGCGCCTATCCCCTCGTTTCAAGGGCCCAGCGCACTCGACTGGACCGGCTGCAGCGGGGCGACGCGGTATGCGTCGTAAGCCCCGTGTGGCAAGCCCCGTGTGGCAAACCCCGTGTGGCAAACCCCGTGTGGCAAACCCCGTGTAGCAAACCCCGTGTGGCAAACCCCGTGTAGCAAACCCCGTGTGGCAAACATCGTATCGCAAGCCCAGAGTCGCATTACCTATGTTACAGATAGCCGCGATCCCGTAGGATATTTACTGAGCGGCGGTGGTTGCCTAGGTAGATCCTCTCGATCAAGAGGGCTCACATCGGTTTCAGAGGAACGTGGAATCGCGAGGAAAGCCTAATCGCGGTGGAAATCCAGGGTTAGAAATGGAGTGTCTGGCAGGCTGGGATTCTGATGGATCGCGAGTCGGACTGACGACATGTCTAGACGAAAGCGAGCCAGAAATAGTGCATCTGGCATCCCCAAATTACCAGACTCATGGTTCACCGCACGCATGGTTTCGCAGGGCTAATTTTTTACAATGCATGAGCCGGTATTTGGCTTGCCAACAACGGGTTAAATTGCCAACAAGAGAAGAATTTTTCCAGCAATAGAGGTGTTGATTACATCATGTCACTGCAGGTTTACATTAACGGAAAGTTCTATGCCAAAGAGGATGCCAAAGTCAGCGTTTATGATCACGGTCTGTTATATGGCGATGGAATTTTCGAAGGAATTCGCTGCTACAGTGGCAAGGTGTTTCGGATGGAAGAGCACCTTGAACGGCTTTATCAGTCAGCAAGAGCCATCATGCTAGAGATTCCTATGACTCCAGCGAAATTGTCGGAAGCGATTTACGACACGTTGAATCGCAACAATTTTGTGGACGCATATATTCGCTTGGTAGTGACCAGAGGCGCTGGGGCTCTAGGCTTGGATCCTTTTAAGACCAGCGATCCTCAGGTGATTATCATCACGGACAAAATCGCGCTGTATCCTCAAGAATATTACGAAAAAGGATTGGAGCTGATTACGGCTTCAACAATCCGCAATCATCCCGCTGCGTTGAGCCCACGAATTAAGTCGCTTAACTATCTCAACAACATTATGGCCAAGATGGAAGGCTTGCAGGCGGGATGTGTGGAAGCGTTGATGTTGAATCATAAGGGCGAACTGGCAGAATGTACGGGCGACAATATCTTCTTGGTGAGACAGGGCTGCCTGCAAACGCCACCCATCGATGCAGGCATCCTGGAAGGTATCACTCGCAACGCGGTCATCGAGTTGGCTGAACAGATGGGAATCCCGTGCGAGCAAATTCCTCTGACACGCCACGATGTTTTTATCGCAGATGAATGTTTTCTGACTGGGACAGCTGCCGAAGTGATTCCTGTGGTGAAGTTGGACAAACGCCCCATCGGAGGCGGCGGTGTTGGACCGATCACGCAGCAACTTCTGGCTGCCTTTAAAAAACTAGTTCACGGAAAATAGTTGCTTCGATTGAACCGACTCAGAGGATTCCCGCACAAATGATCGCACAAATGATAATGAGCCTGGAAAAGGAAAACTCTCTTCCAGTCTCATGAGTCGCGGTTTTGTTTGCTGCGTTTTTCTGGGGTTCGGCTAGGTCTTCGAGTTTTTATTTGGAGTCTTTATCTTCAAAAATGGTTTGGTAGGCCAAGCCTGCTACTGCCGCTCCGATGATCGGGGCGACCCAGAAAAGCCAGAGTTGTTGCAATGCCCAGCCTTGAACGAATAAAGCAGGTCCGGTGCTGCGAGCGGGGTTCACCGACAGGTTGGTAACAGGAATTCCAATCAAATGAATCAGGGTCAGCCCAAGTCCAATCGCAATTGGGGCAAAGCCGGCAGGAGCCCGTTTGTCGGTTGAACCCAAGATGATCAGCAGGAACATAAAGGTTAGTACTAATTCGGCGATCAAAGCAGAGAACATGGTGTAGCCACCGGGAGACTTTTGGTCAAAGCCGTTGCAGGCGAAGCCTCCATCGAGACTGAAACCGGATTGTCCCGAAGCGATCGCATACAAAACGCTGGAGCCGGCTGCTGCACCGATAACTTGCGCGACAATGTACGGCAGTAGTTCGCTGAACTTGAAACGCCCCGCGACGGCCAAGCCGACCGAGACGGCCGGATTGAGGTGGCAGCCCGAAATGTGCCCGATCGCATAGGCCATCGTCATTACGGTCAAACCAAACGCCAAGCTGACGCCGACAAATCCAATTCCCAAATGCGTGTCGACACCGTCGACTTGGAATTTAGCTGCTAAAACCGCGGATCCACAACCGCCGAACACAAGCCAAAATGTGCCGAAAAACTCCGCGAGCAATTTCTTGGTAAGCATAAAAAATCTTTTCTAAAAATGATTGCTATCAAAAGCCTTTAACATCAACCCTAACCACAACGGGGGTCTTTATACTGGAATTAAGGTGGAGTTGTCGAGCGTTATTTTTGAAGTCTTCATTTCGGGGTTTCGTTCGGGGGTTTAGATCAGTACACTCGCCAGAAATTCAAAGGGTGTGGAGAGAAAAATTTCTCGGGCGATTGGTAGGGACTTGGCACGGATTGTTTTTGAGCCAGGTGGCAGGTGAAGGCATTGGGTTCGGCGTGCTTTTACCGGCAGAGACTCAAGTCTGAATCGTCGAGCTAGGAATATTTGAGAATAAGATGATCGTTGCTGAGCGACGGTCGATTGCAGCTTTGTTTTTGGCCTAAGGATGGGCTTATTATGTATCGCTGGTTGCTTTGTTGGCGTTACTTACGAACGCGTTGGATTGCATTGGCTTCCGTGGTGAGCGTTACGCTCGGCGTGGCAACGCTAGTGATTGTCAATAGTGTCATGGATGGCTTTTCTGCGGAAATGCAGCAGAAAATGCATGGGATTCTTTCGGACATTATCATTGAAGGCCATTCGGCTGGTGGTATTCCGAATCCCGATTGGTATGAAGCCGAAATTCGTCAAGCGTTGGGTGATGAAGTCGTTGGTGTTACAACGGTTGTGCACGTCCCGGCGATGGGATCATTTCAGTTTCGTGGTCAGACGATTACTCGGCAGATTAATATCATTGGAATCGATACCGAAACCTATGCGGACGTGAGTGACTTTCGGCGATTTTTGTTGCATCCAGAGAATCAGCGTTTACTGAATTTTCAATTGCGTGAAACGGGTTATGGTGAAGGGCGTGATGATTTCCCGGAATCGGGTTGGGGGCATCGTCGCCGCTGGGCGATGATTCAAAAAGCGATTGAGCAAGAGCGACAATTGCGCGAGGCGTATGAAGCGAAGTTGCGACAATCAAATAGTCCAGGTTTGCCTTCCCCAGGTTCGGACGTCAGCTCGCTGGCCAATGCACCACCCTCGATTGGCGCTCAAGCCACAGCGGGGCCGAGCATCGGTGCTCCTGGTGGAAGCAACCAACTCTTTGATGCAGAGAAAGAGCAGCACGCGG
>JBIKMB010000357.1:0-4468 GCA_044359485.1 Pirellulaceae bacterium | reverse complement strand
CACGTCCGATTGGGGTGTCGTCTGTTGACGCGGCGCATTTTATTGACCGAGCGATACAGAACGTTTCTCCTCGAAGGCCAAAACTTCGAGAAGTTTTCGTTATTACGAACGAAGGAACGATCCACAGTCACTCTAACAACTGAAGAAACCCAATGGGAACTTACTACTATTTTGTTTGTCGACGATTGAAAAAGTACGTTTGCCTCGGCAAAATGATCCCGAACGAGCCTAACCGCTTTCAAGGCATTTATTCCGACTTAAACAATAAATGGATCTCTGATAATCGATTCCTACTTTGCCTTGCTCGTATAGTCATCGAGAATCCAGGATACGAATTCATCGTCGATTCGGAAAGCAACATTTTGGGAATCGATGACTTTGATGAGATAACGTTTGACGAATTAGACTCCGATTTCGGGATAAGCAACGCCCTCCCGAATCCGCCATAGGTTTGCCAAATAGTTTTTCCCTGCTCGAAGTAAAGGAAAGAGCCTGCCGATTCTCAATCCGCAGTTCACACCCAAGCAGTTTTCGGGTGAGATGTTGCAGGCTGAATTACCATCGCACTTTTGGCCGAATGGTAACTGTAGAGATTTCGGCCTGATTTGGACGGTTTGGCGGAATCACAGGGAACTCAGAAGTAGCGTTGCACCGACCCAAACACCGCCGACTCCCAACTGTCCACTCAACCACAGAAACACCCGCAGGTTGGATACCATCGTGGCCAATTAGGTGGACCAATTAGGCCAAAACTGGGTCCAATTAGGATTTTACTGACAGCGTAAATCCCTATGCAATAAGCACTTACAAAAAGGCTTAGTGGAGGCCCCCCGCCTCCATAAACTTGGTCACCGCAACGTGACCACATCGCTCAAGACCCGCTGGCTCACCCCAGCGGGTCTTTGCGTTTCTACGCGGAAATTCGGGACTTTTGCGAGCCGCCAAACTTCGCCAGTCGCCAAACCACGGGACGCGCCCTGCACCCATCGCCACCCCAAAAGGCTCAAATCGGGGCCAAAGGCTCAAAACCACGGGACGACCCCCAACCCCGTCCCGTGCTCGGAAACCCTGCAAAACATGGCACTTTCGTGATTTCGAACAGGCGTGAGGTTTTAGCGAAAAACGCCAGTGGCAGTGACATGAAAAACCTGACCATCACGTCCCGTGGTGCAACTGGTTGGGTGCGATAGTTCTCTTTTTTCAATTCGCTCGAATGGTTACCAGAGGCAGTGTATCCTTCGTTCCGGTATCGGCTTGAGCCAGAAAGGCTAACATGAATTGAAAATATCGCTTGGTGTGAAGGTCCCGGTCATCAACCCAGAACCAATAGCCTCGATAGCAAATGGTCGCGTAACTGTCACTGGGCCTTTCCAGCGAACTGTGAACCACAAAGGCTGGCACGTTCGGGCTTGCCTGTCCTCCCAAGTCCAGGGCACGACCCTCCGCCAAGTGGCAGCACGGCACCTCTACCGCGAGCGATAGTATGCCGAGCACCCGGAAGATGGAACGAGTCATTATTGCGAGTTCATCACTTGATTTGGGAACCTCACCAAAGACCACTTTGAATTCACTCAACTCATCGTTCAGGCCAAGCAGTTTTCGGCCCTCACTAAGCTCAGCGGCAGTTTCTGGACTGACGTTCTTGTCACGAAAAAATAAGACTACCGCCTCCGGCGCGTCCTTGTGTTGTTCGATACGCATGCCAACGTTGCCAGACCGTTGTGCCCGCGTCATGATTTGAAGAAACGCATGAAATCTCGGATCGGCCTCACGTAGTTCCCCAGCTAAAAAACTTCCGTTATTAACACCATTGATAGAGTCGACCAATAGGTCGAGCACGAAGTTGGCGTCATAGCCCGATTGAATCATAAAAAGTATGGACTTCGGGGCGATAGGATTTGTGAGGTTGCGAATGAACTCGGCATTTGTCTGCGGTGTATACGAGATGGTAGGACGGTCCTCGAAGGTAGTCTGCCCGCCGAAGAGTGTTCCCATGCGTTCGCCAAAGCCAGCTCCCGGGAAGAACGACGAGTTGAAGCTCAGATTGGCATTGGCTGACCTGACTTTCGAGTAGCCACTTGTAATCTGTGACACATCAACGAAGAAAGGCGTATCGCTGTAGCGCATTTTGACGATATTCAGCAGGGTCTGCTCCTTCCATGAAGTCGCAAGTGCTTCGTTGTAGGGCAATCGGTCTGCAACAATCATGCTCGGCCCGATATGCCTGCAGCCGGACTGGCTAATCAGTGCTAGAGCGAAACAACAAGCGAGTAAAAGTTGGTTTCGTGACATCGACAAATCCATACAACCTCAGAAACCGGCTAACGACTCCGCCTAAATTACCCAAATTGCGCAAGCTTCCTCCAAAGTAACAAATATTCTGCCTTGATAAGCTATTCGGCTTATTCCGATTATCGACTTGACTGATTCCTTCGGGTAAGGGTCTTATCATTGAGCCGTCGAGAAAGAGTCGGAAGACTTGTGAGCCCGATACGATCCGTCTGAGCGACATTCGATGTCACGAGCGACTCGAAAGGGCTGCTAAAAAGCTACAGTCGGATGGCGTCTTAGCTCTTTAAACGAAGTTTCTCGACCATTTCAAAGTAGCATCGTAAAGCCGCAGGCGAATTGGCATCTACTGCCGGCCCATCGCAGCACGGATGGCGTCCTCGGGCTTGACCAGGTGATCCGAGTTGTTCGGGTCATCCATGATCGAGAGCTGCACGCCCTTGACCTCACCGTTGAAGTGGTTGCCCACCGTGCCGTAGTCCGGCGAAATCGCCGCGCCTGAATCCTCACCGACATCCGTGCCGTCATCAGCGGAAAAGATCGTCGCCAGCGTCGCCTCGACGTTCCCCTCGCCTACCTTCTTGCCGTTGGTGTAAAGCGTTACCTTGCCACCCTTGCCGAGACCGCCGCCAGCATAGGCGAACTCCATGCGGACTTGGTGCTGGCCTGCCGGGAGAGGATCCTTGGCCTCAACCATGAAGTTTTTGAAACCGCCCCAGTTGTAGCAATACTTGAGTTTGCCCTTGTGGGCATACAGGGTCCACCCGCCTATGTTGGCACCCTGACAGATGATGACTCCTTCTGCGCCGTTCTCTGGCACGACGATTTCCGCGGTGATGGAGTGGGATTTGTTCTTAATGTTGAGGACGCAGTTTTCCGAGAGGCGTCCCATGCCTCCGACGAGGAGCTGAGTCTTGCCCTGGATTAGAACTGGCCGGCCGGCGAGATCCGGGTTGAGCTTCTCGAAGAGCCGGTCGTCCAGCGGCAGCACCTTGTATTGCGCGGCCTCGATCAGCCATTGGCGCTGCAGCTCGTGGAGTTTCTCCGGCATCTGCTTGGCGAGGTCGTTTGCCTGGCTCCAATCCTTGCTGCCGTCGTAGAGCTCCCAAACATCATCGTCGAATGCCGGCCTCGGCGCGTTGAGCCAGGGCGTGTAGTGCTTCGTGACCGCGGACCAGCCTTTGTAGTAGATGCCGCGGTTGCCCATGATCTCGAAGTATTGCACGTCGTGCTGCTCGGCCGCTTTGGCGTTATCGAACGTGTAGAGCATGCTGGTGCCCTCGATGCGATCCTGCTGAATGCCATTCACTGACTGAGGCTGCGGGAGATGGGCTGCCTCGAGGATGGTCGGGGCCACGTCAATCACATGGGTGAATTGCGTGCGAAGTTCGCCCTTGGCCTTGATGCCGTTGGGCCAGTGGACGACGGTGGCATTGCGCGTGCCGCCCCAATGGGAGGCGACCTGCTTGGTCCACTGGAAGGGGGTGTTCATGGCGTGCGCCCAAGCGACGGCGTAGTGGTTGTAGGATTCTGGCCCGCCGAGCTTGTCGATCCGCGCCGTAAGGTATTCGGCCGTCTCGAGGCCTTGCAAGCCATTGAAGTAGCTCATTTCGTTGAAGCTCCCGTTGATGCCACCCTCAGCCGAGGCACCGTTGTCGCCGACGATGTAGTAAATGAGCGTGTCGTCGAGGATGTTCAGTTTCTCCAGCGTGTCCACGACGCGGCCCACGTTGTGGTCTGTGAATTCCATGTAGCCCGCATACACCTCCATCTCGCGACGCAGCGCAGGCTTGAATGCTTCAGGCATCGTGTCCCATGCCGGCACTTCCTTTGGGCGCGCGGTGAGCTGGCAGTCTGCCGGGACGACCCCAAGTTTTTTCTGCCGGGCAAAGGTCTCCTCGCGCACTTTGTCCCAGCCCTGGTCGAACTTGCCCTTGTATTTGTCAGCCCATTCTTTCGCGACATGGTGGGGCGCATGAGTGGCACCGGGCGCGTAGTAGATGAAGAACGGCTTGTCAGGCGCCAGCAGCTTCTGTTGTGCAATCCACTTGATGGTCTTGTCGGTCATGTCCGTCATGAGGTGGTAGCCCTGCTCGGGAGTCTTCTTGTTTTCTACCGGCGTGGTGCCCTCGTAGAGCGTCGGATACCATTGGTTTGCCTCTCCGCCGAGGAAGCCGTA
>JBIKMB010000024.1:0-48464 GCA_044359485.1 Pirellulaceae bacterium | reverse complement strand
CGCATCCGAGGAAATCAACCACCACCTGGATCTCTGTGGTCGCGGCCGGTACGTCCAACCCGCGGTCGAAGTTGAAAAGGGTCTTCTTGGTCTTGATCTCTTGGATCCAAAGCTTCGAGATCTTGGTACGTCCGAGTTCGTACTCTTCGCTCTCGGCGTGTTCGGCGAAGACCAGGGCGTCGAATCGAACCGTGTCGTTGATCGTGCCTCGGACCCAAGCGCCACCGCAGGAGGTTCGCTTTTCGATCTTGGTGATCACCAGGTCGAGGTCTGTTACGTCGATCTTTTCGTTGGCCATCTTTGTTTCTCCGTGTTGGAAAGGGTGGTGCTTCGTTTGGCGTTAACACACATGAGCCATGCGGTTTGCAACACAGCAAGCAGGATTCGCATTCATTTCCAAAAATGTTTTCATGTTTCCCAAACATGCGAAAAAGCTCACCCATTTCTGGGCGAGCTTCGCGGAACATGCACATGTTTAGTTGTTGCCGGCGACATCCCAAGCTCGCTTGGTTCCGTACCCGAGCTGCTGGCCTTCGACGATGTAGAGAACCGAATCGTCGGTCGCATCGTCGTCATCATCCCCATCCTCGTCGTCCTCATCGAAGTCGTTGATCTCGGCCCCCGATGCCAGCCCGCAGATGGTGTTTTCGAATGGCCAATTCTGCTGGGTCATCAGGCGAACCTCAGCGTCACCACCGATCTCGTCGCGGTAGTCTTCGAGGCGTGCAATCAATTCGTCGATCGTCATGTTTGTTTCTCCCGTCTGTTTGAAAATGGATGTCCAACGAACGTCCCAACACAGGAGCCATGCGGTTGGAAAAGCATCAAGCCGATTACCGAATCATTCAGCGGCAATTGCCGAGATTGTTTTGCATCGCACCAAACCAACGACGTTCGCACCGGTCGCTATGCATTGCATGCGTGGGGGATTACTAAGCGATATCCGAGAACGGCGTTTTGTGGGGCACTGTCGCGACCGGTTCCCATGAATTGTTCCAGTAATGGACAACACCGCCTGGGTGTTGGCGGTGTTGTCTATGGCTGGTTGGTTCTAGGCCGCTTGGTCGTATTTCTTGGCCATCTCCAAGAGCTTGTTTTTGATCGTCTTCCATTCGCGGTTGGTCTCGCCGGTGATCTCTCCGAAGATCTTGTTGCGAAGGTCACCCTTGTACCAACCTTTGGTCCACCCGAGCCGGTAGAAGAGTCGGTTGAGTTCTGTTTCACCAAGGCCGGCCCCCGGTCGATCCCAGCAACTCTTGGTGCCGTCTTTCTTGGTGTAGTCCCAATCCGCGCATCGTTTGGTGTTCATCGCCAGCTCTGCCAACCCCAGGACCATCATCAGGTATCCGACCACCTTGGTCTTGTTGAGCGTTCCGGCGAAGGCCCGGAATTCGATTCGGTTCTTACCCGCTGCCAGGTGGGTGAGGTTCAGCAGGTGGTAGCGATCCGCTTCGCATCGGTTCTTCGCGGCGTCTTTGTCCCCGTACTGTTTGATCCGTTTGGTGTAGACCGTTTGTTCGCGTCGGCGTGTTCCGGTGCTTGCGAAGATCGCTTTCTCGTGGTTGCCGACCAAGGAAATCAATCTGGCCAAGGCGGCTGCGTCGCCGTTCCATTCGATCGTTATGTGCAATCCGCAGCTCGCGTTCACCTTCGCGTCGTGTGCGTTGATCTTGTCGATCGCGTCTTCGATTTGTTTGAGGCCTTCGTATCCCTTGAGCTTGGGGCTTACGAATTCGCATCCCTTGCGGTTGGGTGTTTCTGGTTTGATGCTCGCGTCGCGTTCTGCTCGCCATCCGGTGGGCAACCAAGGTACTTGGTATCCGTGGTGGTAGGGTCCGATCGGTGTGGTGTCGCTGTTTGGCAGGGTGGTCTCGAATTCGATTCCGAAAGCGATCTGGTTTGCGTTCATCTCTGTCTCTCCGTTTGGGTTGGGTGGGTCTGTCGTTTGCAATCGCCATTGCGTTTGCGTGTGACACATTCAGCCCTGCGGTTTGAAACACATCCAGCCGATAAAGCATGTTTTTCCCAGTCTTTTTGCATGTTTTCCGGTGTCCCAGCAAACGCCACGGTTGGGCCCGTGTGGGGTGCAAAATGCATGTACCAAAAGGGCCGAACACCGAAACAAGTCGCACCGGTGGGGCACGTGTTGGCCACGGTGCGAAACATCTATGAAGGGAGCCTGGCATGAGTAACGGAAAGAGTCCGATCGATCCGAATCGATTGACCGTCGAACAAGCGTCAAAACTCCTCTCGGCAGCGGCCAAGATCCGTATTCCCGAAGAGCAGATCGCAGATGACCTTGCAGACGGTGCGCCCCAAAACCAGGACGGCACAATCAGTCTCGTGGCCTATGCAGCTTGGATGCTCAAGGAGATGTCTCGTGCCGAGTGATCCAAGAAAGCTCAAGCCGAGCGAGCTATGCCGGCTGCTGAACTCAACACCGATCGGTGAAGTCCTCTCCGATCGACAACTCCATCGCCATCGGATGCGAGCGGGGAATCGCATCGGTGATGGCAAGCATGTCGATCTGCTTCGGTACATCGCGTGGCTCGTGCAAGAAAAGCATGCACCACGCAAAGAGACCGATGGCGATCCGTACGAGCGGATGAAGGAGAACGCTCGCGCACGCAACGCAGCGATGGCTCTTGCTGGTCGCGACATTGGTGAGCTACCTGCAATCGCTGATCCGGATCGCAAGGCACGAGCGAAGACCGACTTTCGATTCTTCTGCGAAGCCTACTTCCCGCAAACATTCCATTTGCCATGGTCTCCGGATCACTTGAAAGTCATTGGCCGGATCGAACAAGCGGTTCTTCGAGGTGGTCTGTTCTCGATGGCGATGCCTCGCGGTAGTGGCAAGACCAGCGTTTGCGAATGTGCTTGCATTTGGGCGGTACTCAATGGCCACCGAGAATTCGTCTGTCTCATCGGTAGCGACGAAGGCCATGCATGCGACATGCTCGAATCGATCAAGACCGAGCTCGATGGTAACGATCTGCTTCTGGCCGACTATCCCGAGGTGGTATTTCCGATCCAAGCCCTCGATGGGATCGCCAATCGTTGCAACGGCCAGCTTTACAAGGGCGAGCGAACCCATATTGGCTGGACAGCCAAAGAGGTCGTACTACCAACGATCGAAGGTAGTCCGGCTTCGGGTGCGATCATCAAAGTCGCCGGTATTACCGGTCGCATCCGAGGGATGAAGTACAAACGATCCGATGGCAAAACGGCTCGCCCAACGCTGGTCGTGATCGACGACCCTCAAACCGACGAATCCGCTCGATCGCTTTCGCAATGTGCCACGCGTGAAAGCATTCTTGCTGGTGCGATTCTCGGTCTTGCGGGCCCAGGTAAGAAGATCTCCGGCATCATGCCATGCACCGTCATTCGCCCGGGTGACATGGCCGACAACATTCTCTCCCGCGATCGGCATCCTGAGTGGAACGGGGAACGAACCAAGATGGTCTATTCGTTCCCATCCAACGAAAAGCTTTGGCAACGCTACAGCGAGATCCGAGCCGAGAGTCTGCGTAATCAAGGGGACATCGAGCTAGCCACGGCGTTCTATACCGACAATCGTGACGAGATGGATCTTGGAGCGGTGGTCGCTTGGCCCGAGCGATTCAACTACGACGAGCGATCGGCCATCCAGCATGCGATGAACCTCAAGCTGCAAGATGAAGCGGCGGAGATCCTTGGCGACTACAAAGGCTCATTAGACTTAAGCGGGCTAGAGTATATCTCAAATCTTGCAGCAGAGAGGCTCAGCAAATACCGTGGCGACCTAAAGGCTCTGATTAGTTATGGAAAATTCACTGGCGAGATGTATCTGGATGGAAAGTTCATCACAACGCTGGCTCGCTATCAGGTATTCCTGCACTCGCTTGCCAGAATTCAAAGGAACGTAATTGACCATTCCACCATCGAGTTTTACGTGAATGATGTGATGCGTGTTGCCTCCTTAGATCAACAACTAATTTCAAAACTTGAGAAACGCTTTGGGCGAATCATCTGCGGTGAAAATCTTTTTTATTTGGCTGTTGAAGACAGTTTTCGCAATCTAGAAACGAGAGGTCAAACTTTAGAGCCCCCAGATCCACAACGATCCGATCCTTTTGCAACGATTGTAAACTCCATTGGACAAAAGCTCGTCCCCATCAAAGAAGGAAAGTTCATTATGGGCTCTCCTGAGGAGGAGGAAGGAAATGATGACGAAACACAACACCAAGTCGTACTTTCAGATGCCTTTTACATGAGTATGACATTAGTGACTCAAAAGCAATTCGAACACGTGATGGGGTACAACCCCAGCTACTTCCAGGGCCCCACGGATACATCAGCGTATCCAGTGGAAGGAGTCTCGTGGCATGATGCCGTTGAATTTTGCAAAAAACTTTCGGAGTTCCCTGAAGAGAAAGCGGCGGGGCGTTACTATCGGTTGCCAACGGAGGCAGAGTGGGAATACTGTTGTCGTGCTGGAACAACTTCGGCATTCAGTTTTTGCGATGGTGAAAACCTACTTGATTACGCGTGGTTTTGGGGTAACGCTCGAACAAATCCCGTAGGTTCAATGAAACCCAATCCATGGGGTCTCTACGATATGTATGGAAATGTTATAGAGTGGTGTTCAGATTGGTATGGAGAGTACTCGAAAGCACGCCAAACAGACCCCAAGGGCCCAGAAGAAGGTACCGACCGCGTAATACGCGGCGGTTGTTTCGACGACGACGGAGAATGTTGTCGGTCGGCTTGGCGTAGCGCCGTCTTACCTGAAACACGAGCAAATACCATCGGCTTTCGAGTTGTCATGAATCTAAACGTGACGCCCTAGCAGCCCGAGAAAGGAGAGGCAACAAAGAAGGAATCACGGATAGATCTTCCACGCAAGCAGCTTGCCTGTTACTCGGCATACTGAAGTGTTGATTCTCGTCTTTGGAACGAAATCTACAATGAACTACCGTTGTAATTTGGCAATTAGAACAGCACAGTCCGTTGGCGTTACAAGCGGTCCCCTCTTTCCTTGTGGCTCTATCCAGCATTTCGCTGGTACTGTTTGACATTCTATTCTTCGGTCGTCGACCCGGTTGGTGCTTTGGTAATGATCGAGCTTTTTCGGAGTTATCCAAACAATAGCTTTTGCTAGTGATCTGACTCTGCTCCGCTCGATATGGAAAGCAATTCAGTATTGCTGATGCGATGGGGAAGGTTCAATCCCAAGGAACAAACGATTCGGCTAGACACAGACCTTTCACGAAAGCCCAAGGTGTCATTGGGCGCTTCAAAAGGGGCCAATGGTGGGCGCTTATTTGGGGCAGAATACCTGAAATTAGAAGATTGGCCCTTTTGGGACTCGTTTTTCATTACTCTTTATCGGTCGCAGACCCGGTGGGCGATCTGGGCCGTTCCTTCTGGCTGTTTGCTGACATCTGTTGACGCGTTGACGTGTTTCCCACCGTCACAAACCTCTAATTCGCAAAAAGAACGAGACACCCTACTTTAGGTGCCAGGGACTGACTTTCGCGACTACATTGACGAGAGAACCCCGAGGAAGAAATGAACCGGTGAGTAAAGTCAATGTCGTACGAAATGCACAGGTTTGTAGCAGCGAATCAAACGATAAGTTGGAGAAAATGGCATGGCGGGAAGTAAACCTACAACTGAGTATATCAAGGCAAGAAAAGCCAATCCGGATTGTGTCAGGAATGTATTACCTCCGACCAACACTCCTGCCAATCGCCAAGCAGTGAGTCGCTTATCGTTTTCCGGCGGTGAAAACTTTGGATGGGACTATGAACAGTATGCGAAAAACATGGCGATTTCAGCCCTTCCGAACCACACATACTTCTTGGACACTTGTTTTTTGGTAAAGGAAGAAATTCCAGTCGCCTTCTGGAAAACGCTTAGACAGTTCAATATTTGCATCGTTCCACTGATTGCCTATGAACTCGAACCCAGGATGAAATCCACCGACCGAAATGTAGAGATCTTTCACGAACTGTCTGCTGCGAAAGCAAATTCAACCGCTGGCATCCAGTTTCTTCCAAATCTTGATTTGTCTTCGGAATGCGACAAAGGCGCAATGCACTACATTAAATTACTCGCATTGCGAAAGCAAATCTTTGAAATTGCCGCTCAGCAGCACAAGCTTGACTTTGGGACAGATCCTTCTCCCGAAGAGCTACGGCAATTCGTCCAAGGATTGGTTAGTGACCGAGGAATGACACTTGCCAAAAAAGGACAAACGGACTCGACCAAGCAGAACTTCGTCGCTGATGAATCGCTTTTGGTTAGGGCTTTTCTGTACGCTCTCACTTACGGCTGCGACGTTACAATCTTGACACGTGACAAAGACCTGCTGGAGCAGTTCTACAAATTTCAGTACCTGTTGGATACGCACTATCGATCGTATTTGATAGCCCAGCATTTTGTGAAACAGCCTCTGAATTTTGAAGAATTTCCCATACAGACTGAAACTGAAGAGTTGCCATTTCACCGCTACCGACCATTACGTATTCCCTGTGGAGTCGACGAGCGCGTATTACCAACTGATTATCGCTTTGCGAATATTCATGTCGATTACATTGGAGAAGAGAAGGGACGGACACTGCTATCCACCTATCGCTTTTCCGCAGACAGGGAAATGCTCGAAGTCTTTCGAATCAAGGGAAGAACGAATGGCCTAAATACCGATTGCATTCCGGGTTGGAATCTTCACCGATATTTCATCCCGAACATAAATGTCAATCAAGGTCCGTTTTGCGTGATAGCAGAAGACAAATTTGTTCCTCAAGATGAGGTAAGGTTTGCGAATTTGGATATCGAAATTGTACTCAAACGATGTGAAAGATCGTCGGGAAACGTGATCATCGATAGCGAACCGGGTAAGTGTACTGAATGGAAAACCGATCTAGGTATTCAGTTAAGCCAATTTGAATGCCCTCGGATTATGCCGTGCTATTCACCAGATCCTCCAATGATGAACCTCGCATCGCTTAAGATTGCAATCGATCTGCAGCCATACTGGACGCGGTTTCGTGCGACGAAAGAATTCGCGAACTCCATGCCGCTTGAACTCCTTGAGAAGTATCGTAGACCTCAGGGAAAAGGCGGTCCGCCGGAAACCAGAATTTGGCTTTCCTCAATTAGCATTCCACAAGTGCCTGAAATAAAGCTGATCTTTGATTACTACTTAGCCTTGCTGGCACATCGTAAGTTATTCGGGAGAGTCTGCGAACGCGAACTTATCAGCGAAGGATTTACCAGCCCAAGCCGTAGACAAATTCAACAGAGAGTTGTGAACTATTGGAGCCCGAAATCTTGGCATCGAATCAACTCATTCATGAACGACGACCGTTTGGACATATTCCATGACGATCGCTTAGCCGTAGAAGCCTTACTGTCGGCAATCTATACAGGAGAGGATACCGTGATTCTCACTGACAGCCGATGCTTCATCGAACAGTGTTTTGCCCTAATATCCCTGATGGGAGGACACTATAGAGCTTGGTGCCTAGGATTGCAACTCGCTCACAAGTTCAAGCACCTGAAGACAGGAGTAGGCGATTTGCAGAAAGGATTCAACGGCAATGCGCATATCATAAAGATTCCTTGGGAAACAGTACTCAATGTGATGCCCAAGTACTGTTTTCCGATCCGAGTACAAGTGTGGCTAATCGAAGATAAGGGGTCTGCTGCGGGGCTTTCCGTGTACCCACTCGGCTTCTCTGTTGAAATGGCGATGCGACAAATGTTCGAGTGCAAACTGAAAAACGAATTCCGCTCGACAGATCAGCTATCGAATCGAAATCTATATTTCCAATGCACTCGTGAAAGATCCGTGACCAAGGGGATGTGTTTTCTTGGCGAGGATCTCATGGTACCAATTGGAGCCAAGGGCTTTCCAGCCGATTCGAGATTAGATATCAACCTCGCTGCCGTCCCAGCAATGGATTTAGCCTTATCCAAGAACATTGACAGCTCTTTCCCATTTCCATGGAGTGAAAAAGCTCTGACAACCAGCTTTCTTCAAGAACGCCAACGAAAGCTTGGCAAAATCAAACGAAACAAGCGATAGGAATTATTTGCCACTTTGCTCACGCCGTTCGAATCGAACTATTTTATGAAATCGCTCCGCTCCTTGGTTTTAAGCTCGCATATGTATGCCGCATTAGTTAGTTTTTATGGGTACAATCCGAAAGAAGTGCCCAAATGATCGCTTCGACTACCGGTCAACGCGTCAACACAGACGTAATGCAAATGCATCGCTCGGCGAGGAAAGTGGAGATGACGAAGTCTATCCGGTTTGATTCCGTGCGAATTTTACCGACACTTTTGCCAGTCAATCGACAAAGGAAAAGAGGAGACTTGGTTGTTCGTTACTTCGTTTCACAGGATGGATTGTTTTCTGTTACCTATGTCGACAATTCACAACAACATTGCCCCGGAGGACGAGCATCGATTCTTCGATAGATTTCATTAAGAGTAAACGTCACGACCTCATCGTTTTTTACGAGGGCACCGTCCGATAGCCGTACTTCATACCCCATCGACTCCCACGATCTATAGATCGCATCGAGGATACGGTATGCCCGGTCCATCTGACTTTTCGAAACGGAAACAAGCGACGTACTAATTGCGTCATGAGAGTCTCGGTTGCGAGTTTCGTTCGACTTGTTTACCTGCCTCTGTTGTCTTAGCTTGACGACCATGGGGTGAGGACTCGGGGAAAGTCGATCCTTAACGGTCACTATGATTGACGGAGCACTTTTCGAGGTACGGTTGAGCTCAAGCTCTTGATCTTCAAGGGCGTTTCCCACTTCGATGATCGACGAAATCGGTTCCTCTGACGATTCAGTCTCGTTAGGCCTTCTCTTCATATCCACTTTCGTCCTACTTGCCGGTAGTTTGCCGCTCGAAAGTGAAATGTTCTCATCGAGTTCCCATATGGGTAAGCTAGGTCTTGGTGGCTCCGCCCCCCAACTCACTAAAGCCCAATGTCCGCTAGATGGGCGTGGGACATCGTATTGCTCGCAGATCTTAACGATTCTGTGCTGAGCTATCCCCAAGCGTTTCGACAACGTCGACAAAGGTTCTTGCCAAACCCAATCAAAAAGTCCTTGACGCGTAATCGTTTCTACCCGGTGTCCATGATTTTTATCCGATAAGAACTGTTAAGCAGGAGACGGAAAAGCATCAGAGTACGTACCTATCGCTTCGTGATACAAGGCAACACGATAGCGGCACCTGCGAAGATGCTTCGAATATCGAAATCCGTCAAGAACTGCTCGTATTTGCCACTTAAGGGATCAAAGAAGCTCGAAATTCTTCTTACATCGCGCAGCAAAACTCTAATTCTCGCCCGACTGATGAGCCTTTCCTAAAATCTGGATTTTAATTTAAGCGAGAAGATGTCCGTAAAAACCAATCTCTCTTTGTACGAGACATCCATGAGATCGCAACAAAAAGGGAAAACCGAAGCGGAAGTAGTGAGGACCTGCGCATTGCAACAACCTTCTTCCACTCCGATAGAACATCCTGGCTGCCATTTTGCTAGAGTCGACGAGTTCAGGCAGTGGGTAAAGGGTAGAGGCGTGAGTCCAACGGAACTTGTTGGGATGCTGAAACAACGGTTTTCAAATCGAACCGTATGCAAGTCAACCTCCTTTATGAGATCGTATACCATTTTTCTCCCTGAAGGTGGGGAGAAAAGCCGTAATTCCAGGGGGCGTTTTTTAATATTCCAAATCCTATCCTAAAATCTTCATCAGATTTTTCTTGTATACGCATCGGTGACGTCGTACAACACGACCACCTTTCATTGTCTCATCGTGAATACACACTGACTTTTCTCTGTCGCCTTGTTGCTGAGTGATGTGGCGTCTCCAAGCACAGCTTCATGACATTTGCGACGATCCAAATGCAGCTCACTTGCACCTGGAGTCATGATTATGTTTGCTTGTGTTTCCATCAGCACACCATGCGATACGTATCCACTTCCTAACCGGTCTCCCTCAGGCGAGCTTGCGGCATTTCAATTCTTTCCAGCTCCAAGTCATTAAGTCTCTTTCGACTTGCTTCCGCCGACCGCTGCTGATGCACTTCACTGTTTGCTCCTGATTTCCTTGTCCTTAGCCCATCGCGTTTCTCCACTGCCGGATCTTCCTTCAAGAATGGGATTTTCCGCAGTTACCTAAACCCTTTTCGCTCAAATTTCTCGGATTTTCGGCCTTCGTCGTGCCATTGGACATCAACGGCAAGGCTGACACATCCATAAAGATAGCCCTTCCAAAGGTCTCGCATATGAATCGCCGCGATCTTAACGAAACTCCATCCCACGAACCTTCATCTCCACGCAAGATCACTCGCAAGAGTCGTCAGAAGGCGAAGAGTCGGACGTTTAAGAATCGCCGGGCAACCTTCGAAACCTTAGAACGCAGGCATCTGCTAGCCGCACAAATCACCGCCTTCACGTTGATGAACGATACGGGCAATCCGACCGATAACCAAACGGACGATGCCCATGTTCGAGTTCAGATGTATAACCCGACGGGCTTTAGCCATGAATTCGCTGCTCAATTTGACCTCAACATGGACGGAACCGTCGATCAAACGGTTCCACTCTCAAGCACGGCCACTTTGCTTGAGTACGATTTAGGTCCCTTTATCAACGCAGGGCCCATCACTGCCAAAGTACGTCTCAAGGAATACAACTACTACACTCAGCAACAGCTTTACACCTCCTGGTCGACTCTTAATTTTGTCTATACCGGCGATGGCATTCCCGACATTAATGTCTTCGCTCTGGTCAACGACACGGGAACACCCAACGATCTGATTACGTCGGACCCTCGTGTCAAAATTGCGTTTGGCGATGGGAGCGCTCCGCAGTATGTCGTGGAAGTCGATACGAACAATGACGGTGTAAAAGATCTTTGGGCCAATAGCTGGCCCAATAACAACGCCATCTTCGATTTGGCAAACCTCATTTCCCCAGGACAAGTTCAAGTGAAGGCTCGTGTGGGAGCCTTTTCCATGCAGACAGGGCAGTACACTTTTTCGGGTTGGGATTCATTCCAATTTCAATACACAGGCGGAAGCTCTGGTTCGACGTTTAAGATCGACTCGCTCGTCCTTCTTAGTGATACTTGGATCGATGGTGATAAAATTACCAGCAACCCAAGGGTAGTACTCGATTTCACCGTTCCATCCACCGTCCTCGGTACTGTGAAAGTTGATTTCGATACCAATGCCGACGGAATCGTTGACACTTACTTCAACGTGGCTCCGGATGCGACCGTTCAATTTGATCCCTCCAATTACATCGGCTACGGCAATATCAATCTAAAGGCGAGAATTGGAGTCCTCAATCCGCAAACACTGGTCACAGACTACACTTCCTGGAGTACACTGAGCTATGTCTACACCAATGTCTTTGAACCAAAGTTGAGCGTTAAACTCGGTAGCACTGCTCTGACGAATCATTCGGGGATGGTGACCTTCGGAACCGCCATTCTTGATGAGCCGGTGGATAAAGTACTCACGATCAAGAACGACGGCCTAGCCCAACTCACACTGGATCTCAATTCATTCTCGGCTACGACGGGCTTCTCGATTCCGCAACTTCCAGCTGCGACGCTGGCCGCTGGCGCTTCGACTCAAGTTACCGTCCGCATGAACGCCAATACGCTCGGTACAAAATCAGGTACCTTGAGCTTCAATTCCAATGATCCCAACGCTAGCTTCTTTGACGTCTCACTGGCTGGCGATGTTGTAACTTCAGAGAACTCAGCTCCCAAAGTCGTCAATCAATTGGTCGATGTTCTATCCACCGCTGGTCAAACGGTGGCGATCGATATCAGTGGCGTTTTCACCGCAACGACTTCGATGACCTATTCGCTGGTTTCGATCAGTAATCCGACATTGGCAAGTGGTTCCCTGCAAGGGACAACATTGACGCTGAACGCGGGGGCCATTTCAGGGAACTCCAATATCACTGTTCGTGCCACAACGCCCAACGGACTGTTCACCGAAGACACTTTTATTCTTAACATCGTTCAAGCAGGCCAGACTGCCAACCAAACGGTCACGATTGACCTCTCGAATGGACGAACCGCTCAGCAAATTGAAACCGAGTTACGAACGGCCATTCAAAACGCGAATGCGAATGGTTTTCATACCAACATTCTCTTCACCTTGGGCAATCAGGATCGAGTTGTAGAAATCTCGCAGACAGCCCCCATTGAGATCCTAACCCACATCAAGTTTTTCGGTCCGACGGATGGTTATGCACTGACTATCAAACGTGTCGCGGGTGATCAACGAGTCTTTACCGTTGCCCCCAACGCCAAAGCGGAGTTTTCCGACCTGACAATCCGTGGTGGCCGTCGACAGCTGGGGGATGGAGCGGGCATTTGGAACGCTGGAGAACTGATTCTCAATCGAGTGACTCTTACCGATAACGTGGCGAGTAACGGTTATGGAGCAGGGCTATTCAATGCAAGCTTAGCCATCGTAACCTTGGGCAACGTGACACTATCTGGCAACCAAACCCAGAAATGGGGTGCTGGTATCTTCAATCGAGGCACCCTATCCGCCGATCACGTCACTTTTGCCAGCAATACAGCAGAACGCGGTGCTGCATTCTTTAACGAAGGCACCATGAATCTTTTCGCTTCTCTGGTTGCCGACGGAGTTGATGGCTCCCATCCCCACACAGAATTGGCGGTGGGTACAGTTACATCGCGAGGCTTCAACGTGGTGACGAACGCTTATGGCACAACGGGATTTAGCGCCGCTTCGGATAAACTCGGTGGAATTTCGGGTTTGCCCTTTATCAACCCCGGTCTACGTCCTTTACAGAACAATGGTGGAGCCTCCTTAACGCATGCCCTGATTGCCAATAGCCCCGCTATCGATATAGTCTCGACCACGGCCAATGACACCCTCGATCAGCGTGGTGCACCTCGTATCATCAATACCCGAGAGCAGTGGATTCAATCCCATCGGGCCGATGCGGGTGCGTACGAGTTTGGGGCCTTCTTTGTCAACGTCAACGCCGACGGGACAGACCTTTCCACAGCCGGTGACGGAATCGCCGATTCCAACTCCACACTTGCGGGCGACCAGATTTCGCTTCGATCCGCCATCAGCGAAGCCAATCAACTGACTCGATTCAATGCAAGCCTGAACATCTCCTACGCTCAAGCCGCAACTTACATTTACTTTCATCCGAGTATTCAGCCGACTCTCTCGCTTCCAGGTTCTGTGGAAAACGGAAACTTAACCGGTGATCTCGATATCCTAGGAAATATCGTACTGATTGGGCAAGGAACCACCAAAACCATTGTGCGAGCGGATTATCGAGACGCTCAAGGCACTGCAGTTCCCGATCGCGTTTTTCATATCCATCCCAATGTATCGGTACGAATGGAATCCTTTCGCTTGCGCGATGGGCGTGCTGATGTCGGTGGTGGCATCTTCAATGAGGGAGCATCACTTGCCCTGAGTGAAATGCTTGTCGGTGGAGAAGGGGGGCTGTACGGAATTGGTGGAAATGCTGCCACGCTAAAAGGTGGTGGGATTTATCAAAAGTCCGGAAGCCTACACCTCGTAGATTCCTCTGTGGTCAACAATATCTCGCTGGAAGGAGGTGGGGTCTATGTTGAGAGTGGCACCGTCGTAATCGAAGACGATTCTCACATCGATGGAAACTGGGCTGAGGTATCGGGTGGTGGGATCGCACAAATCGGTGGTACGATACGTGTTTCGTCCAGCACCATTCAGGACAACTCGATGCTGGAGTTACTATCGATTCCCAACAGCACCTCAACCGATTCGAAACGCAGAGGAGCAGGTATCTACACGACGGGATCATCTTTCATTCTCGAAAGCGAGTCCCTGCTGAAAAACAATAAAGGTGCGACTCTCGGTTCGGGTCTGTTTAGCGATTCGACAGTTCAAATTCTGTCCGGTAGCATCGTCTCCAACAACGGTGGCCAGCTTCAGGGAAGCTCCATTGTTTCCAGCCAAGGGGGAGGTATTTTCAACCTGGGTGTACTGAGTCTCGTGGACTCCAAAGTGGAAAAGAACTTAGGGCACGAAGGGGCTGGTATCTATAACCTAACTCCAGGCAAGCTCGATGTGATTCGCAGTTCGGTGAGTGAAAACAATCTCGATATTTACCCGCTCACAGCGGGTGCCGGTATCTACAACGAAAACGGTATTACTAAGATCGAGAGCTCTACCGTTTCCAAGAATGAAGGGGTTCACGACGCAGGTGGCGTCTACAATTACGGCCTGAATGCTCACCTCATCATTTCGAACTCTAACTTCCAAGGGAACTGGGCAGTAACCACCGGCGGCGGCGTACGAAATGATTCGGGTACTGTCGAAGTTTATAACTCGCTCTTCCTAGAAAACTTCACACCCTATGCTAGCTCCGGCTTTGGTGGTGGCATCTATCATCGCGGCCAAAACGTACTTTTGGGACGTCTTGCATCGAAGATCGAACTGTATGCGGCAGTCAACACATCCCAAACGTCTCTCCATGTTAACAATGTAGACTCTCTGCTTCCTTTGCCTCTTCCGATCAATGTACGACTCAATTCGGAGGTGATGCGGATCGTTGCGATCGATCGAGTGAAGGGAACCGTACAAGTAGAACGAACTGCAGGGCAAACCCATTCTGTAACCACTCCGCTCGAACTGGTCGATTACATCGGCCTTCGCGAACTCGACACACTGGGCAACAACAAATTCCCACTCGACATTGTCATCGATAATGAAGTGATGCGAGCCACGTCGATTATCCCCGGAACCAACTGGGTGGCCGTAGAACGTGGCCGCCAGAACACTGAAATCGAGTCCCATGATACTGGAGCTCTGGTTCATGGCATCTCAGGTAGCTTGACGATTGCCAACTCGACCTTTTCCGATAACTTTTCGGGTGTAGGTGGTACGTCCTCGGATATCGTGAACTACGGCGGAGTGATCCATAGTCAAATCCATCCTTATGTACGTCCTACGGTGATCGAATCGTCTACGCTGGTGGGAAATCACCGTGCAGAAACCGCTGCCATTTTTACAGAAATGCTGCGTGAGGATTTTCCTGGTAAAGTCCTTACGCCTTCGGGCAGTTTCTTACAACTCAATCCCGTTCCGAAAGAATCGACGGGGGTAATTCCGGTATGGAAATCGATCACGGAAACGCTCTATCTCTCGAACTCCGTTATCGCTGATGGCTCCGACAAAGCCATCATGGGGCAAGTCCAATCGGGCGGTAACAATGTAGTCGATCAAGATAAAGTACAAGCCATCCCGATCCTCGGTACCATTTCTTCGACGGCAACGACCATTGAGCTGGATTCCTATCTACCCACACTAGAAAAAACGTTAGCCTCGACGTTGTACTGGACGCCTAATATCGTCGCTCCCTTTTTCCCGTTCCAGAATCCCACCTCCGCACATCTTCCTTTCAAGATCAAAGTTTCGCATACCCAAATCGATCCAGCAGGCAATTCAATTACCGTTTCCGAAACGATGCGAGTCACAAGCGTAAGCGGTTCTTTATTGACCGTGGAGCGAGGTATCGATGGTACGACGGCGGTGGCTCATACCGGTAAAGTCACGGCGAAGATCAATGCCTCGGGACTTTGGAAATCGACTGACGTGGTTGGAGCAGAAAACCAAATCGAAAAATCTGCCACCACGCTCCTTGCTCCAGGTGGTCTAACGGCAACAGCAGACCTTCTTCAAGTTGCGGACAGCTCTCGGCTACCCCCATTACCATTCAGTGTCAAAGTATCATATGTCATCGACAATGAGTTGCTCTGGGAAGAAATGGCCGTCACGGAAGTCCTGGGGAACTACTTACGCGTCACTCGCGACAGTGGAGTCACACATCCCCATCTTTCCAAAGTCGTCGTTTTCTCGAAACTTCAAGATTCAATTGATGCCAAGATCCAAGCTCTTACTCAAGCAGCCACTACCCTCTACACGCATATCCCGAATGTAGATAGCCCTGCTGCTAAACTTGCAGCACCTACCGTTCAATCAACTCCGCTGCAAAGCGGTTTAGCTGCCGACTATCATCCAAGTTTTGATGTTTTCCTCTCCACCAGCACGGTAAGTGGAAACTACACACTTTCTACAACACTGGATTCTGAGTCGACCACACTTTTCCTCAAAGAAACGGGGCTTTCACTATCGCTTCCAGCTTTTGCCAAGTTGGATCAAGAGATTATTCGTCTTGTTCAATATTCAAGTGCAACTCAAAGTTACGTGATCGAACGCGGTTTACAGGGAACGGAGAAGAAACCGCATCAAGCCAATAGCCGTGTCACCTTAGGAACTCTTATCTCGGCAGATGCAACAGACACTTCCTTTAGTGTAACTTTGAAGTCTCCTTTGCCACCTGTTCCGTTTATCGTCGCTGTCGGCGGTGAATTGATGAACGTTACAGCAGTCAATGCTGAAACGGGTATCGTTCAAGTTCAACGTGGCCAATTCGGTAGCACGCGTACCACGCATCCTCCCTTGCGTCGTGCCAGCACGGAACTCACTCTCAATACCGAAGTGATCATGTCGGTGACGCTTGGAAACAATCTTGGAAAAGCGTCCCCGCTCTATCGCCCTTGGAAGGCAACTCTGACTGCCGAAATCAACGCCCAGTCACAGTACATTATGGTGGATTCGCCTCCAGCGGCCTTTGAAGACTATGTCGCTATCGATGGAGAAATCTTCTCGGTGATTCGAGTACCATCGGATGCCAGCAAGCTTCGAATCATTTCACGGGGTGCGTTCGGCTCGCCAACGAAGAATCATAGCGTTGGCAAAATGGTCGAAGCGGGGGTGGTCCTGGCCTTAGATCCAACCGTTGATGCTACGATTACGGCAGGTTCCATTGTCACGCGCGATGGCGAATCGATGATTGTATCGGCTGTTTTTGATGATGCGATGATTGTGACTCGTGGAGCAAACGGTACTAAAGCGATTGATCATCCTCTTTCCGGCTCGTTCAATTTCGGAAGCTCTGTCGATGCCGACGATCAATACTTGCTCGTACGCGATAGTTCTACCATTAAGTCCTTCCCCGCCATTGCGATGGTGGGCAATGAACGGCTTTTGATTCTCGAAGATCTAGGCTACGGTATCCTGCGAGTGCAGCGTGGAATTCATGGAACAACCGCAAACCCGATTATCTCAGGGATGAAAGCCGCCAGCGGGACTCTCATTCAAGTTGGCAGTTCTGAACTGGAAATCGGCAGTACGATCCAAGTTGAACAAGAACAAATGCAAGTTCGAGGCTTCCATTCGAGCTCTGGCCTCGTTGTGGTGGAACGTGGAACCAACGGAACACTCCCAGCCTCTCATCAAGCAGGCACCTTCCTCCACTTTGGTAGTGCTTCACGACCCATCGCACTGGCTGGGGTCTACACGTCGTTAACTACACCTGTTACTCAGGCTTCGCAAACGTCGATGACCGTTGGCGCTCTGACCGAGTTTCCTGCGACTCCATTTTTTGCTGCTTTAGGAAATGAACGGATTCGCGTGGATGCTGTGGTTCGAAACAGCGATGGAACGGCCACCTTGCAAACCGTGCGTAATCTCGATGGAAACGTTGGATCTGCGTACGCCACCGGAACCAATCTCGTTTTACTCGTAGATCAAAATCAGTGGAATCGCCTTAAGAAGGCTACCGATCCGATTTATGCGACTCCTGAAATCGGTTCGAATGCCACCTCACGTTTTGTCGTTAACACCACTTCGGATTTGGCCGATTTGTCACCCGGCGATGGCCTTGTCACCACCAGCGTCCCAGGTGCAGTTTCTCTACGTGCCGCCATCATGGAAGCCAATGCCCTGTCACAGCCCGTGGAGATTCGGCTCTCGGGAGCGACCTATACGCTGACTTCGGAATTGGAAATTCGGGGTGATATTACTCTTATCGGTACATCTCCCAGCGGTACCATTGTGCATGGCAACGGCCAGCGTATCTTCAAGGTCCTACCCAATGCACGTCTTAAACTAGACTCTCTTACCTTAACCGGTGCTAACTCGTCAGTCCAAGGTGGAGCGATGCTGATCACGGGTGGTTCCACAGAAATCAACCGAACCATCTTTAGTGCCAACTCTGCGAGTAGCGGTGGAGCCATTGCGATCACCGGTGGTACATTGACTATTGCCCAGTCCACCTTTATGAATAACACAGCCTCCACCGATGGTGGTGCTTTAGCGTCACTGGGTGGTCAGACCATTTTGTCCTACACCACGTTCTCCGCCAACTCAGCCACAGGCAAAGGGGGAGCGATCTACAATGCAACTGCCGGTGAGATAGAGCTGCGAAATACAACCTTGGCCTACAACCAATCCGCCGCCGGAGCTGGTATCCATAACGTAGGTAAAGCTAAGGTTGGTAATTCCATCATCGCGAATCAGGCCTATGGCCAGACCGACATTAAAGGAACATTCACTTCACTTGGCAGCAACATCATTGGCCTCACTTCTTCCGATGTAATGCTCACGAGTTTTGTTTCGTCCACTTCGACAACGATTTCACTCAGCAATACTCAGAATCTGCCCGCGTTTCCGTTCTCCTTGCGTATTGGCAATGAAACGATGACCGCGACAAGCCAGTCGGGTTCGACCTTTACGGTCCAGCGTACCAATCCACTCTCCCATTCTCCTTATCAAAGTGTTCGTTTGGACGGATTCTGGCAAACAGGCGATCAGACGGGGAGTGGCTACACGGCCATCGACCCTAAACTGCAGCCATTAGCACTTGGACTGGGAACAGTTCCAACTCATGCCCTGCAGTCTAACAGTCCTGCAATCAATGCGGGCAATGCGGCCTTACGACTGCTGCATGAAGTGACTGTTGCCGAAAGTGAAACCACCGAGTTTGCTGGGTTTCAGCGCGATTTCAAAGTGATCAAAGTGACCGAGGCAGCAACGCTACCTGCCACACCGTTCTTCGTTCAAATCGGTACCGAAACACTGGAAGTCATTGCCAAGAAAGGTAACACGCTGACCGTCAAAGAACGCAAATTCCCACAACCCCATGCAAGAGGTGCCGTGGTCAACGTCCTAACCGATGCGAGAGGACTCCCCAGCAATAATGACATCGGTGCTGTGGAGTTAGAAACGACGATTTCGCTGAGCACGGCTAATGCCTCGTTAACCGAAGATGCATCCGGTATTGGGAGTCAATTCACCTATACGATTACCCGAGGGGGGAACGTTGCGGATCGTCATGAAATCTATTTTGTCGTCAATCCTTCACCGAACTCTCGTATCACACCTACGGATTTTGGTAGTGACGCATTCCCCATGGGCAAAGTGGTTTTGGAACCTGGGGCTACCTCAGCTTCCTTCACCATTTCCGTTGCCAGTGACACGGTGGTTGAACCCAACGAAGCCTTTACGGTTTCCATACTGAGTCCTTCGGCTCAAGTACGTAAACTGGTTTCCAGTGTCACTTCGACCATCGTCGATAACGATACGGCATCTCTAACGACCACTGCGGTCACTGCCGTCGAAGGGGAATCGATGCGTTACACTGTCACGCTTCAAGGAAACGTGCAAGGTGGTTTGCAATTACCCTGGAGCCTAGGTGCTTCGGGAGATTTGGCAACACTCGCCGATAACGATTACATCGCTTCCAGTGGCGTATTGAATTTTGTTGGGACACAGGGTGAAAAGCAGTACATCGAAGCGATCACACTTCAGGACCAAAAGGTCGAACGCCATGAAAGCCTTTCGGTAACGACCGGTACCAATTTGGGTGTGGCTCCTGAAATGGTATCCAGGATTTCAGTACCTGCCACTTTGGTTGGTACGATTCAAAATGATGATCGCACCACGATTTACATTTCGGAAGTTTCCAAGACGGAACTCCATAGCGGATCGACGTCTGTTTCTAGTGGCTTCACGGTATGGCCCAATCCTGTGGATACCAGTTTGCCACTTACGCTGCAGGTCACCAGCAGCAATGCCACGCTAGGCAGCGATTACTCCGTTACCACTTCGACACTAACATTGCCGGGTACCATTGGCACCCAGAGCAGCAATGTCGTTTCGATTGTTGGGGACAACACGCTGGAAACCGATGAGGTCGTGCAAATTGCAGCCACCCTGACGAACCGAAGTGACTGGAGTAGTTTTATCTCGGTGGTCTCTGGCAAAGTAACGATCGTCGATGATGATGGTCCAACCTTGGCGATCAGTGATGTGATCGCTTCGGAAAGCAACAGTGCAGGTTACATCGAGTTCCAAGTTCAGTTGCTGAACAACAATGGCAATCCACTGACCATTGATTTGAAGACCAAAAACGGAACAGCCATCGCAGGGGAAGATTATCAGCAGACGACACGTACTTTGAGCTTCTCAGGTACATCGGGTGAGACGCTCACGTTCCAGGTTCCCCTTCTCTCGGACAATAAAGTCGAGCTGGATGAATCGCTTTCTTTGGAACCGGTAGATCCACTGGCATTGTCGGGAGCAGGTATCCGACTTCGCTCGGGCGTGGGCACCATCAGGAACGATGATGTGGCCAATCTACAAATTAGCCCACCGCTGCGGTTGGATGATCAAGCTTGGCACTTTGAAATTCGACTATCCAATCCAGTCGATGTTCCAGTGACAGTTACTATGAGTTCCACGGAAATCATGGCTAGTCCGACGAACCATTTCAGCCCATCTACCACGACATTCAGTCTAATGTCCACGTCCGATGTTGGGCGATTGGTCGTCAACTACCAGCCACAACAGGAGGCAGCTCGCAATATCCAAGTTGCTCCTGTGAGTGTTTCGTCCTCAGGCCGTCCGGTGAATCTCCCGCAATCTCAGAATGCGGCTATTCCCGTTCATCAAGCCAACGCAGCAGCGTGTCGCCCTGTTGCAGGAGACCCGCTTGCGCCACCGCCTACTATGCAATTCTCTGGGCAGGAGCCTGCAGGATATACGTTTGCCTATGAAATCAATGGGATTCGAGTTTACACGAAACCGCATGGTCGAACCGTTGCAAGTTACGAAATCAGCAAGATCAGTCAATTCATTGAGATGCCAGATGGACATCTCATTGATGAGACAGGTGAGGTCTGGGATGAGTATCAGATTCACGAGCAGGGCGACATCATACTTTTGAAATGGTTGGTTTTCACTAAACAAATGCTCCCACCACCGCCGGGCCAGCCACAACCCTCGGGTTGCCCAACCTTTGAACCACCTGCACCCGATCAAGCGATCGATGAAGAGCTTCTCAAGCAAGAGTTGGCCAAATCCGCAGTGAAAGCGGATTGGGTCATCCCGCACAATCAACCCTTCACCTTTTTCCCGTTCCCATCCTTTGACTTCAACAAAGCCCGCGATGTCGGCGTTACGATTTCGGATTTGAGCGGAAATCTTGTCACTACCGGTTCCACGGTTCAACTAACCTATGGAACGGTAACCGTGAACGGCAATAACTCGCTGACTTACACCCCAAATAGTAATCTATCCAGCCGTGAAGCCAATCGACTTAAACCTGAGTTAGATGGTTTAGGAAACATCTATCGCTTCACGGGAATTGAAGGTTTTTCTGCGCATCTAGTCTCCAAGCAAGCCATCAGTAGCAGCCCGGTAGCAGCTACGACTGAAAAGTTCGCCAGTACTCCCATAACACTTGCAGTCTCAAATACGCTTCCCACAGTGCGTGGATCTTTCCTAAGACAAAGTTCCAATGCAGACCAAATAGATCAGATCTTCATCGAACGCAACTCGACTTTGCAAGTAGATCTGAAGTCACTATATACCGACCTCGACGGACAAGAAGAACTGTCAAAACTGAGAATCGTAGACGTCATTTACGGCACCGAGAACCTTGTAAAGACCGGCACAACAGCGGACCCGCTGCCGAGCCAAATCAGAGTCCCTATCGGAAAACTCAGTAATCTACAGATAGAAAAAGACCTAATCCTCTCGGCCACCCAGAACGCGACCGGCCTTAACCCGCTGTTGCTCATTGAAAACACCGTAGATGCCGAAGCTACGGCAAGTAATTATCCCAGCAAGTTGTTGTTTACGGTCGTTCTTACAGACGGGACGAAGATACCCAAGCTGGACTCCACTGGAGCACCAGTGAGAGATGCAAACAACCAACCAATTCTAATCGACTTTACTTGGAAGCTTGATCTTGAGGTTGTGCCACAAGTGGATAAGACCACTAGCCTTTGGCGAAATCAAAGCTCGATTCCGCTTATCGAAACGACCCCATGGATCAGAAAAGTCTCCCCCAGCATTCTGGAGCGATACAAAGCAGAGACGAAGGAAACCCAACCCAACCGGTTCGAGGTCACAGCAACGGTTCCTACGCTCGATGCAGCCTTTCAATACGATACGATTGGCGATGCGAGCGTCAATCTCTTCAATGGCACGCTACTTCGTTCACATGAATTGATTCTGGATGGCAGTGGCGGAACGTCCGAAATGGCCCTAGGTGGTCTGATCTACGATTCTTCCACAGTGCCAGCAGCCTCCCCCTCAGAGCAAACCAACAACTTTGTCATTGCGAAGTTAAAAAAGTCATCGGACCAAGTTCTAACTAGCTTGACGTTCAAACTGAAGTGGTACGATGATCAAGGCTTAATCGAAACCAACGTTCCAGTTGCCGCAACGCTTCTTTCGCAACCAGAAATACTCGTTGCCCTACGACCAGAACGAGTCCCAACGAAAACGGGCCTTTATTCTTGGGAAATCGAAACCATAGCGGAATACGCAGTCGGTGCCGACAACCTACCGGTGGTAGAGATTCAGGTCGCACGTGGCCAATCACCCGTGGTTGTGGTTGACCATAATTCTAACTTCGGTGCAGGCTGGTCCTTGGCAGGAATGCCAACGTTGACACTTTCCAAGGGTTTTGATCTAGCGGGTGGTGTCAACAACAAAAAACTCGACGATCGTTTCCTGCTGCATTTTCCCGGTAATCCTCCTGCCTTATTCAATGCCAGTGAATGGTCAACGCAAACCGAGTACGAAGGTACCATTCAGAGTATCGAATATGGCTCCTTGGGAATTGGAACCTCTTACCGGCAAGCTGGTGAATCGGGAATCATGACTAGCCGAGATAAAGGCCTAGAGATTGCCTACAAACTGAAAGATGGAACTGAATACATTTTCAGAAAAGTGGATACTACGAGTGACATCTTCAACCTCATTCGAATCGAGCCACCGGGAGTTGAGTATATTCCACTCACATGGAATGCGGATGTCATGCGCCGTGGTCTCAACTTTACGTGGGAACAACCTGGCAATGGAAATCCATCAAGGCTGAAGTCGATTTTTTCATCGGATAAAGTCGAAACGAAGCTGGAATATGATCCATTGAATCATGTCACCAGAATTTATCGCGACACAGGCTATCAGGTTAGCTTTGTGTATGTCGCCGGTAAGATCCAAGAGATCCGAAATCTGACACCCGGCTCAACGCCCACTAATGTTCAGACGGCAAGGCTGTTTGGATATAATTTGCAGGGGCAACTTACCTCAGATGCATGGATGGACCAACGTGTTTCACCTCCAAAACAGGACGCTATAACGACCTTTCAATACACCAACGGATTCCTGAGCAAAATCCAAGCTGGTAATGAATGGACAACCACTTCTCCAGGACTTGTTCCGCATTCCATAAAGTCGGCGATCTCAACCATTGCAGATATCGCCACCACCCCTTCTGTCTTTTACGCTACGGTCACGCAAACGACGACCGATCTTCTCAAGTATTCCCCATCGAACGCGCAAGGTCAGAATGCAGGCACGATCGTTGACGAAATCGAATACCGCTATACGGTCGATGGCCTGATTCAGGAAAAGAAGTACACAACGACAGGTGTTGAAGCAATGTCGGAAAAGTGGTACTACACACCACTTGGCGATGTCAGACGTTCCATCTCTCCTCAAGGCCAGGAATCATACTATTGGTATGACTACCAAATACCGGTAACGATTGGAAGTTTGACCGACCCAGCAAACGATAACGATCCAACTTCCCGGTATGACATCGACGATTTTCGTGGAAATCTAGTCATTACGATGACTCCGCAGGGACTCACGTACTTTGACTACGAAACCGATGACGAGACTGGAGCTGCGCATTCCCGTTTGGTTCATATAACGTCTCATCCCAAAATCCAAGGCACTACCACGAAGATTAATGGTGGCCCAGTACACCAGGGAGACACTTACTTCGAGTATCGAAATGATGGCCAAATGACCTCCTCGCAAACGGTACGTGGGCTAAGAGATCCTCTTCCGCAGCAATCACAACTTCTCTCCATGTTCTCAGTTGAAGACCAAACACTTGGTGACGTTATCGAAAGTTTTGAATATGACACAAACGGCTTTGTCAAAACAAAGACTTCACCGGACGGCACGAAAACTTCCTACGTGTATGCCGGACGCCGATTGGTCACTAGAGTGGACGGAGTGGGCACACCACTGGAAACATCAACAACCTACGATTACGACAACCATGGTTTCGTCGATAAGGAAACGGTTAAGAACAAGTCGAATCAAATCGTGAGTATTGTCGATTACAATTTTGACGCATTCGGGCAATTGAATGCTACGCTCGTACAATCGAACACTTTCAGCTTGCAAAGCATTTCAGCTACCCCGACAATTCAGCTAACGACCATTTCTCACGACCAATTCCAGTACAACTCAGTCGGAAATCTCGTTCGTCAGGAGAACAAGGAAGGTGTCGTACATTCGTTTGTTTACAACAATGCTGGTCAGTTGGTCTCAAAAACGGAAGCTCAGGGGGCCTCTTACCCTTCTGTTTATACCAATGGAAATGTATCGGTCAGCGTGAACACTGCTTATCAGTACTATTCCGACGGTTCGATAATGGATGAAACTCGAAGTGGTGGCCAAGTATCACAAATCCAATACTTTTATGACCCAACGACTGGAAAGTCGTGGGAGGTAGTCGGCGGTGTTTCGAATGGACCGCACTCGATCCTTTCCGATGTGATTACGCTCAACTTCTCTGGTAAAGCGATTAGCGAAACGACCAGCGATAAGTTCGGTAGAGTTGTAGAAGAAAAGAACTTACTCACCGGAGCAACAACGACCTACACCTACGCCGATCCGCGCGTTGCACTTCCGACAACAATCACTGAAAAAATCAACGTAGGCTGGAATGGATCTGGCTGGAATACAACAAATCAAGTAACCAAGGTTGATTATGACGCTTCTGGTAACACGCTGGCAACGACAGAAAGCAATCGACGCTATTCTGTTTTCAACTACGACTCACTGGGGCAATTGATCAAAACAACCACCTCAGGAATTGGTACGTCACCGACATTCGGAGCAGAAATCGATTACCGATATGATCCGTCAGGACGAGTACTCGCCCAGACAGAAACTCGACGCAATCCGTACAAGAACAACGAGATACTTACTACTGCGTTTTACTATGACGACAAAAACGCAACCCATTACGTTGTCGACCCGCTAAGTCAATACGACACGAAAATTGAGGCTTTGTGGAAACCTAATGCCAGTCAAGCACAGACTCTAGGGGCAGCACCGCCATCGGTATGGGTCACGTCAGGTCGGGAATCAGGCACTGCACCGGCAACTTCATCGTCCACTTATGAAGGTGGGCTTATTAAGACAGTAAGTACGGACCGAACGAAACTCTCCACCACCCAATGGACTAACGGTGCTGGGCAAGTTGTCAAGACTTTGTCAGCACTTGGAGCAGAAACTTTTTTTGAATATGACTCGCAGGGTCAGTTGATTGCAGAACTCCAGAAGAGCCCAGACATCGCAGGGGGCACTATGACCGAACACAGCTACGATCAACTGGGACGACTTCGTTCTACCATGGTTTGGTCAAGCAGTCAGTTACTTGTGACGTTTACTGACTATTTCAGTGGCAACGACACAGGGACAGATGGCTGGAACATCGTTCAATACCCGGTACAAAATAGCCTGCAATCTCCTACGGATGCGAAGAATCGAGGTACCCGCACGAAATTCGACTCGATAGGGAATCCCGTTTATGTGCAACAACCTGATCCTGATTATTTATCCAATGGTAACCTAGCATCGCTATTTGGTAACACACCTACCACGTTGGCAACCTACACGTATCAACCAGACAATCAGCTTGTCGCAACAACGACACGATCATCGATTGCGGGGAACGCATCTGGAAGTTTTCAATTCAACACTGCCTATGATGCTATTCGCGTGTCTCGAATCGCAACCAATACAGCGGGACAGACACTTGTTAGCGCCGTTCGGACGTCGAACATCGATTCTCCCGACAACGTTCAGGGGAATTCATTGATCGATATGGGATTTGTAATTCGTGCTCGCACCAATTACGACGAATTAGGTAATGTTTTGACGACAAGTGCTCCTAAGGGTGATAGCGCTGATGTCAATGGTCAAATGCAAACAGTCCAATATCGTTACGACGACTTAGGCCGTACACTCCAGCAGCTGTTGCCGGGACAGAAGTCTGCTAGCTATCGTTATGATTCATCCAACAATGTGGTTCTGATGGAGGACGATCTTGGTCAGTGGAACCGTTACGACTTCGATCAGCTTGGCCGCCCTTTAGCGAGTGAATCCTACGCAAAGGGATTCTCTGCTTCTGATCGAGATATCGTTTTTGCTTCTTGGAACTACGCGGGACCGACAACTACGTACACCAACCGTAATGGCTGGAAAACGACGACAACCTTTGACCCTACCGGTCTATCTCCCTATGACTTGACCGCGCGTCCGATGATCACAAAGATCGCGGAAAAGGGGAACGAGAAGTATATCGAAACTCGTACACTTCGTTCGAATGGTACTCTATTGTCGGCGGCTGGTACATGGGAAGACTCAGCGTCGTTTCGAAAGGATTATGTCGCAAATGTAGACACTCTATTCGATAGCCTTGGGCGTGACCGGGGTAGCATTACGATGTTCGGTGCGAAAAACGCCCCAAAGATCCGACAGATTGCTCAGCGAGACGTCCTGCCGAATGGACTAATTCAATCACAAAGCCTGACTATCGACAATCGTCAGCTTACAGAGTCGATTCCCACAAATGAATCGCTATTTTCTGAGGAGCTTGTTTACGATGGATTGGGACGTGCTGTAACGCAGTCAGTTCAATTTAGCCAATCTCAAGAAGAGAAGTGGATCGGTGGGTATACACCACGGGACATGCGTGCGACCTACACTTACAACGCAGACACGTTACTCTCCTCTGTAAGATCTGAAAAGAATGCGACGATTCTTACCCATCATCTGAACACAAACTACAGCTACCATTCCGATGGAACGATTTATGCAGTCAACTACAACTTTGCGCGATACGATGCTGCTTCTTCTTCTATCAAGACGGAAACAGCAAACATTACCAATGAATATCTTTCGAATGGCCTCTTAAAGAAAACAACTCGCAACATAAACTTGTCCAACGACGATGATTCGTATCATGATGTTGTCACATTGCAGTACGATTCACAGAATCTTCTTCAGAGCCAAACTAAAAGCTATCCCGGTACAGGATGGGCTCCAACCACAATTGTCGCTCCTTCGAAAGCTCCGGGCGATAGAGTACCCCAAGACGAGTTCTTCAATTACAAATACGATGGAGAGGGTAATCTTGTTGAACGAACCTCACGTATTCAAACTCAATATGTAGATGACTCGGCTACCGCAAGAGTTACTTACCCTAATTCTCAAGGTACTGAAGCAGGTCGCTACCTCAATAGCCAAACCCGTGCCGTTGGATGGATCGACGGGGAATCCGCAACTATCGAATTTGAACAGACCACGGCAGGGGTCTACGACGTCTGGGCCACATGGCAGGAAAACTCAAATCTGGGAACTGGAAGCTACCGATTTACCGTTAGCGACTCAGTAACGCGGGCTACCCGTGCCAACCTATTTAAGGCCCTTACTTTAGATGAAAGAACCGGCTTTTTGCGCCGATCCTCCGAGTTTATGGAAGAGGATCAAGCGGAAATCACGGTCAACTTCACTAGCGTTCCAGGCAATGAGACTCATAGCGATGGGCACCCTTGGTTTCCAATTGCTACGGTACAGCTTGATGCAGATAGTGTGTTGAAACTGAGGCTTGAAAGCCTATCCGGTCAAGTCGCTGTAGATGGATTTAAGCTCGTACCACACATCTCAAAAGAGACCTTCACTTACGACAACGAAAATCGCCTCTTAGAAACCCAGACGTATACTCAATCGTCAACTAGTCCAGCAGTTATTACTTCCTACCTATACGATCCAATGGGTCGATTGATAGTCACCAATACGGACGTCGTCGATAAATCTACGACGCAGATAGGCACCATCTATCAGGGACAAAAGCCAGTTCTACAGTTCGATATGGACCCAGATCTTGGAAATGAGATCCAATCTTTCAAGTGGTTTGATTCGCGTGGAGAGTTGATTGCAAGCCATGTCAACACCACCCATAGCTCGCAGCAACCTCACCCCGACGAGCTAGCTGCGACATGGCACCTCAATCAACTTGACGGTTCTGAATTTACCAACACAAAAAGTTGGATGGCAACCGAGTATGTTTTTGCCGCAAATAAACGGGGAACAGTCAACAGCGACCCAATAACTGAACTTCAGAAATCAACACGCTCTTGGCATGAAGGCCGTTATGCTTTATCCGTTGAAAGTCAGGAAGCCGCGTATCGTTCTTGGGCCGACCCTGCGCATGAGATTCTGAATTATGTTGGAATCATTGACCCAACTGGAATCGCTGACGGTATAAACGCAGTTTGGTATGTCGGCGAAGGTCTGATGGGCCGTGAAGGAGCTTTTCTCAATGCCGGAATATCTGCAGCAGGAGCCCTCCTGCCGTATGCAGGCGATCTCTTGAAGTTTGGCAAGGCAGGTGTGCAAGCCGCTGAAGCTTGTGGTGCGATCAAGAAGCTCGAAACCAATGTAATCCTGAGGCAGTCTGCCAAGAGTGCGGCAATTGGCGCTGCTTCTGGAGCAGCTATTGGTGGAGGAATATCGTACGCCGCTGGGGGGGATGTTTGGCACGGTGCCACGCAGGGCGCATTACACGGTGCAGTGGGGGGCTTTAGTCGCAATTTCTTCCTCAACCGCTATGCCAAAGCCTGCTTCACTGCTGGTACGCCGCTGGTGGTGGACCTGGAAGGCAATAGCAAGCCGATCGAACAGATCGAAGTGGGCGAGATGGTGTTGGCTCGCAATGAGTTCGAGCCGAATGGACCGCTTGAGCTGAAGCGAGTTGAAGAACTCTTTACACGCACCTCGCCGATCATCGAACTAGAGATCGGTGGTCAAAAGATTGGCACCACCGACGAACATCCCTTCTATGTTCCTGCTCGCGAGGCCTTTGTACCCGCACGTGAACTACAAGTGGGCGATCAACTCATCTCGCACGATGGACAGTTGCTCCGCATCGACGCGATCCAATCCACGCTGCAAATCGCAACCGTTTACAACCTTAGGGTTACTGACTACCATACCTACTTCGTCGGCTGCGACGAGTGGGGCTGGAGTGTTTGGGCGCATAATGCGAAGTGTGGGCCAGCTCTTGTAAATAGCCGCGAGTTTCGGGAATCTCATACACGAATATTTGGTGATGCAGGCTCGTCAGGGCACCCTACAATCATCGCGCAGCTCCAGAAGCATGCGAACACAGCGGCCCAAAGGGCGAAATATACTGAGCGCCAACTGGCTTCGATCCAAAGATCTAAGAATAGAGCTGCTGCGGCAACGGATGTGGCTCAACGTGAAAAGCACTTAAGAATTGCCGCACGAAAGGAAAAGTTATTCATGGGAACACAAGTAGACACAGAATTCAAGACGTTGGTGGCTGACGACCCAATGATTAAAAGCCTAGGACTTTCGATTACACCACGAGGTAGGTTCGGCCCTGACATTTACGATGCAAAGACCAAGGATTATTGGGAACTTACAACTAAAGCTGATTGGTTGAGGGGAACACATCAGAATCGTTACAATGGTCATTTTGCAAATGGAACCGGAGTATTCTGGAGCTAAAGTACAATGAAGACTGATTATCGGGGAAAAAATTGGCCAACAGGTGCGTCTGAAGTAGGCCAACATTTTGAAGATTTTGACTTCACGGATACAAACTTTGAACTTTCAAGTTTTGAAGGATGTGTGTTCGAAAACTGCACATTTATCGATTCAAAAATTTTTAACATGAGAATTTCTGGATGCGATTTTCAAAATTGCCTATTCGACAAGGTTGTATTCGATGCTGTCGCCATTGGTGCCGGTGGTGGAGTCTATTCGCAATGTCTATTTAGGAAGTGCGATTTTTCGCGCCAAAGTTTTCGCTGTCCAAAATTCGAGCTGTGCAATTTCGATCACTGCAAGTTTAAGGGAACCAGTTTCAACGATTCTACGCTGATTGATTGTCGATTCAGCGGCATACTCACGGACGTGACTTTCAACGGCATCTACCATGATCTCCCAGTCAACCGAAACGCACTTGTGCGAGTTGATTTTTCGGAGGCAAAGTTCAAAGAGTTTGTATCGTTTCACAATTGCGATCTATCCTCTTGCACCCCACCAAAGGGCCATAACTTCGAAGATTTACTTTATCAATTTTATCGTAATGACCCAACGGTACTTAGTACAGGATCGAAGGATAGGATTGTAGTTGATAAGCGTCCATAAGCGTTACGGGCCGAATTATTCTCGTACTTTTGGCCGAATTGTAACGGTAGAGCTTTCGGCCTGATTTGGGCGGTTTGGCCCAATTGTTGAAAGAACTGGAAAGAATCACTGTTCGTTGATTCGATCTCGCTGGACATTTCGTTCGAACAAAAGAACGTCGTGGAATGAGTGTTTGTCCAAATTGCCGTCACACTCAGCGCGCATAAAAATGCGACCGCTCTTAGAAAACGATCGCGTCTGTTCTAGATTTTCAAAGGATAACGCTTAACGAGCTGACGATTCCACCTCACTCTTCGTACGCCCCTCGTCGCGCCGATACTCGTGTAACCGGTTCGCTAGAATATCGATTGCCGGAAGAAAATCATGCCCCTGAAGCAACATCAATTCGCTAGCCATGCACGTACAACTGTACGCGTTTAAGAACAATTCAAGTTGCACTTTTAATGATACGCAAATTTGAGCCATGTTGATTAGTGTTGTGATTCAGCTCTTCTGCCGATTCGAACTCGTCATTCCACTTCTGCATTGGCAACTACCATCCTATTGGCCTGTGAGCTAATCGCTTGAATCACTTACGTCGATTGAACCAGCATTGCCAAAGCCTGCTTCACTGCTGGTACGCCATTGGTGGTCGACCTGGAGGGCACTAGCAAGCCGATCGAAGAGATCCAAGTGGGCGAGATGGTGTTAGCTCGCAATGAGTTTGAGCCCCATGGACCACTGGAGCTGAAGCGAGTTGAAGAACTCTTTACACGCACCTCGCCGATTATCGAACTAGAGATCGGTGGTCAGAAGATTGGCACCACCGAAGAGCATCCTTTCTATGTTCCCGCTCGCGAGGCCTTTGTCCCTGCCCGTGAACTACAAGTGGGCGATCAACTCATCTCGCACGATGGACAATTGCTCCGAATCGATGCGATCCACTCCACACTGCAAATCGCAACCGTTTACAACCTCAGAGTCGCGGACTACCATACCTACTTCGTCGGTTGCGACGAGTGGGGCTGGAGTGTTTGGGCGCATAATGTTTGTACACCGGAAGAAGTTAAGCAATTTGCAAATGCATATGCTTCCAAGGTTGCTGCTAATGGCGGAAAAACCCCGAAAGGGCTGTGGACCAGCATTGGAAATGGTCGGCAGTTTAGTCAATCGGAAAAGAGACAAATTAGAACTTACCTGAGAGACCCCGCTAACAATTTCCCTGCGACATCGCAACCCAAACTCAGGAATCAAAGGGGAAAACCGGGGAATCTTGACCATGATGCCACGGTTGAACAGCTAAAGAAACGTGCGGCAGCAGAATTCCCTAACGATGCAATTGTCACTGGAAAGAACATTAAACATCAACCAGGCAAAGCCAACGGTGTAAGCCTTGAGCCGGATGTGTGGGTCATGGATACGACCACTAGAGAAGTAAAAATGGCATACGAAGCTGCACGAACGAATGCAGACGGCATTTCCTTCAAATCGCGTGAGACAATTAAACAGGCAGTTTATGAGGCAGCTGGAATTCCGGTTCATTTTCAACGAGTAAGGTGAAGCTTGGCACACTTTGGATTTTTTGGCACATGGGACGATACCTGGCGGATATTAGTCGCCATACTTGAGCATCCCGAGTATTGTATTCTACCCGACAGTCGGTACAGCGATCCTATTCCATTCGAAGGCAGAACTGTAGATACCGTATTGCAACAACTTTGTGCGGAGAGAGGTGTCGCATTTATCTGGTCCACTTCTTTCTCGGTTCAACCTCCGTTCATGCTGCGCATCGATGAGGGCCCAAACGCGGGAAAGTACTTTCTTGATTTGTCGCGTGGAGGACCAGGGCTGGCACTTCATTTGCCAGGATGCTACGAAAAGGACAATAGAGTTCAATTGGCGCCTGGCGCACTATGGTATCCGAAGAAAACCATTGATTTGCAATCAAAACAATGGATTCCAGCGTCTACTGAGCTAAAGGCAGGATTTCGAGCCGTTCGTAATATTATCAGACGACAGTTAGTTGAAGTAAAAATTGGCGCAAGCAGTATCCTAACTGGCAGTAATGCGAAACGGTTGATTGACGCGAATCAAGCGGACGTACACGGCATTGTACTTTGAAAAGTGTTACGGGCCGAATTATCATCGCACTTTTGGCCGAATTGTAACTGTAGAGATTTCGGCCTGATTTGGGCGGTTTGGTCGAGTTGTTGAAAAAATTGGAGAGAGTCTCTGGGCGTTGATTCGATCACACAGGACACGTCGACTGAGAAAAGGAACGTCGTGGAAAAAGTGTTTGTCCAAATTGCCGTCGCACTCTCCGCGCATAAAAAATGCGACCGATCTTAGCAAACGATCGCATCTGTTCTAGGTTTTCTACAATGGCATATCAGCGAGCTGACGATTCCACCTCACTCTTCGTACGCCCCTGATCGCGCCGGTACTCGGCGTAACCAGTTCGCTAGAATGTCGACCGCCGGAAGGAAGTCATGACAATGAAGCAACACAAGTCTCGCAAGCCTATTACGTACATTTGTACGCATTCATAACAACGTCTCAAGATGCTCCTTCGATGATACGAGATCTAAGCCACGTTGAACGAGGTTGTGGTTGTTTTTAATGGCTAACGCGAACTCGGCAATCCACCTCTTCATCAATAACCTCGCCGATTTCACCTGCGAGCGTATCGCTTCAATCACACACGTCGATTGAACCAGCGTGGCCAATGCTTGCTTCACCGCTGGCACGCCGTTTGTGGTCGACCTGGAAGGACACCGTCGTCCGATGGAAGAGATTCAGGAGGGGGATCGGGTCTTAGCTCGCAGCGAGTTTGATCCGCAGGGACCGCTGGAGCTGAAGCGGGTTGAAGAGAAATTTGTCCGTACGGCTGCCGTCATGGAATTGGTCATCAACGGCCAAAGCATCAAGACCACCGCTGAGCATCCTTTCTATGTACCTGCTCAAGAACGTTTTGTCCCTGCGGGTGAATTACGCGTGGGTGATCTGCTCGTTAGCAGCCAACGGACTTTGATTCCGATCGAATCGATCGCGAGCCTCAACGAAATCACCACCGTCTACAACCTCAGGGGCGATGAGCCCCATGGACCGCTGGAGCTGAAGCGAGTTGAAGAACTCTTTACACGCACCTCGCCGATCATCGAACTAGAGATCAGTGGTCAAAAGATTGGCACCACCGACGAACATCCCTTCTATGTTCCTGCTCGCGAAGCGTTTGTTCCAGCCCGAAAACTACAAGCAGGCGATCAACTCATCTCATACGATGGACAATTGCTCCGCATCGACGCGATCCACTCCACGCTGCAAATCGCAACCGTTTACAACCTCAGAGTCGCGGACTACCATACCTACTTCGTCGGCTGCGACGAGTGGGGATGGAGTGTTTGGGCGCACAACCAGTGTACATATAAGGACGTACTGAAGGCGGTCAAGGAAGAGGCACCCGCGACTCGCCTTGGGAAGACGAACGCACAAAAGATCGCCCGCGCAATCAATCGAGGTGACACCGCAGCCGCCGAGGCACTGCTGAAGGGTAACGTTAAGGGCGTCGGTGCCGTAAGAGCGGGGAGGATCGCCGAGAATCTGAACAATCGGCAACTACGCGATTTGACACCGGCGGACATTGCGAACAAGCCCTCTCACTCGCCGACGGTCGCGGACTGGATTGCTAACGGTGGCAAAGTAAAAGTGAAGCCGGATGGAACATGGGTCTACATAGACGCATACAAGAATCGCGTTGCGTACCCCGGTGGGTACCCCGACTTCAAGGCGGCTAACATGGTCCGTCAAGAGGCGAACATCAAAATGAAGGGCAATCGTACCACCGACTTCACGGCTGCAAATAACGCCGCCCCTCTTGGACGGAAACTCGACACGAATACGTCGCATCACCATGAGAACTTGATAACCATGCAGGAAATGGATGCTCTATTGCATGCGCGATTCACCCACCGTGGTGCTGTTTCTATCATCAAAAATGCTAGGATTCCCTGATGGCCATAAACTTCGAGAACATTGGCTCTCCATTGACCGCCGCTCAAATCCGGGGGCTTGAGCGGAAGCTCGGCGCTTCTTTGCCGGAGGATTACAAACAGTTCCTGCGCAAAACGAATGGCGGAAGGCCACGTGAAACTGCCCTGCACGTACCAGTGGCCGAAGAGGAAGTGCTAGTGGACTTCCTTTTCGGACTGGGGCGGAAGCCTGGCATTTTGGAATGGTTATCCGAATTACGCCGAGACATGCCCTCGGGGTTTATCCCAATCGGCAAAGATCCTGGCGGCAACATCTATATCATGGACCTTAACCTCCCTAATCAGGGAATCATCTACTACTGGGATAAATCGCATTCGTTTTCCAGCTCGACTTCGGAAGGGAACACATACCCTGTTGCCCGATCGTTTAGCCGATTACTTGAGCTGCTTGGATGAGCTACGGCAACGTTTCCAATGTCTTTTGCAACACCGCGCAACCAAACGTGTGTTGAGCGGCACCAGACGGCTCTGCCCACTTCACTGCGATGTGATTTCCCAAATCGATTCGCTGTCCAAATTCAGCGTGGGCTTGGCTTTCTTGCTTATTGCCATTGGAGGATGAGTTTCTCGGGGTCCAACAGATATACGAAATGTTCTTCTCCTGCAGCCTCCTTATGCAATTAACAATCTTCTGAACTTCCAAGCTAGGGGGATCAATCAAAACGAGTGTCGCTGATGTTAGGCCAGAGAGTCCTTCGTACCCATCGTGGTTGTGTAGACAAATGTCAGAGAGCCAAGGTGCGTAATACCGCTTCAGGTCGTCGTAAGCGTGAACGTCCGTTTCATGAAGCTCAAACCGAAACCTGTGTGAAGTGCTGCGCAAACACCGAAATACGATATTTGAAGAGCCAAAGTACTGCTGCCCCACTTTCATCCTTGAGGAAAGCGATGATCGAAAGTACTCTTCGATGCGAGAGTGAACACTACGTGCGTCATTCGTCTTAGAGGAAAGTAGACCAAGCCCATGCTTCCACTCGCCACCTTCCGGCAAAATGTAGCAGGCCCTTCCGGTATGGCTTTCGGCGTAGACGAATGAGCTGTCACTTGCGAGCTTCTGAACCAAATGCAAAACGCAGTTATGAAGCAGGGCATGCTTCACAATATCCCCCTGATTTCCAATCTTTCTCGAATGATCGTATGCCATAGGATTTCTCCTAAATGATGGAGAGTTGAAGGAACTAATTTTCACTTTCAGCTTGATTTTGGTGGTTCCGGTTCATTAGATGACTGCTGAAAAAGTTTTGCGGAAACCAACCACAAAACTCTGTGATGGTTTTTTGAGTTTGATCTGAAAGTCAATCGTGGACGGTGAATTGCGGATGGTAAACCAATTTTTGGTGGTCGAATGACATTCTTTGCCAGGGATTAAAACGCCCTTGCTCCTTGAACACTATGTGAGCCGAATTGCCGTTATTTTCGTCGCTCACTCCGTTCCCATTCGCGTAACCGTTCCTTAGCCTCCCGTAAGGCGGCTTCTGCAACCCATTTTATCTTGGGGCTGATGACATCGAAACTTTTTTTCCAAGCTTCGATTTCTTTCTCATATATTCTTGGTGCTAGTCCGAAGGGTGTCAAACAATCGCTGGTTTCAGAGATGATTCTCTGTGCGTCAATGCCAACTTGTAGCCCCTTGATTACGAAGCTACTCCAGACTGAATCAGGTTCTCGGTAAAATGGTACAGACCACAGGTTTTCTAATTTGGCTGTACTTAGAAGTAATTCGAATCTTGATTCGGATGTACCAACCAATGCTATGACGAGGTTTCTCGCATTCTCCACGGTAGGATCAATAGCTCTCAGCAGTTCCGTCCTTTTTGGGTCCGACAAATGAAAAATGTGTACTTTCAATTGGTCGAGACTCAGAGGGCAAGGTCTTGCCTTGATCGACGTTGATCCGTATAAAAACAAGTTATCGGGCTAAGCCAATGCAGCATGTGTCCAGCCTTGGAGGACCGCGCGTCCTGCTACGAACACAAGATGTGCCCCGCTGGATCGGCGAGATTGGCAACGAACCAACACCCGACGCGGGGTTGTACGCACTTGCATGCTCTGTTGACGACTACTGTGGGATCACCCAGCCTTGGGGTACACCGATCATAGTGTTCGGCGATGACCCGTCCGACATGTACTGGTCGCCCGATAAAGACATTGGATTGTTTGTTCGCTGGGTCGGCGCGGGTTCGCTCGAACAATTGATTGCGTTTGCCAGGGCTATATCCGAAATGGACGATTGGGCCGAACGGATTGAGTGGGACGCACAATCGACGGACTAATGGCTCACTCGTATCATCATCAGGCAGTTGATTGGCTCGTGGCATTGGAAGTGTTTTTGGTGTGTGGAGTCAGGCGGCATGCGCATCTACATTCCTAAGCCGGACACGTTTAACGGCCAATGGCAACAGTCCAAGTTGGAGCGGGTGAAGTGAGCGGAGATTCGATTTGGCATTTTGGGATACAGGACTGAAAGCCGCAAAGGGCCAGCGATTGAATCGGGGGATAAAGGCCCAAGTCCTTGCATCCTCCCCACACCACCAATATCTCACCCCTCCACCATCACCTTCGCAACGCCGGCGGCCTTGGCGAAATCATCTTCGGTAACGAGCAGATAACTCTGCTGGCGATGCGTGGTGAATTGCCAAGCCAAGAACAAACCACATGTAGCGGGAACTCGCGTCGGAGTTCCGTTTCGCATATTGACTGGGATTTTCGTGCTCGTGCTCGAATCAACCGCGTCGATTACGAGCACGAGCACCATTTCATTGAGCACGAGAACGACTGAGCCAGCCCATCGCCGTGTTAGCTGCCGCTCGATATTGGGGAGCCGCGACTACAAACTCACTCTTGTCGCCGAAGATCTCGAACGCTTCGTCCAGGATCGGTCGAAGCTCGGGAAAGATCGGGCAGCTACGAATGCCACGGCCTTCGTGGTGCTCGACCTTCGGCTCTGGAATGCTCATTCGATTCATTTCCCAATCGATGTCTTCCCAACGCAGCGATAGCGTTTCCGAGGGCGTGCGAAGCCCACCGTAGCGACTCAGGCCCAGGATCACTTGCCAGACCGGATTGGCCTTCTTCATCAGCTTGTCGACCACTTCGTGCGGGACAAACTCGTTGACCTTCACCGAACTCTTTTGGGTCTTTACCTTAAGGAATGGGTTCTCGTCGATGATCTTCCAATCGACCGCGTCGTGCATGAATTGCCTCGCGAACTGGATCCACTTGCGGATCTTTGTTGCCGAGAACCTCGCGGAAATCAGAACTGCCTAGGTCGATTTCCAAGATGATCGTTCTTGAAAGACTGCTGCAATCTCTTTCTTAGTACGATTTCCAGTGGCGATGGCCAGTATCAAATCCGCAAGCTCTCCCTCTGGGCAATTGAAATCGATATTATTCCAGTCTAAAAACACGAGAGCTGCTACGGTTCCGGTTCTTTTGTTCCCGTCGACAAATGGATGGTTGTTGACAATATGAAATAGATACGCCGCAGCCATCTCGAAGGGAAAGGCGTGCAGGAATTGCCCTCCAAACGTCGCCCTCGGTTGCTCAATCGCCGATTCGAGTATTCCTGCATCGCGAATTTCAATGGTACCGCCATAGTGAAATATCTGATCGGCATGAATCTCAAGGATATCCGAAAGCTCAAGAAACTCGATCGAAGTCATCACTCAGCCAACTTGCGAAGATCGTCTGCGAATTTCCCATTGATGGTCTTAAGACTTTGTTTGAGTCTCTTTTTTCGGTCTGGATCCCGGCAAGGCTTCACTAACAAATAATCTCCATTGGTGCTGATCTCCAGCGGAGTGTCCTGGGAAATCTGCAGGAGTTCAAGAATCGGCTTATCGATTACAAGTGCCAAGCTGTTACCGTGCTTAATTAGCATCTTTTGCATTGATGTATCTCCCTAAAGATGTGATACCAAAGTGTATACGCATTTAGCCCTTCAGTCAAATGAAATTCTCCACAGTGGGCGCGCGTCGGATTTCGCGTCGCGCGTGATGTCGAAGTGCGAGTTTCCCCGGGGAATTTGTAGATTGTTCGAGTCCTGTCCGCAGGACCGCTCTACTTTCTACCTTCTGGTTTTCCCAGGGTTTTTCGCATTTCTGGCCAGTTCCTTTGGAGTTCTGTAGCGCCCATGCTGGCTCGGTGCATGGCGTCTGCGGCGTTGTATTTCGCGTCGTGCACCGAAAATCGAGTCGTTTTTCGAGTCGCGCGAGTCGCCAAAACACTGGGTTTCGCATCTCCCAGTCTGGCACCGATCCACGCCCCGTGGAGGCGGTAGGATTCGAACTATCATCTCGATTTCGACGCACTTCACAACACGCCGCGAGCTTCCTTCCCACGCTCGGTCGCCCTTGCGCAGTTACCTTCACCTCGTGTTTGTTCCCTTGAAGGTGTCATGTGGTGTAATGTTCTTCGGGAGATTCCTCTCTCGCATAGGGAGCTCAAAGAGCATAAACTTATTCCTGTAATGGGCGTACCGATCTATGGCACACCGATCCGCGAATCGGTGGACGGGGTCCGAAAATAGAAAAGAGAAGAGGGCAGGGAATTGAGCGAGCAACAAAAACTATCCGTTCCCGTGTGGTTTTGGGTAATCGCAGCAGTCGCACTACTGTGGAATCTAATAGGATTCGTCATCTTCTTATCTGAGGTGTTCGCACAGGAGGCGATGATGGAGTCCATGACGGAGAAGCAAAAGGAGTGGACGCGTTCAACCCCGAGTTGGATTTACTTCGTCTTCGCGATCTCCGTGAGCACTGGCCTTGCAGGAAGCATCTGCTTGCTGATGCGAAAGGCTTCATCTGTTCTATTGTTTACAATTAGTTTCGTTGCGGTATTGATTCAGATGCTGTACACAATGCTGATTGCGGGGGGCTTGCAAGTGATGGGGCCATCTGGTGCGGTGATGCCGGCAGTTGTGATTATATTGTCGATTGCCTGGCTATTATTCTCGCAATTTTCCAAAGGCAAGGGATGGCTGGTCCCATTTCTCAAAGCGTCGGCATGATACAAACTCGATTTCGAGAAAACCAATTCCCTCCCAAAACCGTAGTAGCAGATTGCACCAGACAATCCAAATGTCGCCGCACATTGAAGGCCGAACGACGGTGGTAACGGGGCTTTGCCAAACAACTATGATTACAAACCCGCGTGATCGGCGGCTCCCGCTCACCGCTTTGGGTACGCCCGTCATGGGCATTGGTTTATGGGGTTCCCGTATCGATTCGACGGTACGTTTGGCTGGCTCTCCGAGCAACCATCGCACAGATACAACATTGCAACGGGGGCCGAACGCACACTTTCAAGGCAATGGGCGAACATCCTCAAGGAATCGGGACGTAACGAGATTCGAATTCCGAAAGCGTTCGCGGACTTTATCACCACATCGCATCTGCACCCCAAGGTTCGCTCGATCTCGGATTGTTACCTTGTCGCCGAAGATCTCGAACGCTTCGTCCAGGATCGGTCGAAGCTCCGGGAAGATTGGGCAGCTACGAATGCCACGACCTTCGTGATGCTCGACTTTTGGCTCCGGGATGCTCATCCGATTCAGTTCCCAATCGATGTCTTCCCAGCCTAGCGAGAGCGTTTCCGAGGGCGTTCGAAGCCCTCCGTAGCGACTCAGACCCAGGATCACTTTCCAAACCGGGTTTGCCTTCTTCATCAGCTTGTCGACCACTTCCCGAGGGACGAACCTGGTGAGTCGTCCAGTGAGTCGACAGAGTCGCCTCGGAACCCTCGTTTTTCCAGGGAAAACAGGTGGTTTTGCAGTAGTGGGGGTAGGATTCGAACTAGGTGCGTGATGTTCTGACGCGTGGGAACTGCAAACCACGTGCAACGGGAACTCGCATTGGATTTCTGTTTGCCGGCTAGCTCGCATCGAATGGAAAAAGCGTGCCCCCCCGAGATATCATCGAATCCAACAATTGCAGCCGCTTCAATTGTCTGTTCTATATCGCTTGCGGCTACCAAAAAATCGATGTCCAACGTAAGCCTCGGATGGCCATGAATGACTACCGATAAACCAGTAGGCTGCGGAGCGGCATAATTAAATGATGCATTTCCCTTTAAATCGTTTTTTCAGCAGCGACGAATCCGTCTTTCAAAAAGACCTGAGTTGAATTGCCCTTTTTTGTCACGGAGAATATGACGCTTTCGCCCGACGCGAACCCGGCGTAACCTTGTAGCAGTGATTGCTAATTAGCGCAATTAGATGAGTAGTTGCCATCGAGAGACTCCTATTTCCGTTTCCAAAAGTTGGTCCGTTCTTAAGTCCACGATATCGTGTGGCCCTACATTCCGCGAGTCGGAGGATATTTCCAAAAATGAATTACACACCTGGCTCTATTTTGTCCCGTTTCCATTCCCCGCTATTACTTGGGATGGGGGGTGGCTATGACCTTTTCGCGGGACTACCGACGTATTTTGATTTTCTTGAGGAAGGGAAGAATCCAATTTTTGCGAACCTGTCGTTCACACGCGAACTCGCAAAAAAGTGTTCGTTCTCCATCGACGAACCCTACACGTTTTTCAAAGTTCTGGCGGCCGAATTTCAGAACGATGCTTTCGATGAAACTCTCGGGTTTCCCGCGAATTATTTCCCAGAATATCACCTATCTAACTGGTTTAGAAAGAAACACGATATAAGCCTACCGATCTATGCGATCCAACTTATTGATGATCTCAAAACAAGTGGCCCCTTAGGGGTACAAAATTATTTCGAAGCTATTGATGCGATTGTGCGGACATGTGGGTGTGACGCCATCATCTTGGTAGATGCCGGTGTCGACTCACTGGTAATAGGTGATGAAGAAGGATTAGGAACTTATGCAGAGGATTTTCTGACACTATTGGCCTCCATCAAATCAGACCTGCCAGTTTACTTGCAGTGTATTGGGCTAGGTACCGAGGCAGGTATTGCGATCGATGATTTCTTGGTCAATTTATCAATACATCGAAAGAACGATGCATATCTTGGCTGCTTTGACTGGATGAAGAGTGATTTTGGGGTGTCGCTATATCTTGATGCGGTCGCCAGTTGTATCCCGGAGAATTCGTCGATCCATTCGCTTCTTTCCGCGGCAATTGCCGGGAAGTATGGAGCTATATGTCCGACGCCACTCAAAAAAAGAGGGTTAGATGATGGAGAAGTTCTTATTCATCCAATGATGACTTTAGCATTTTGGTTCGATGCAAGACGGATTATGTCTGGGCGAATGTTTGTAGACGAGTGCTCCGCGGCCTTATCGCTGCGCGATCTGGATTTGCGGTTTGACGAAGCTCGACGAAGAATTGGGCTTATCGATTCGGAAGGTGTTTACAGAGGAAAACGCCCTTTTTCGCGAAGTCTCGATAGTATTCTACTCGATCGATTCACACGCGGTGTTTACGAATTGGATTAAAAAAGCTTGCCAGTTATTGCTTCTGGAGGACATGCGCAGGTTCAGGCCTTGTGTTCGGCTTGCCCGTATCGAATGGAACAAGCGTGGCTAAAAGGGCTAATTCAACAAGCCACCACTTCAACTTTTGAACGTATTCGAAGCCAATCCTCGGAAATGGCTTGACCGAAAGCAGACGCTCTAGGAAACTGGGTTATTCAAGGAGCCAAAGATTTGCATCAAACGGAAACATTTCTTGGACCTGTATTTGCTTCCTCGATTCGTCCACTTGCTGACCACGGGTTGCCCATTCATGAAAAAGGCCCTCCGAACCACTGCAATCGCCATGTCCGTCACACTACTTTTGGCATCGAAAACTGTTGATGCGCAAGATTTGCCTACGACCGGTAGTATCGAAACTAGGTCTGGCAAGCTCGAACTAGAGAATGGCTACCCCAGCGCGGCTGTGGTCGAAAAAGTTTTTGATGAAATTGACTACCAGCGAGCCTGCCAGGCTTATCTCTGGGCCTTGCCACTTATGGCTATGCAGCAATGGCAAAACGAGCACCTCACCAAGTTTGAGGCCGGTAAGTGCGACTACGTTGATTACCTTACCTTTCAAGACAAGTTAGGCCTGCTGACAGCGAACGCGACGACGCCCTACATCATGGCGTTTCCCAATCTCAAGGAGACTGGCCCACTGGTACTTGAGATTCCCGCAGGCGCGACTGCCGGTGGCTTCACTGATTTTTGGCAACGCCCCATCACCGACTCCGGACAAACCGGACCAGACAAGGGCGCTGGAGGCAAGTACTTGATCCTCGGTCCTGACGACCCTGACCTAAAGCCGGAAGGTTATTTCGTATTCCGTTCGCCTACTGTGAACATCTGGTCTGCGCACCGCGCGCTCGATCCGGATCCCGTCAAAGCGAGAGCGCTAATTGATGGTTTGAAGATTTATCCTTACAGCCAGCGAGCGAATCCGCCCGCGACTCGTCATGTTTCCCCGAATGGTCGCAAGTGGAGCGGTATGCAACCGCGCGGCATTGCTTACTGGGAGGGCCTCGCCAAAATCATCAACGAAGAACCTGTTCACGAGCGTGATCGCATGGTAATGGGAATGTTGCAACCACTGGGCATCGAAAAGGGGAAACCATTTACTCCGACCGCAAGGCAAAAACAGATTCTCGTGGAGGCGGCTCGAACTGGAGAATTGATGGCCCGCACGATCGCCTACGAAAAACGCTTTGAAGGGACAACCGTTTGGCCCGGAAAGCATTGGGACATCTCGCTTTTCCTGAAGGAGACCAGCCAAGAAGCCCCGCACCACACTCAATTCGATGAACGATCTTCGTGGTTTTACGAGGCGGTTGGTGTTTCGACAGGTATGATGGGAAGAACCGTTGGGTTCGGTCAACTTTATCTCGAAACTGCTAAGGATAGCGAAGGCAACTGGCTAGACGGAAGCCAAACTTATCACCTCAAGGTTCCCAAAGATGCGCCCGTTGCCCAGTTCTGGTCGGTCACCGTCTATGACAACGAAACCCGTTGCTTTGTCGATACCGGAGTTCAACCAGATCGTTCTTCTCGCAACGATATCGTCAAGAATGCTGACGGTTCTGTAGACCTCTACTTCGGCCCCAGCGTTCCGAGTGGAAAACCAAAAAGTAATTGGATCCAAACGCTTCCAGGCAAAGGTTGGTTTTCTTACTTCCGACTCTATGGCCCGACACAAGCCTACTTCGATCGTTCGTGGGTTTTGCCAGACATCGAACGAATCAAGTGATCACCATTTTGATTTTACCGAGCCGAGGCGGTGATTAGGGCCGCCCGCTGGATTCCATGCTGGGCCTCGCCACAAGCAATCTTTTTTGAGCCGAATGTCAATGCGAAAACTCCGCAATGTCCTTGCACTCGCTGCTATCTCGATCGCTTGCGCGGTCATGGCCCCTGTGACGCTGGCACAATATTCCCGCTTCGATCAATTAGCAAACGCCCCGTTCACAGAAAATCGGCCTGGGAATGAAACAGCGCAGATGCTGCGCGATGAATTGTTGTTTCAGCGAGCAACCCAAACCTATCTCTGGGCGCTGCCGCTGATCAACACGCTTGGCATGAAGAACGGTTCAGAGAATGCTTTCGGTGCTGGTTATAACGTCTTGCCGATTTGGAAGAAAAGACTCGATGCGAAAACCTTAGTGACTACGCCGAACTCTGACGTGATCTATGCAATGAGCTATGTTGATCTTGGAAAGGATGGTCCGCTGGTGTTTGAAGCGCCTCCGATGTTGCAAGGTATTTTGCTAGACTTTTGGCAACGGCCCATTCCTGTCGATGGTGGGAAATTCCAAGGCGACGTAGGTTTGCCTGGCCCTGATGCTGGCAAGGGTGGCAAGTTTCTCCTCCTGCCGCCAGGCTATGAAGAAACCGTTCCTGAAGGTTATTACGTTTACCGCTCCGGAACCAATAACGTATTTATTTTTCTGCGTGGCTTTTATCAGGATCCGAAGAATTTGAAGCCTGCGGTCGAACTGATCGAGCAAGCGAAGATCTATCCATTGAACGGGAAAGCGACTGCCAAGCGGATGGTGTTTCCTGATGCATCAGGGGTGCCGGTGAGTATGTTGCCCGTTGCCGACGGTCGCGCGTTTGAGCAACTCAAAGAACTCGTGGACTCGGAGGGAACTAACCTCGCCGAGTCGGATTCACTGGGGATGCTAGCTTCGATCGGTATCATCCAAGGCCAGCCTTTCGCACCCGATGCGAGGACGCGAGAAATTCTCGATAGGGCAGCTAAGACAGCCTACAAGATGAGCCGCGTTGTTGGTTTCGAGGAGGTATTGAACGAGGGCTCGCTGAAGGTTTATCCGGACCGCCGTTGGATCAATCCCCTCGACAACGTAACGCCGCCAGGTCCACGCAAAACTCTGGATCTGTCCTGGAAGAATGTTGCGGGCGGTCATCTCGACTTGGATGCACGCATCTGGTTTTTCACGAATTACTACTCGGTCAGTCCCGGGATGCTCTCAAAGATCCCAGGCAAAGGTGCAGCATATATGATTGCGTTCACCGATGGCGAGGGCCAACCTTTAACTGGTGGAAGGGATTATCGCTTGAACCTCCCTGTCAACATCCCGGCCGCGAACTTTTGGTCCGTTACGCTTTATGAGTCTGAAAATGCATCTGGACTTGCCAATGGCCAGCCGTTTCCGTCGTTGGGCTCCCGAGATAAACCAGTACAAAACGACGACGGCAGCACTGACCTCTACTTTGGTTCCCAAGTACCCGAGGGAAAAAAATCGAACTGGTTGGCAACGGTACCTGGCAAAGGTTACTTCGCTATCCTCAGGCTTTACGGTCCAACCGAGGCCGCGATTGATAAAAGCTGGAAGCCTGGTGATTTTCAGCAAATCAAATAAATGGGCTGATGATTTATTGCTTAAATTCTCACTCGAGCACGACCTTCGCTACGCAAGCCGCTTTGGCTAAATCACCCTCGGTAACCAGCAGGTGACGTTGCTGAGCGATCCTTGGAAAGTTACCAAGCCAGAATCAAACCACTTGCTTCGGAAACTCGCGTTGAAGTTCTGTTTGCCTACTAGCCCGCATAGAGTGGAACAATCGTGACCATCCCGAGACGCTGGCACGGCGCTGTAGTCGCGGCATTTCGGCAAGTAGATTCGAATTCGTCCAACTCATCGCCGAGTTGGCTTCGGCTCGCTACTGCGGCGCTGCAACATCTACTCGCTTGACGTTCTCAGTCGGCCCCACAGGATCAGTGCAGGTGATCGCGAAACCAGCATTTCGAGTCACATGCCAGAAAACCGAATCCTTTTTCCAATCGCGTTTGGTCGCCAAAACTTTCTGTTCGCCGAAGTTAATTCTCTGAAAGGCTGCAATTGAGGATGAGCATATGAGTCTAACACCTCTCATTTTTTGACATTACATCGAACGTCGAGGTATTCTTGCTCTTGACCGGTTTGCTGCATGGACGATATACCTTGTAGTTCCAGGTACCAACATTTACCGGATGGGCTGCGGTTCGATAACCCAAAAGATAAAAGGACCCTATATGGCTAAGACAAGTACCAATCCTGATTTTCTCAACGGCGTTCCGGAGCTAGCCGTGCTGCGAGTTCTCGCCGATGGCCCAGCGCATGGATACGCGATCGTTCAAGGCATTACCAAACGAACGAGAGGTAAATTAGAGTTTGGCGAGGGTTCTATCTACCCGGTGCTCCATAAATTGGAGCAAGAGGGTCTACTCAAGGTTCGCCGTGAAGTTGCCAGTGGCCGTGAGCGGATCGTTTATTCGCTTTCTAGGCGTGGTAGCAAAAAACTCAGCGAGAGCACCGCTCGCTGGCATAACATTGTACATTCGATTCAGACTTTATTAGAAGGAGTAGAACATGGACCGACCCCTATGGTTCCAACAGCTTCGTGATGCGTTGCGTGCGCGGCGCGTAGCACCTTGCTACGCCGAGCGATTCATGGATGAATTGTGGTGTCACTACCTAGAAATGAAGGAAAACGATCAAATGAATGAACAATTGGAGGAAGACAAATTTCTGCTTGAGCGACTAGGAAAGCCCGAGATCCTGGCCGCTCGTGCGGAGAAGGTGCAGTACAGTACCTGGCTGGGCAGGCATCCATGGCTAGCATTCCTGGCCGGACCAGCAGTACTCTTCTTAGGACTATTGTCCTTGATGACTTTGTTATCTGTTGGCTGCATTTTTCCATTGGTTCGAGGTGAGACGATACTTTCCAAGACCTGGTCTCAATTTTCAACCAGTGTACTTGGCAACCTCCAATTGCTGTCCGTCATCATTATTGAAAGTATCTTGCTTTGCTATCTCTTGCACAAATCACATCGAAGACTTGCTTGGTGGGTCTTAAGCTGTGGAGTGATTTCGATCTTATACTGCATTGCTAACCTGCGCTATTACATATACTCATTCGAGCCATTTAATGGATTGTTTGAGGTAGGATTTTCGGTTCCCTGGAACCGGTTTTCGACGACTTGGTTTGCTCAAAGGCTGCCGAGGGCTTTGATCCCGATCGGCATTTTTGTGCTTGGATCCGTGCTTAGTCAAAAACCTCCAGTGTTACCGCAGATAAAACGCTTTTCAGTCTCGATCTTCAGGAAAGCGAGGCCAGTCACAGCCTTGCCAAGCTGAAATCGTCACGGAGATTATATCGGCGGTTCGCCCGCATTGAATAGAAAATCGTGTCCGCCTGGGGACACAGACACGACGCAGCAGTCGCGCCATCTCGGTGCGAAAGTTCGAAATCGTCTATTCCATCGCCGTGGTAGCGGCTGCTCGGTACCAGGGTACCGCTACCACATACTCTTTCCAACCACCGGGACGCTTAATCATTCACCCTAAAACAACGATCCAATCGCTTCAAATCGCGGAGTGAGGTCGCGGCGACATTCACAGTAGCAACACGTTTAACCAACCCTTCGCAAAGCTTGTTTTAGATTGGATCGATGTGGGCTTGGGCAAGCTTCTTCCTAACCCTCGGTCTTGGCAATAGGAGCTTCTCCCTCGAGATGTGATAGGTGTGTGCCAAACCGAGAAAGTATTTCCGACAAAGTCATATTCTTGCTAGCGAAAGCGGTAGTTGCTCGCATGGTTTGTATATTTGTGGTTACAAGCTCGACAATCAAGTCAAAACCGACTTCTGATTTTGGCGATTTACTTCGTTAAAGTTTCTGGGCTTGCGTTGGTACCAGCTTTTGCTTCGGAACACCACTGGACTATGCACTCAGCCATTCTCGCTGGCTGTGTGGTGCCAAGATGGCTGATTTCTTGGCATAAAACCAAAACTGAGCGACTACCTGCCGGGGTTTTCTCTGACCATAGTCTGCATTGTCGTACGTATGGTACCAGAGACCATCGTGAACTTGGTGGCCAAGGAGTGGTTTGGCGATGCAGAGGTAAGTCCGAAGCTGTTCGCAATGGTCACAGCTATCGGGATCGCCAGGCTAGTTTAAGAGTCTTCTCAACGCCATGAGCCGATGGCAGGTAGTCCAAATGTCGTAAGGACCGAACCTTCCTAAGTACCTGACCCTACCCGCGATGTACCGTATTGAATGACCGCTCTTTCTCTTCCCGGTCAGACTATCTATCAACCGCTCTAAAAGTTGCCTGATCCATCAATAACTGATATAGTCCAACAAAAATATTTGATCACTCGAGGATTTGGCTATATTGATGGAGCCTTGAGGATTTCAGCCAAATCGTATGGCAAAAAATTAGTAACCCGGGAGTTTCGACATGTTGACGGTCTACATCTGGAGTTTTCGTGGAAAGTCTGAAGCTTGGGGCCATGCTTCGATGCAAGTTGACCAAACCTA
>JBIKMB010000023.1:0-48548 GCA_044359485.1 Pirellulaceae bacterium | reverse complement strand
AGCAGTGGGGAGAGAAGATTCAAACCTGTGCGCCGCAGTCGCAATTGCTCACCAAACGGATGTTAAATGAAGTCGTGGGGGAAAATGTCTTGTCTTGGTTAACAAGCGGAGCGGCGATGACCGCCTCGGCTTGTACGACCGACGCCGCTGCGGAAGGCTTGCGAGCTTTTATTGATAAACGCGGCCCAAAGTTTTAGGGGCCAGCAAAGACGCACCGGCAAGGTGGAGCTGCGTTCACTTGCCGCGGAGCGGAATCGTCCAGCCATCGTTCAGCGTGCCATCTTTCACGACGATCGGAATACCATCGCGAATGTAGCAAGGTTCATAGTCATCACAATCGTTTACGCCCAGTCGATTGACGACCTGAACATGCCGGCCGATACGGCAATTCTTGTCTAAGATGGCTCCCTCGATCCAACTGCCACTCCCAATGCCAATCGAGGGGCGGCCAGCGACTTTGTTTGCGGCGATTTCATCCTCGGATTCCAGATAATCGGCCCCCATGAGCACGCTATTTCGAATCGTAACACCTTCACCAATGATGCACCGCAAGCCGATGATGCTGTTTTCAATCACCGCTCCTTTACCGATGCGGCAGCCATCCGCAATCAAACTATCGGTCACCTGAGCACCTTCGAAGAGCGAGGGTGGCAAGTAGCGAGCTCGCGAATAAACGGGCGCATCGGGGCATGCAAAATTGAACGGTGGATTTGGCTTGGTCAGGCTGAGGTTGGCATCGTAAAATGCGCGAATGGTTCCAATATCTTCCCAGTAATCATCGAAGAGATGAACTTGCACTCGCCGCGAGCGGATCGCTGCCGGAAAAACCTCTTTTCCAAAATCTTCGTAGTTGGTCTTGGTGAGAACATCAAAAAGCAATTGCTGATTGAAAATGTATAGTCCCATACTCGCCAAGCAGTCACGTCCATTGGCTTTGATGCCGCGCGATTCAATCCAACTTGGATCGGTGCGAACCATATTGATTTCATCATCGGTTTGCGGTTTTTCTAAAAATCCCTGGACTCGACCGGTGTCATCGCAGCGCATCACACCCAAGCTCTTGGCCGCATTGCGATGAACGGGAATGGCGGCGATCGTCACATCGGCTTTCGATTCGATATGGGTTCGCATCATGTCTTCATAGTCCATGCGATAGAGTTGATCGCCGGATAGAATCAAAACATGCTTGAGATCTTTTTGATCAAAGTACTTGAGATTTTTGCGTACCGCGTCGGCGGTCCCCTGATACCACTCGGTACCCCCTTCCATCGTCTGCTGGGCTGCGAGAAGTTCCACAAATCCGCCGCTGAAATGGTCGAAGCGATAGGTTTGTCGAATGTGGGCGTGGAGACTGACCGACAAAAATTGCGTCAGCACATAAATGCGATTGATGCCGCTGTTGATGCAGTTGGAAATGGGGATATCGATCAAGCGATACTTGGCAGCCAGAGGCACAGCCGGCTTGGAGCGGATCTTGGTAAGGGGATACAAACGAGTGCCGCGGCCGCCACCCAAAATCAATGCGACCGTGTTTTTCATATCATGTGTCATGAAGATCACGCTTTCAAAGAACCGTGCGGATTGCTGTGTGACCAAAGATGCGCAAGCAGCATACCAAGCCTTGGCTAAATCCAAAAGATATCCGGAATAATCGATCCAGGTCCAGCAAAGGCCCTGACCCAAAACCGCCGTATCGCTGGAGGATTTTTCCTTTTTAACCACCAGGGCTTGTCGTTTTACTTCTAATGGGGGTGGCGAGCGGTTTGGGGAAGCAAATCTCAGGTATAAAGCCCAACGCCGGGTGTGTGACAAAGTGCTCCTGAGCTGAAAGAATGTACGCGAAAAGCGGGGTAAAGAAGTCGGGAACGCATGTATTGGCACACGATTTTCGGTCAGTGCAGCGTTTTTTTTCACGATCGAATGACCTGAATAATGGGCGGGTGCCCTCCTACAAACAGCGCATAAGATGTTATTTTATGGACAACCGGTGAAGTGAATCTGAAGTGGAATATGTGGTGCGAAAGACCCAATCATGAAGGCTCTTGAATTCGCTCAACAGCTGGTTGCCTTCGATTCGGTGAGTCGGAAGTCGAATCTCCAAGTCAGCGACTTCGTAGCCAACGAGCTGAAGCGATTGCAGTTCGAGGTTGAGCGATTGGAATACACCGATGACCATGGGGTTCGCAAAGCGAATCTTGTGGCCAAACGCGGCGCTGGCGTGGGTGGCATTGCTTATTTTGCGCATACGGATGTGGTGCCTGCCGATGATTGGTCTATCGATTTTTGCGGACCATTCGCGCCGACGGTCAAAGAGGGAAAGCTGTGGGGGCGTGGCAGTTGCGATATGAAAGGTTCGCTCGCCTGTGCTTTGGCAGCGGCGTCTGAAATCGAGCCTCATGAGCAAACCGCTCCCATCTACATCGTTTGTACGGCAGACGAAGAGGTAGGGATGTCCGGGGCTCGGCATGTCAATCAGTTTTCAAAGCTGTTTGACGAGATGGTTCGCAACGATACGGTGGGTGTGATTGGTGAGCCGACCGAATTGCAAGTCGTACATGCGCACAAAGGAGGGTGTCGAATCGAGATAACCGCGCGCGGCATCAGCGCACACAGCAGCACGAAAGATGGGGTCAACGCCAATTGGAAATTAATTCCCATGTTGGCAAAGTTAGGCGAGTTGCAAGTGCTGACTGAAACAGACCCAGCCTATCAAAATCTGGAATTCGATCCGCCGACGTTGTCTGGCAATATCGTGATCACCAATCAGCCATTAGCGGCCAATGTGACAACCAGTTTGGCACGAGCAGCTTGGTTTCTGCGGACTATGCCCAAGGTCAATATTCAGCCGTTGCTGCAGCAAGTGCGTGAGAGTTGCGAGGAACTGGGGCTGGAGTGCGATTTGCGATACTCGATCGATCCTCTGTGGGTCGATCCGAATTCGAAGTTCGTCCAGCAAGTAATCCAACTCGCTGATTGTTCGCACAGCGAGGTGGTATGTTATGCGACCGATGGCGGCGTATTGCGACGGTTAAAAAATCTGGTTGTCTGCGGACCGGGGAGTATCGATCAAGCGCATCGCAGCGATGAATGGATATCGCTAGAGCAATTGGAAAAGGGAACCTCTCTGTATAGACGGTTTTTTGAATATTGGGGTTTGAAGAACTAAATTCCCCTAGTGCTTTAGTGGGTCGTAATCAATAATTCTGTAGGCATTGAATCAATCTAAAAATTTCCCCGTCGACTTTTTCTTTAGGAGACCCGCGGCCCATTGAACGCTCCATCATCGTCCACCGAATCTGCTCACGAGGTTGAGATCGAATATCGTCCAGCTTTGGATGAAGATATCCCGTCGATACAGTCGCTGCTGAACGAATACGTTTTGCGAAAGAAACTGCTGCGCCGAACGAGACAAGAATTGGCCATGTTGGCGACCAATGGTTTCGTCGCTACGGTAGACGAAGAGGTGGTCGGTTTCGCGGCTGTGGAGATCTACTCGCGCAAACTGGGCGAAATCCAATGCTTGGCTGTCGCGGAAGCGTATCAAGGTCGCGGAATTGGCTCGAAACTAGTGGAACTGTGCGTCGAGCGGGCGCGCGAGAAAGGTATTCTCGAAGTGATGGCGATCAGTTCGTCGGAGCACTTTTTACAAAAACTGGGCTTTGATTATTCCCTGCCCGATCAAAAACGGGCGCTCTTCTTTCAGCTTCGCAGTCGCGACGATTTCTCCAACGACTCTATTGATCCTGAACCGTAGTTCTCGGGAAGTCCGCCAAAGTGATCACGGCTGCAATTTGATATTGGCAACCGCCCGTCACAACTAGCGATCAAATTTGATAATTGGCTTCCGGCAATAATTCATCCGGTACGCCGGACCGAATACGCAACTTAGGTTTTTCGAGCGTGACGGTGGTACCCGGAGCGACCGTACTGGTGATCCAAACGCTGGAACCGATCACACTATCATGGCCTATGACCGTCTTTCCGCCGAGGATGGTGGCATTTGCGTACACGACGACTCGATCTTCGATCGTAGGATGTCGCTTGTGGCCGCGTATGATATTTCCATCCGAGTCGGTGGGAAAGCTTAATGCCCCGAGCGTAACGCCCTGATAGATTTTGACGTGCTTGCCGATCTGACAGGTTTCGCCGATGACGACACCCGTTCCGTGATCGATGAAGAAATAGGGCTCGATGGTCGCGCCGGGATGTATATCGATGCCGGTTTGCTTATGAGCCCATTCCGTCATCATGCGGGGAATGAAGGGTACAGCGAGTCGACGAAGTTCATGGGCGATTCTAAAGATTGTAATCGCTTCCAATCCCGGATAGCAAAAAATAATTTCATCGCGATGTGTTACGGCTGGATCGCCCTCAAATGCGGCTTCCACATCGGTCGACAGGATTGTTCGAAGATGCGGGATGCGTTCCAAGAATGCTATCGCAATCGCTTGACCTTTCGCTTCGTAATCGACCGGATCGACGCAATCGCTCGCACGTTGTCGCACTCGATCTTCATGCTGCAAGGCCCGAGCGATTTGAGTGGTGAGTTTATCGTGGAGGTTATCGATCAAGTTTCCAACATGATAAGTCACATTGCCTATATGCAGCCCCTCACGTCGCCGATAGCCAGGATAGAGGATATCTTTCAAATCATCTAATATCGATATAACGACGTCGTACTTGGGCAGCGGACAATGACCGAGATGGTTGATACGATCGTTGGGAGTATAGGTCTTTACAATTGCGTCGGTGAGACGCGGCAACTGCTCTTTTAATCGAACGTCGGACGCCATGGCACTAACCCGGAAGAAGTTCACAGTTATCGATAGGCTGCTGTCTCTGGTCTGATATCACAGGTCTGATATCACAGGTCTGATATCAGCAAGCGTTCACCGAGTAGGCGCAGGCAACACCGCTAGCTCTACTCTATCCCCCATCTTGTTTTCGGCCTTACCAATCTGAAAAACCAGCATCTTCGAAACGCTGAGTAGAGTTAGTGTGGCCGTTAAAGCTTTCCCATCTTACCGCTTCATTTTAATCCTTTTTGGTCGGCCGAAACATCGACGCAGATGATTTCTTTGTCATTGCGTACAAAAAGAGATCCATTGGCGTACGCTGGATAGCTCCAGACGACATTTCGTCCAAAGCACTCTCCGGTTGGTTCCAGCAAATGGGTGCGACCGATTTCGGAGTAAGCCTCCGGTGTCAATTTGGAGATAACAAAGTCCCCTGTTTCGGTGAACAGGAAATAAAGATCTTCGTACCGATTGAGGAAGACGGTTCCATGGCTCGCTCGGCCCGGTTTGCCAGTAGTGGGAGCGAAGGATTCCCAGGTTCTTGACCCATCTTTGGCATTTACCGCTAGCATGGCACCTGTTTGACAGTCCGCACCATAAATCACGTTGCCTGCAAAAACGGGCGTTGAGTTGGCGCAGTATAGAGCCATCTTGGGTTTCCCTTTCCAGAGTAACTCGGGGGCCGTCTTCGCTTTGCCCAGTCGGTACATCGCCGCCGTATCACCAATACCACAGGCGAAAAGCATATTGCCACTGATCTGCGGCGCCGCGATGGACATCCCGTAGCGGGGTTGTAGGGGGACTTGCCAATAAACTTTGCCTGTCATCGGGTCGAGGCCACACAGTTCATCCGCCGTCCAAATCAGCAACTCTTGGATTCCGTCTCGTTCGAGCAATTGGGGTGGGCAGTAGCCGATTTCTGTCGCTGAAAGAGCACGCCATTTTTCGTTGCCCGTTTTGAGATCTAGCGAGACCACAATGCTACCCTCTCCACCTGCCAAGGTGATCACCGAGTTCTCGAAGACTAGCGGTGGGGCGCTATAACCCCAGATTGGAGTTTCGGCTTGGTACGTATCGCGCAGCGATTTCTTCCAAATTAACGATCCGTCAACGATGTTCAAGCAAACCAGGTCACCTTCAGCACCGAGCGCCAAAACGGAATCACCGGAGATCGTCGGATTGCATCTCGGTCCGGCGGGATAGGAGATGTTGTATTGGCATGGATAAGAATATTCCCACAATTTTTTGCCCGAAGAGGCATCGAAGCAGAGGACTCGTTCCTGGCCGGAGAGTTGTCGTCTTCCACCCGGATCATTGGAGGCATCGCCGGAGGATTTATCGTAGTCGGTAACAATCACCTTGCCACCTGCAACCGATGGACCGGAGTAACCTCCGGCGATCGGCTGGCGCCATAGCACTTTGAGTCCGGTTGATGGGATTTCTCGCACTAAGTTCTTCTGGCGAATGACGCCATCGCGATTGGGTCCATACCACTGTGGCCAATCTTCTGCTTGAACTGTGGCCAGGGGGAGCAGCGCGAAGAGGCAAACGATGAGAGAAGCGTTTTTCATGGTGGTGTTTTCCTTTAAATCTTGAAGCGACTCTCAACGGCAGAAGGCAGCGTTATGGGGATAAAAATCGAGCGCTAGTTAAAATCATGTATTACCGAGCGATTCCGCCGCGATAAGATCGTCAAAAGTTTCTCGGCGTCGAATTTCAATGAGCTTACCGTTTTCGATTAAAACTTCTGGAGCTCGGAATTTGCTGTTGTAATTACTGGACATGACGAAGCCATAGGCGCCAGCAACTTCTAGAATTAGGAAATCACCGATCTGGGCTGCAGGAAGTTGTCGCGACGAGACATAGCCACCTTCATCTTGTGTGAAAATATCGCCCGATTCGCAGAGCGGACCGCCGATAACCACAGGATGCGAGCCGGTTAACGTACGGCCATCGTGCGAGGCGATCGCGATGGGATGATAGGCACCGTAGAGAATCGGACGAGCCAGATCGTTGAAGCCGGCGTCAACCAAATAGTACAGGTTTTCGCCCATTTGTTTGATGGCGCGAATTTCGGCGATGAGATAACCGCTTTCGGCTACCAAGTAACGGCCGGGCTCGATTTCCAGTTGAACGGCATGGCCAAATTGATTTTGGAGTCGTTCGCGCGTTGCATTCCAAAGCGAATAATACTGATCAATATCGACATAGCTTTGGCCGACGCGATAGGGAACGGGGAGACCACCTCCGGCACTGATCGTGGTGATGGTGCGGCCCACACTCAGAGCCGTTTTTTCTAGCGCGCCGCAGACATTCGCTAAATGGGCTAGGTCCGTGCCCGATCCGATGTGCATATGCAATCCGGTCACCGTTAGTCCATAACGATCGGCTCGCACGAGGCATTCATCGACGGTTTCATGCCAAATACCATGCTTGGAACCTGAGCCACCTGTGTTTGTCTTGCGGCTGTGGCCATGGCCAAAACCAGGGTTAATCCGCAGCGTGATATCGCTGCCCGGAAGTGCTTCACCCAATTGATCGATCATATCGGGCGAGCCAATGTTGACATGCAAGCGATGTTTGGCGATGAGTTCCAATGCGGCTCGATCAAAAATGTCTGCCGTATAAACAACGGGATGTGGTTTGCCATGGTCTGCATAGCCGGCAGCCAATGCGCGCTTAATTTCCCCGGCGCTCACCGCATCGACAACAACGCCTTGCTGCCGCAGACGATGGAGTATCCCGATATTGGAACAAGCTTTTTGTGCGTAGCGAATCACATCGAATTGCTTCAGATCGTTAACTTTCTGTGCAATCACACTGGCGTCGTAGACATACGTGGGTGTCCCAAACTTGCGGGCGATATCTCGTACGGGTATGCCAGCGATCGAATCGCGAGTTGTGGGGAATGAAGTTTCGGTAGCGGTAGCGTTCATATCGGTGTGCTTCGATTCAAAAGAAAATTAACTTGGATTACTGTCGCGTTCTTTACGTTTCTTGAGACTATACTTTTCCATAAAACGTTTTTCTTTCGCCGTCAGGCTATCCTGTCCTTGTTCAAAAATTTTCTGCAAAATGCGATCGGCCTCTTCGGCTTCACGATTTGCCTTTTCTGGATCATGCAGTTTGAGTCGCGGACCCGTGAGATGACGTTTCCAACGCGGTAAATGGATCGATTCAATCCAGCGACCAAAATGGGTTCCAGAGTAAAAATAGAGTGCTGCAAAACCAATACCTGCCAAGTGAACATCGTAGGCAATTTGCTGATCCGTCCCAAGGAAGTTGAGCAAGACAATCAAGGCACCTAGCAACCATGCCGGCATTGGGAAAACGCCGTACATCATGAGTGTCGCTCTGGGATTCAAAAAGACAAAAAGCATTGTGATGCAGATAACTGCCCCGGATGCTCCGACCGATTCGGACGTACTTTCGGTAAAGAAAGCTCGGGTAGCAAAGATAATTCCACCGATCACAGCGGCCAGCAAATAGATTCGCAGAAATTCGTTGCGACCGTAGTGCAGTTCCACAGGGCGGCCCAGCATCCACAGACTGAACATATTGAAAGCAATATGCCAAATGCTCTCGGAATTATGCGCGAAAGCATACGATAAAAAATGCCACCAATACCATGGCTGAACTAAATCAGTCCCGCGGACCGCCATTGCGCTGGTGATGACCGATTCCCGACCTCCGAAAAGGAAGTTTAGGACGAAGAAAAAGACGTTCAGCAAGACCAAATTGGTGACCACCATCCGCTGGTTCCACAGCGGCCCGCCGGTCCAGGCTTGCTCAGAGTCGTCGGAGTAATAAGGTCGATCGTAAATTCCCATGCAGATATCTTAGCGGATACATGGCGAGTGGGTATTCCCGGTCGGGGAAACTCTTATTCAAAAGTGGTTCTTTACCCGCCGATCGATGCCAAACAAGAAATGCCAAAAAAGTGGGGTGTTTGAAGCTTCAAATGGCTGCCGTAAATAAACTAGGCCAGCGGGTGGGCTGGCCTAGTGATAAGCGGTTTTCAGTCAGAGGCGAGTCGCCCGTTCAGTTTCCGTCGCCCGCATTGGAAGCAGGGGCTGGGGGTTCGCCCGACTCGGGAGATGCCGCAGCGGGTGCTGCTTCTGCGGGTTGGCTTGCGGCAGGCTCGGCCGGGGGTGTTGTCGGGCTATCTGGTGTTGTCGGGGTATCTGGTGTTGCTGGAGGCTCAGGGTTCGCTGGAGGCTCAGGGTTTGCTGGGGCATCCGGCTCATTAGCGGACTTTTCCGCGGCAGCTTCTTCAGCTTGAGCTTTCTTAGCGGCCGCTCGAGAGACCTCGAGCAGGGTTTGAATGTCTCCGCCGGTTTCATCATATTGACGGCGTAGATCGATAAACTCTTTCAGAATGAAATCGTTGCTCAGTTCTCGATCGAGCGCTCGCTGATAACGGCGAATCGCATCAAGTACTTCATCGCCACTTTCGTCGACCATCAAAATAGGATAGGTGTCGAAAAGTCTTTTCCACTGGACCCAGGAATCGTCATACTTCTTAAGGGCTTCATCCAGTTCCGCATCGCTCAGTAACTTTTCAGCGTCAAACAGAGATTGACGTGCGGCGATAGCGACATCGGACTGTTCCGCCAGTGCCCGCGTTTCCCAGTAATTGTAGTTCACCTGGTTGCGATAATTATCAACGTGTTCTCGATAGGCAGTCTCTTGTTCGATTCGCAAGGCTAGTTCCAAGCCTTCCACTCTGGTTTCTGGAGGGAGAAGTTTGGCAACGTCGGTCGGATTGGGTTCTACTTTTTGTCGCGCCGTTAACGCGACCATAAATTGTCGATCCGACTTTTTGTCATCGGGTGTTTCCAGAGAGATTCTCTCTTCGGGAGTTAGTTTTTGGAACCGTTCGTCATAGGCTTTGCTATACAGATCCCCGGTAAACGCGGCAAATTGTTTGCGAAGTTCTTCCAAGCGTTTAACGCTTTCGGACAGATCTTTGAGGCGGATGTTGTGGCCCCAAGTGGTTGGAATTTCCCTTTCGCCGAAGTTGGACCACGATAGATCGGAACGCTTCCAAGCAAACTTTGCTCGTTCGTCGAGAATACCTTCCTTCTCGATCGCTTCGCTGTAGTTCATAAGCGTCAAGGGAGCGGAGCTGTAGAAATGAAGTGGGCTTTTGCGAAAGTTATTCAGAATGGATCCCGACTCCAGTACGCTTTCAGCTCGCTTGTACCACAGGCGTCCTGTGAGCCAATTATCTGGCAAGCGATCGGCACCAAGTCCATCCTCCTGGCGGACGTTGAAGCCTTCCGCTTCGAGTTCATCGTGGAAATCTTTATCGGCGCTATACAGTTTTCGATACTGCAATTGCTCGTCCGCTTTGCCGAGTTTTTGACCGAACATCATGCCTTGAAAGAAAGGAAGATTTGCATCGCGTCGATTGAAATCGATACCTTCGCTTAGATATTCCATGCCGCGTTTCACCCAGGCATAGCGTTGACGATAGTCGTCGAATTCCACCGAGGTGTTGTAGGCAAGATTGTGAGCTTGGAATTCCCAGACTTTAATGAAGTGAGGTTGAAGCAAAGCAATTTGATTGAGGGATGCTGAGAAACGATCCCAGTTGTGTTCGTTTTTATATTGATTGGCTTTGTACCACATGATAGCAGCGGCAACGCCACGCATGCCCAAGGTTGCCAAACGCGCCGATTCGCTGGCGGGATCCAACTTTCCGAGATCTCCCTGCCCCAAATCGTACTTTTCTCGAATCTGGGACAGCGTTCCACCAGCCGATGTGACTCGGTTGTCTTGAAATACGGCGGGTTGCCCAATGTAATACAGAGGGATCAACGTAAGAACGATGGCAACCAAGTAAAAAAGCTTGCGAGGAAAGGCACTTACGTTCACGCTGCAAACTCCCTGGTCTTGAGGAAGAAGTAACTGATGATAGTCGTGAGGCAGAGATATCCAAAAGTAACAGCACAATGACGCATGACTAAGCCTTCGAACAAATTAATGCCATGAGCAACAAAGTCAGCCGTACTGATGAGGGAAGGGAAATTCGGCAAAGCACTGGTGAGCACGGTGAGAAGTCCCAGGATGCCTTGATCCGTAAAGCGAATTCCTTCCGCAAGCCACTCGGCTCCGACATCGATCGGTAGCGTGGGGCTTTGCTGGTTGACGGTACGGATGAGGGCTTGGATCGGACCACCCCCGACGATTTCTCCTGAGAGTGAGCCCGAGGCGATCGAACCAAAAAAGCCAAGAACAATAACGCTTACCGTAGCGATCATGGCGACCGGACCGGTCAAAAAGGTACTAAACATCACGCCAAAGCAAATGACGATGACCATTTGGAACCAAATGAACAAGAAACCTTTGAAGAAGTTCCAGAGGAAGGGTGCATCGCCCGCTCGCAAATAAAGATCACCGGCGGCCATTCCAAAGTATTGACTGCGGTCATTGCAACGAATGATGACTTGCAATTGTCCCGCTTGGACCAAGTCTTGATAAAGATTCAGTTCTTGAGGTTGACCTTCACGGAATCCCTTAAGTTTTGACGGGACGACGATGCGGTCGAGTTGGTACTCTTTAACGATAAACGGGATACGCTCGCTCTCGACTTTGCCATCGGGGCTGCGCAAGATCACGCTTCCGCGGACACCGGTCACGATATCGCCTTTGTAGGTACGATAAGCGGTGATCGTCATCTCGACATTGAGGTTTTCGCCGAACCGGGACTCGGAAACATCATCGAAGGTCCAGATAGCCGACGAGAGGCTGGCACCATCGATATATTTTCGGCGCGTGTCTTCATAGCCCACGTTGATCCCATCACCCTTGGAACCATCTCGACCGGTAAACGCGAGTTTGCCAAACACTGGGATGCGTGCTTGTAAGTTCCCCTCGGGGGGGCCAAATTCGTAAACCTTTTTCCCGTCCACTTCGCGAACCGTCACCGAGTGTGTGTGTGATTTCACCTCATCGGTAACCCCAGTGCCGTCTTCAGAAAAAGTGACCGTGTGCGAATGTCGAGCGTCGTAGGTTGAGGTGCCCTTGCGAGCGTTTGCTACCATGGGCTCCATTTCGTGGTAATGGACGATACCGCGCGAGACGAAAATAAAACTGACAATTCCCATTACTACCAGGAGCAGTGTACCAACGAGCGTGAAGCCCAAAATACGTCCAAGCACAATTTCGGTGGGCCGCACGGGCTTGGTAACAATGGTATAGATCGTTCGATTTTTGATATCCGCCGGTAAGCTAAACGAAGAGAGAAATAGACCCAGCATCATCATCATGTAACTGATCGATGTCATCACAAAGCTGATATAGAGTTTGGCGGGATCATCGGCGCCCGGGTTAAGATACCAACCAGCGAACATCAAACCGACGACAAAGACGGCAAACACCGCCAAAACTTTGCGACGGATGGCTTCCTGGAAAGCTAGTCTCGCAAAAGCCGAGATGCGCCGAAACGATGTTTTGGGAAGGTCGTCCTTGAAGAACTTCGATATGACTTCTGCAACAACATAGAAGCCTTCGGAAGGGCCATAGAGATAGACGGCGATGAAATAGCACGCGGCAAATCCGAGAGCGGACAGAGCGGCTACCAGCAAAGCACCATTGAGCAAGCCCACCGTGGTGAACCACTGCCAGAAGGGCGTCATTAAGTCGAGATCGAAAAGCATCGTCTATCCGCAATCGAAAAAAGACATGGAGCTTGTAGGCTAAGGTTATCCGACCGAACGATGGCCAGGACGGTCTTCACTTTGACGCACGATATCCAAGAACAACTCTTCCATCGTGGTGGTTGGGTTATCGACGGAGAGAACTTGTCCCCCGTGTCGCTTGATCACATCTTGAATCTCAAGCTTGGCTTGATCGCTCAGTCCCTTCGCATGAACTTCGGTGACGTCGCGCACCTTGAGCAAGCTATCCACGCGACCAAGCTCTTTCAGTTCCCCTTGATGGAGAATGGCAATTCGGTCGCAAACGTCCTGCACGTCAGCCAATTGGTGACTGCACAACAAAATCGTTTTGCCCTCGTCGCGCAGTTTCAGAATAAGATCCTTCATATCTTTCGAGCCCAGTGGATCCAAACCTGTTGTGGGTTCGTCGAGAACCAACAAATCGGGCTCATTGATCAAGGCTTGGGCTAAACCGATGCGGCGCGTCATACCTTTTGAGTACTCGCGGAGTTGTCGTCGCCGCGATCTTTCCAAACCGACCATTTTGATCAATCTCTCGGCGCGGGCCCGGCGGACATCGGCAGGCATCTCAAAGAGACGGCCATAAAAATCAAGCGTCTCTTCGGCATTGAGGAATTTGTAGAGATACGATTCTTCCGGAAGATAACCGACTCGCTCATTCTTGCTCACATCCGTAGAATCTTTGCCAAATACAAACGCGCGTCCCGAAGTGGGGAAAAGTAAACCGAGAATCAATTTGATCGTGGTCGATTTACCCGAACCGTTGGGACCTAAGAGTCCAAAGATTTCACCTTGGCGGACCTCGATGTCCAGCGACTTCAATGCGTAAACCTTTTTACGCCCCCAGAAGTCTCTATAGATTTTGCCCAGGCTGCGGGTGTCGATAACCGGCTCGGCTGGTTTGGGAGTGGGCTTCGGCGCGGCGGTCTCTAACTTCAATGCCATCGAAAACAAGCTCCGTTAGTTCGGATGCTACAACGAAATAGGGATCTATAAGATAAGATTTGGGCGAAACTGGCGGCACTACGTCTGGGATACCGAGTCAGTTCAAAAAAACCGCTCCAAAGACTGGACCAACGTTTCTGCGTATGGGGCACTATAAATGCGGAGGCAACTATCGACAAGCTACGACGTTCCTCCAATGTAGCGGATAATGCGCATTAAGCCGGTATGTTCGTTAAACTTCGCCAAAACGCCTGTCCCTGCGAGCAGGTGTGAAGAATTGTTGAAAATCGACGAGGTGTTGAGGGATACCTCACGCGGGCAGGTTCTTTTGGGGGTATCGGGGAGTTTTGACCGCACGCTCCACGCCAGCTCGAGCTTGGGAGTGTGGTCTTTTGATCACTATCATGTGAGCAAGACGCGTTGCGAAGCGGCTATTACATGGTCCAATAGACAAGATGAAGAAACTTGGGAGCGATGGCGGCTACCTTGGGAGCATTCAACGTGGAATTTGCGCAAGAACAACCCGAACCAGCACCCGGCTACAACCAAGCGTTGGAGTTCCTTCTCGGTCGGGTCAACTTTGAAAAGACAGGTCACAAACCGTATTCCGCCAGCCATTACAAGCTGTCTCGGATGCGGATGCTGCTCCAGTGGCTCGGCAATCCCCAGCTCCGCCTCCCCACCATCCACATCGCGGGAACCAAAGGCAAAGGTTCGACAGCCACCTATTTGTTTGAAATACTACGAGCAGCAGGCCATCGGGTCGGTCTGTTCACTTCTCCCCACCTGCTGAAATTGGAGGAACGCTTTACCGTCGATGGTGAGTATTGCCCAGCGGATCTGCTGGTTCGACTGGTTGAGCGACTGCGGGAGGTCGAAGATAAATTGATGGAGGAGACGGGAGAGAAGGCGACATTCTTTGAACTTTCGACCGCGCTGGCTTGGCTCTATTTTGAGGCCGCTCAAGTCGATGCGGTCGTTCTAGAAGTTGGCCTGGGTGGCCGGCTTGATAGCACCAACGTTTGCGCTCCGCTACTGACAATCATCACTTCGATTAGCTTGGACCATCAAGCGCAGCTGGGCAACACCATCACTTTGATTGCCGGAGAAAAGGGAGGCATTATCAAACAGCAGATTCCCGTTATTTGCGGCGCACGCCATCCCGATGCCAGCGATGTGATTGTGCGAAAGGCAACAGAATGCCAAGCCCCGATACGCTGCATCGGAGTTGATTTCGACGCGCGGTGGGGAGGTTCGAAGCTAACGCCTCTTGAATCAACACCTCCTCAAATACCATCTCCTGAATCAACATCCTCCAGTGCGGAACGGCTATTGCCGAAATTGACCGGTCAAATCGATTACTATGAAAAAGCTACAGGATTTGCGTTCGCCAATGTGACACTCGGTATGCCGGGAAAGCACCAGAGCGATAATGCGTCGATCGCCATCGCCGCAACTCGTTGGCTGATAGAACTCGGTTGGCGCATTGATGAAAGTCAACTCCGTCAAGGCTTGATCCGGGCCAGGGCCCGCGGCCGATTCGAATTGGTCGGAGTTGCACCCTTTCGCATTATTGATACAGCCCACAATGAAGCTTCGATCGTTTCTTTGGTAGAAGCCTTAAAGGATTATTTTCCGCAGAGTCGCCGCGTGGTCATTTTCGCCGCCAGCCGCGATAAAGACTTGCGGGTGATGCTGAGGGAATTAATTCAAGCGACAGACATTCTCATTCTTACCCAGTATCGCGAGAATCCCCGAGCTGTGCCAGCTTCGCAGCTTCAGGAAATTGTTTCCGAATTGATAGCTTCGGAAGAATTTCTATTTCAGAAAAAAATGCTGGCACATACCGTAATTGCTAAAGATCCTGCAGAGGCTTACGAGGTCGGTCTGCAATTATGCGGACCAGACGATTTGTTGTGCGCGACCGGATCTTTCTTTCTCGCAGCGGAGCTGTTTCCCATAATCGGTTTGAGACGTTTTGAGCGACTGACCGAAAACAATCGCAATAGTGAAGTGGAACCTTAAGCCAATTTTAGCTTGACCCCAATCCCTTCACTTCTTTGTCTCAATTCTCACCTTCGATAAAATTTTTCTGATGCATTTCAGCATGGACCTAAGGTGTCCCGTTCATTGCGATCATTACAGCAGGCAAAGAGAGAGTGGCTGAAATAAGTGTTTCAGCCCAACCAATCTCTAAGTCTGGTCGTAATGATCGAAAAACAATCGAATCCCACAGCCCTGCAAGGCTGTAGCCCCCTGAAATGCAAGGAAGTTGCTGATGGCCAAGTTTTACGTTCAAAGTGGTACGGTTCGCGCTGTTATTGATGCGGAGAGCCAAGATCGAGCTGCCCTCTGGGTCGTGCATCGCGCGATGCAGCAGATAATGCCGATCTATGACGATCATGAGCTCTCTGCTCAGCAAAAGTGTGACAATGCCTTAGTCGAAGGAATGTTGGTGCTGGATGCCCGCATCAAGCTGAGCGAAGTGGGCTTTGATCGCCCGGATTGTCTCAGCTTGGATACCTTTGAAGTTGTAGCCGAATGGCACCGTTTGATGGTGGCATTAGAGCGATTGCAGCGGATGTTGGATTCGCAGTGAGCAGGCGGTGGGCAATAAGAGTGCGATCGTGATCAGGGCCTAAAACAAAAGAATCGTTGCACGGCAGAGCGGTGCAACGATTTGTGTCAGGCTTATGCGAGGTGTTGTGTTGTCCACGGCTGACTATCTTGTGGATAGTTCGGCCCCGTAGAAGGGGGCGGTAGGATTACCAACGATCCCGACGACCACCACTACCACCACGATTGCTGCTCTCAAAAGATCGGCTGCCTCTCTCCTCACGGGGTTTGGCTTCATTCACCTGAAGGCTTCGGCCATCATTGTCTTTCCCGTTCAAGCCGCTGATCGCTGCATTAGCTTCTTGCGAGTTTGACATTTCGACAAAGCCAAAGCCCTTGCTGCGGCCGGTTTCTCGGTCCATGATTACCTGAGCACTCATAACGTCGCCATAGGCAGAAAAAATCTGTTCTAGCTGCGTGGAGCCAACACTGTAGCTCAAATTTCCACAATAAATTTTCTTACTCAATTCAATACTCCAATACCGGTTCTTATCATAAAATCGATCAACAAGCCAAAGAACCAAAAAGGATCTTATTGAAAGTTAGAGGCTCTTCTCAAAGAGCTTTATTTTGAAGGCTGAAGCGATTCAACCCATAGCAGTTTGGCTCTTCGATTAGATGTAATTGTTCGTATCGAGAGTCTTGGGGAGCGGGTTGTTGTTCGGAACTTCTGTTTGGCGTCTTATCTTTTTTTCACGTTTGCGAGCGGCCTTATCACGCTTTTGTGATTCGCGCTGCCGTTTTGCCATAGTATCTCTGGCCTTTGCCATGGTTTTGCTTCCAGAAGGGCGCAGTGAGCATCCATGCATCGCCGGCAAAAAATGCCTAATTCAATCCAGACTTCAAAGTCGCGTGGAGTATGCAAGTGCTTCGTGATGAGCCTTGAAAAAAGCTGCTTGAAATTTTCAACAATCCACTCGGATCGAATATCGCAGCGAATGAGGACTCGAAGCACAAAGAAAGAACAATAATGTTCTCTGCTAGAACTGAAAGATCTCAGACGAAAGTATTATACCACATTCAATCTAGCGAGGACAGCGACAAAGGTGGAATGTTGTGGGAAATCAACGGAATGGTTGGAGAGCGGGTAGGGAAAAATCGATTCCGGTCCTGAGGGCCGCTTGGTTCATCTCCCCTGCCCTCCTGCAAAATGGCCCATCTTCTTCAGCGTGCGGTTCAAGATAGAACTACTTTTGCCTGAGATGGTGGGGTGAGATTTCCCAAAGCCGCGCGATCGACCATCCAAATAAGACGCTTTGAGCTACGAATCAATTGCGCGGGGTATTGATCAGTGTTAGGAGTCCCATACCAAATCTGATCCAATGCAGTCGTCTTGCTGGATCCCGATACCAGAAAAATCACTTCAGTGGCGCTATTGATCAGCGGTGCTGAAAACGTGATACGGGATGTATTGAGTTTGGGTACATAATTGGCGATCACATTTAAATGGACTTCGCGAAGAGCTGCGGTTCCAGGGAATAGCGATGCCGTGTGGGCATCATCGCCCAAGCCCAACAAGATTAAATCAAAGCTGGGTCTGTTTAACACCCGGCGAGGTAAATGATGCGCTATCATCGTCGCGTACTGCTCGGCAGCTTGTTCGGGTGCTTGGATTTGAATGGGTACGGGATGCTGCAATGATTTAGGTACGGCAGCAGGTTGAAAAAGAATGCGTTCCGCAAGTCCGAAGTTGCTGTCGGAATGATCGAGGGGGACGTTGCGCTCGTCGCTTACAAACCAGTGTGCGTTCTGCCAAACCGCTGCGTCGGCAGGATCTTGGGTCATTCGTTCATACATGCGTTTAGGCGTCGTGCCTCCCGATAGTGCAATGTACGCGGGGTGCTCGCAACGACCCATCAGAAGTTCTCGTAGGAATTGATAAGCCCAATCGGCTAGTTGTATCCCATCTTGGGCAATCCAACATTCGAGCGAAGGGGTTGGCAATGAATCTGTAGTTGCTGTCATGAATGAAGGACATGCCCAAAAAAGGAAGCGTTAGCGCGAGCATACATACCGTTATCTCTCCTACTTTACGGAACAAAATACTAACGGTCTACTGTAGCTCCACCTCCGCGCAAATTTCCGAGTCGACGTCTTAGCAAACCGGGCGATTGCTGGGTAGTCGCTTTAGACTGCGCCGGCTTGGGCTTGGCTTCGGTATTTTTCTCTGGGAGATTTTCCGTATTCTGCTGCGACAGTTCTCTCGAAGCGGAAGTGTCGAGTTCGGCTCTCGGCTCTCGGCTTCCGGTGGTAGATGGGTTCAGAGGCACATAGCGTCTGAGGTATTCACCCCAATAGCCCTTCCAGAGTCGATCAATTTCGTCCAGGCGGACCATGAGGCTTGGATCGCGAAAAGGTTCACTCGCAGCAAAAATCTCATTCCGTATAAGATTCCTTTCGTCGGGGTGCAGGTAGACGTCGTAAACCTTCACCTCATCCACATAGATTATGCCTTTTCCGATCAGATCGACCTCGACGCGAAGTTCGTCGATGCCTGAGGTGGGTAAATCGGAAACCAGCAGAACCAGCGGAGCGGTTTCCCAGCGGTCCGAAATAGGAGCATCCGCCGCATCTTTGCCAAGATAGCGAGTTCTTTCATAACGCGTTCCGTCGCTGCGGCGTCCCTGCAGCATCAGGCGCACTTTCGGCTCCTCGCTGCCAACTTCTTTGCGAATCCATAACTCAACAGCAATACGGCCTGTCTTGGGTAATCGCACCGGTGAGCTTTGCAGCCACAGTGAAGCATCGCTGCTGCTGTTATTCTCAAGTTTCAGAGAAGAGTTTCCGCGATAAGCGTTATTGGAGCGTAAAACCTGAGTGGAAGGAAGCGTTGAAAAGGTCCAGCCATCTGGTTTCTCATCGGCAGTGAATGTTTCAAATCCACCGTTGACCAGGGACTCGGAAGCAGCCAAGCGAGTGGTATGCAATCGTTTCACGCGTTCGCTCAAGTCGTTGAGTTTAGTCTTGGCAATTTCAATTGCGGCCTCTTCGGGTTGGTGATTCCAATGCACAATTTCCATTCCCGGAGTATCGACGATGATCGTTTGCCACTGAAACGGCTTCAACTGGATCGACCATTGCTTGTTGTACCAAGACTCGGGAACATTCGAAGTCGAAGTGTTGACTAGGTGAATACGACCCTCGCTCGGTGCCTGATTCCACTCAAGCGAACAGTTCTCGGTCCAAGGCGATGCATTGACTAAAAACAGGAACGATTTGTTTTGAAAGGTAGCCGTGCGCAAGATGACCGACCGGGATAGGGGTTGTCCCAAGTTGTAATCGGAGTTTTCCATGCGCACCGGAGGTAGTTGAATCCAATGTCTGGCGGCATCGCGCATCCATTTTTCACTTCCAAAATTGGGCGACCAACCGCCACTGGCCATCAACCAAGCATCGTCGATTAAAAGCCGCTCACTCCAACTGGATAGAACACTGGGCGCGTGGGGAGCTACTTGCAAAAAGGTCCAAACTTTGGAGTTGGTTTGATTCAGATGTTGTTGCTTCTCAACGGATGGCCAATTTCGGCTCATTGGAGGTAGCAGCAATAACGATCCGCCCCGCGGGAGTCGATGCTCGCCGGCGGGACTCGGTGCTATGTCGCGAACACCATAGCTCCAACGCTGTTGCGGCAGCGAATGCAAGGGGAAGCGGACATCGGCATGCAGGAGATCGATTTCGGTGACTTGACTCAAGCCGTTCAAATCGAGTCCGCGGCTCAGTGCGATATAGTCGGCAGGCATCCAAAGTTCAGACCATTCGACAAAATCACTTTCCGTAGGTGGTTGCTTTGCCAAACCAGCCGTGGAGACGACCAAACGCAAATCCGATCGTTCCTTTCGAATGCGCTGCGCGATTTGCTGTAAGAAAAGAGTCAATTGATTGGCGCGCCATTGCATGAATGCCCCGCGGAGTCGACTTTGCACAACTGCAGTCAGTTCATTCACATCCGTTGGCAACTGTGCGTTGAGGCTCTTAGCAAAAATCTGAACGCTTTCAGGATCGTAGCCCCAGCGATCACCGGCGAAGCTTAAATGGCCAGTACCTCCCATTTCGACCACCACTCCGCGGAAGCTCGGATGATCGCGGTAGCGATCCGCTAATTCCAACAGCGAACGCGTCATTTGTTCGCGGACGATGGGATTCAGTGGATTGTAGCGGGGCGGTTGCTGGGGAACATTTGGCTTGGCCTGAGACCATCGATTTCCCTGAAGATCTACCAGTTCGACAGGGTCCGGCGCGCGCGCGGTGCGAATCAAGTCGGGATCCATTGAGCCATCGAAGTGTATGCCCAGCAAAGCATGCAAGCCTTCGCGGTCGAGCATTCGCAACAGCAATTCGACCACATCTTTTTGAGTGGGATCACGCCCGTCCGCGAAGAAACGACCGCGATCAAATTTCGAATTCGGATACAAGAATTCGCTCGGATATAGAGAACCCCCTTCACCCGCTACAAACAGAACAACGCCGTTGTGGCCAGACCACTTCAAATATTCCACCAAATGTTTACAAGCGGTGTAGTAGGATTGCCAAGCATGCAGTCCGCGCCCCGTGGCTTGATCTAAGATTTCTGGACCACCCAAAAATTCGGCCAATAAAGGTTTATCCAGGTAGATCGCTGCAACTCGTGGGACCAGCGGTGCAGTAGAGGTTTGAAGTGGAACGCCTTCTTTTGTAGTACCGCTGGTCGCATTTTCTCCCTCTGCATTGCGGCCCTCCGAAAATGTTTCTGACGGAAACGCCGCCAGTGGGAGATTCGATTCGAGCTGCGCTGGTCCTGCGAAAAGCTCGTATCCAAGTAAACGCAGCGAATGTTCGCTATCCGGATTGGTGACTAATAAACTAGCCCCAGCAGTTTTGGGCCAGAAGATAATCTCAGTTTCACCCGTACCTTGAATCTCTCGCAGATCATCACTCGAAATCTGAACCCCCGAATTCACGCCCAGCGGTGAAAGACTCCCCTCACCATTGGGCTCCAGAACGGTTAAGCCCAGTTGCATCGGTTCCGCGCAGGAGTAACGAACCAGTAATCGATGAGGTTGGCCGGGTGCTTGAATTTTAAGCGGTGTCAGGTACCAGTCGTTCGGCCCCATGACACTTTCCCCTCGCTCCACCGTCTGCTTGACCGGACTGCGGGTCGATTGTCGAGTGAGATTGTTCCACCAGCCGCCGCGATTGCCGAGATTGCGCCAACTTAGCCACCGATTTCGCTCCGCTGCACCCGCTGGGGAATTGTCACGGTTTTTGTCTCCATTTTCCGTCAGCACATCAACGGCCGCGGGCTCCCAGGTCTCGATCGATGTCCACGGTACCCAAGCCGTTTGCATCGGCGAAGATTGCATCACCACAAATTCCAAGCTGCGACTCACCCCCGCATCCGACAGCAACGCTCCAAGCATACGGCGACTATCAGCGCGTATCTCGATTCGATACACGCCTTCTTCTTTGGGCGCATAGAAAGTGGCCGGAGACGTTTCAGCAAACGAACCGACTTGGTCCGTCGTGATTGACGCATGATGGCTCTGAAGAATCGTTCCCGTGGAACTTTCTAGCAACGAAAAAGTAAGACGTAAGCCTTGCTGCTGACCCAAGCCCAGATGATGACCTGTGCAGGAAAGAGGAATCGGTTCATCGGGAGCAAAAATCAGCGAAGTGCGTCTTAGGATCGGTCGAATCTTATCATAAGTGGGGCGCTCAATAACGATAGAACTCCCCTGCTGATCCAAAACCATCGATCGACTTTGCTGCAAAACTTCCGCCAGCGTCACCTCTAGAACCTTAGCTTTCGCAGTCCTCGGCTCAGCAACATTTGTCGCGGCACTCCGGTCGGCTTCACCGGAAGGCGATGAACTCGGATCATTGAGCGTAATTCGTAATTTCGTTTGATCTGAGCCAGCGATCTGGAACCCGGCACCTCCATAGCGAGTAGGAGAGCTAGGAAGTAGTTCGATCGTACGGTTGTCCCGCAACTTGACGCTGTGCGAACTATCGGCCTGCATGCTGATCGGAAAAATCGATTTGGCAAATCCATCCTGAATCTCGATGTTGCCAACGTACTGACGATTGGCCGGGCCACCCCACAGAATCCGCAGTTCGACATCGTAAAGTTCAGTGCCGTAACCTTCAGTGCCGTAGGCCTTAGTGCACCAGGCCTTAGTGCACCAGGCCTTAGTGCACCAAGCCAGATTCGGCGCAGAAATGGCGTTTAGTAGGAAGAGACACACCCACCCGATGATCGAAAAACGCTTTAATGCAGGACCCTTCTCGACAATAAATCCCCAATTTTCTATTGTCGCTTTCGGTCCTCCCTGACCTAAATGCAAGGCACCATCCCCGTGAATACAAAATTCCCTTTGTGAATAGCCAGCCCCCGCCGGAGATCCTAGCCATGGAACGCAATTCAAAATACTATCGAGACTTGGCGATTCGTGACTACGTGAAATCGGTCCAATTCCATGATTTCTGAAAGCTTTATGGCACAAATCGTCGCAGTTTCGTTTGACAGCAATTGTCTGGTGGAAGATGCTAGCATTGAAGGTTCATTGAAGTAGTAAGAACGTTCGTGAAGAACGGAAAACGGATAGGTTATGGCACTGATTGAATTGCGTAATGTCAGCAAGGTTTACAAGCTAGGTGAAGTCGAAGTGACTGCGCTGCGCGACGCAACAGCCGATATTGAAAAGGGGGAATATGTCGCTCTGATTGGCCCGAGTGGTTCTGGAAAATCGACATTGATGAACACGTTGGGTTGCTTGGACAGGCCGACATCGGGAAGTTACAAATTGGATGGCCAAGAGATTGTGACGATGGGAGCTGCCGAACGGGCTCGTATCCGCAATCGGCAGATCGGTTTCGTTTTTCAGAACTTCAATCTGTTGGTACGAACATCGGCGGTGGAGAATGTGGAGCTGCCGTTGATGTACGGTCCGTATCAAACCGCCCGAGCTCGACGCGACCGGGCGATCGAATTATTGACATTGGTGGGACTGGGAGACCGGTTGGATCACCATCCGGGTCAATTATCCGGTGGTCAGCAACAGCGAGTGGCGATTGCACGGGCACTGGCGACGCATCCCAACATTTTGATGGGTGATGAGCCAACGGGTAATCTTGATACACGCACTAGCCGCGAAGTGATCGAGTTGTTCAAGAAGTTGAATGAAGAGCAGAACATTACGGTCATCTTGGTGACACATGACCAAAATATTGCTCGCAATGCTCGTCGCAATATTGTGCTCCGCGATGGGAGTGTGTTGTGCGATACGACCAATCACGACGAAGCGGCCCGCGCGATACGTGGGGAATCTACGGCGGCGGTGTGACTTGCTAAATCGAAAACTTCTTCAAGTATTTTTTCAAGTGAATTTTCTTGAGTGTGCTGTCGCTAGACATGTAACGGATCGTTCCGAAGATGGGACGTTCTGGTCCCCAAGGGCGATCGTAACGACCAAGAACCCAAAAAATTCCGCTGTAAGAATTTGGATCTCGTCCATCCAAGGCATACTTGTTATTTAATTCGATCATGATCTCCAGCGCGTCTTGCGGAGAGCGACTCCAGTGCAAGATTTTCTTTCCCCAGAGCATGCGAAGATAGTTGTGAATTCGCCCTTCCTGGACCAATTGCCGCTGGGCTGCATTCCATAAGGGATCGTGTGTCTCGCCCTTCTCGAACTGTTCCAAAGAGTAAACATACTCGCGCTTGTCGGCTGCATGTTTTTGCAAAGAAGCTCGCACCCAAGCGGGGAGAGATCGATAGGAATCATAGTGTCGGTCGAGAAAGCATTGATTAAAGCCGATTTCGCGCCACGTCAGCAATTGATCGAGAAAGGCTTCGATCGACGCGCTCACATTCCAAAATCCGTTGACTTTACCGTTCGGTTTGGAAATTTGATCCGCGCGAAACTTCTCGTGTTCTAAAACATCGAAAAACATTTCGTGGGCCGATATATGCCCGAAGTGCAGATATGGGGAGAGTTGGCTGCTTCCATCGCTGTCGGGATGATTGCGCTCCTCGTCATAATTGGCAGAGCGCCGCGCGAGAAAATCTTTCCACCTCCGCAATGCTTCCTGTCGTCCACCCACCATATCTGTCGGAGCAACAGAATGATCGATGTCGAAATCACTCCAATCGAACGGTTGTGGATTCAAGACAAGTTCTGCTGCGGGCCAGCGTCGCACGACATCTTTCGGGACGGGGACTGGAGCGGGCAAGCGATATTGTCGCAAAACGCTCGTCAATGGTCGCTGTGCAAGCAAGGTATCCACTTGTTTTTGCATGAACCGCCTGTAGGAATGCGCCACAGTGAAGATTTTATCTGGAATACGCAACGGCATCAATCCATTGGAATCGACGATTTCATAGCGGCACGGAGCATGAGAGGCAAACCAACGTGGAAGATGTTTGAGAAAGAAACATGGGTACTCATCTCCCACGACCACTGCCGCTTTCGCAGCCAAAGCTTCGATGAGTCCTGACCCCTCTCCCCGTTTTTTTTCTAGGTAAGGATAATAGGTCACCTTTTCTTTTTGCAGTGCGGCTGCGTTGTCGCGCATCCCCGAAACCACAAACTGATGCATGCGGTCGTTAGCCCAGCGATAACCGACGCGCAGCGGTTCGAGTATCAATAACGGTTTCTTTAACTCTTCACTCCACTGAGCAGCCCGCTGGAGAGCGAAGTTGCTATCGGTTCGGCGAAAAGCGGTCATCCAGTACAGAACGTAATCGCCCGAAGTATTTGGCAACACATCGTTGGGCGCCGTAATGCGAATTTCGGGTACCTCTCGCGGCAAGCTCGACTCGCGCATAAAAATTCCACCACTCTAAATCCCGAAGGATTCCATCTCGCAGGACAGACAATGTGTAAGATAACGTATTTGTTAGGTCGCTTGGACGCCGCTGGCAATCAGCAAGCGACACGCCCAAGGGTCCTATCACCTTTTGGCCATCGCCATTCGGTTCAGACAATTGGACGAAAGCGTAAACATTTCAAGGATAGACCGCTGCAGACTCTCACACCACTATAGGGATACGGCTAGAATGGTCCCAATCTTTGCCCGACTCCACATTCTTCCCCATCGAAATCGGCCATGAAGCCTCCAAGGCGACGACGCAGAACCAATTGGGCCTACTTGCTAGTCCAAGTCGTCCTGGTCCTATTCCCGGTGGCGTATGTCGCCATGGATGTAGGCTATTCGTACCTCTTTCGGGAACGCTATTACGGGGGTATTGGAGATGCTATTGGCTCGTTGTTCGATGCGGTGGTCCTAGTATGGGCCTTTGCCGTGGGGGCCTGTTTGGGAAGTTTCCTTAACGTCGTCGCTCTGAGAGCACCGCGTGGGGAAACCATCGGTGGCGGTTCGTATTGCCCGTATTGCGCAGTGCCGATTCGCCCGAGAGACAACCTACCTATCCTCGGTTGGCTTTCTCTGCGCGGACGATGTTATGTATGTCGCTTGCCGATCTCACCGCGCTACATGATCATCGAAATCATCGCGGGGACGCTGGTGTGCGCGGTGGTCGCCGCGCAAGTGGTCTATGGCGGAATCAATCTGCCACTGGATGGGTATCAAGCGCAGAGTCCTGCGCGATTGGTGATGCGTTGGGATTCTTTGTTGATTGGCCGAACATTATATTATGTATTGACGCTCTTGTATTTGATGACCGTAGCTCTGGTCGTCGGCAATCGCATGCGTCTTCCGCCAGCGATGGTGATCACAGGTTGGCTGTTAGCGATCGTTCCCGCTTTAGCGTATCCTCCTTTGCTGATCTTTCATTGGAAGTCGGGTTCAATGCGACCCTTGGCAGGACAAGAGTTGTATCTGGCCGGATTGATGACGGTAATTACGGGGGTTATCGTCGGTATCTTGGTTGCGCGTGGTACTCTGATATCGCTTTATCCAAAAGCCGATCCGAAGTTGCTCGGATCGCATCCAGAGACCAAGCAGGCCTACGACTGGATATGGCAATGGGCTTGGTTGGGAGCCGTTTTTGGATGGCAGGGAGCCTTGGGAACAGCGTTGGTGTGGTGTTTGGTATTGGCCTTTATCTATCCTTGGATCCGCCGCTGGGATTTTCCTTTGACTTTTCCACCCACGCTATTGTTTGTAGCCGCGACCCTTCACTTATTGCTGTGGAGTCCGCTGCTCAAAGTTCCTTTTTGGCCGGGGAGTCAATGGGGATTTTGGGGTGCGTTATTCACACTGATCATCTCGATGATTTTGACGCGACTGTTGGTCGATCGAGAATGGCAGCGGTTATCGGAGGAAAGCCTTACAGATTCGCAAAGTTTTTCAGCAGTTGTAAGCCTTCCTTCTGACTCTTCTCTGGATGAAACTGAGTAGCGAAGAGATTCTCGCGTCGGATGGCTGCACAAAAGGTTGTGCCGTAATCGCTGGTCAACCAAACGAGCGAAGAGTCTGCGGGTACGACGTAATAGCTGTGTACGAAATACATATAAGGGTCGTGAGACAAGTTGGACATCAGCGGTACGTCGGCTTGCTGGGCTTGAACTCGATTCCAGCCGATATGAGGCACTTTAAATTCATGGGGTAGGTCGAAGCGAACGACATCCCCTTTGAGAATACCCAAGCCCTCATATTCTCCATTCTCATAGCTTTTCTCAAACAGCAATTGCAATCCGAGACAGATACCCAAAAAAGGTTTTCCAGATGCGGCGCATGCCCGTAGAGGTTCTACCAAGTGGCGGATTTGCAATTCGCGAATCGCATCACAAAATGCACCCACACCGGGGAGAATCACTTTATCGGCCGCCAATATTTTTTCTGGATCGCTGGTGATTTCGGGCTGCGCGCCTACATGCTCAAGGGCTTTTTCGACACTGCGAAGATTGCCCATTTGGTAGTCAACGATAGCGATTCGGGATTTTGCAGAAGACATAGGTATGGATTGGCTATTTGGCTCTTTTACACTTGATCTGGTTCAGGGTGAACCCAAGGCTGACGATACTCTCTCCGCAATAACTTGTTGGCTTCTTCATCCCCCTCGATGCGGTGCGAAGTTGGATTAAAGCGAAGCGATCTGCCAAGTTGCATGGACAAATTGGCTAGTATGCAACTAGTCGTGGAGATATGACCTTGTTCGATGTCGGCAATCGGCTTGTCGCCGCTGGCAATAGCACCTAGGAAGTCGAGCATATGGCCGCGGATGGCAGGTGCGACATGTTTTTCGAGGTCTTTTTCTGTGTTATCTTCGGGATACTTATCCAGCTCCATCACCACATCACGGTGGATCGGTTCGCCACCAGAGAGAGGTTGAAAATCATAGCTCTGAACGCTGGCGCGAAGTGTCCCTTTATCGCCGTAGATGGTTAAGCCCCATGGATACTTCGGGTCGGGCGCACTGCCATAGGTGCGATGTTGCCAAACAACAGGTAGATCGCCAAAAGAGAACGTTGCAATTTGAGTGTCGGAGATATTCGCTTTGCTGGCTTTGTCTACCAAAATACCACCTTCGGATGCAATCGTATCGGGCCAGCCGAGGTCAAGCATCCACCGGACACAATCGAGCATGTGGATACACATGTCGCCCACAATGCCGTTTCCATATTCCATAAACGCCCGCCATGAGCGTGGATGAACCAACTTGTTATAGGGACGCAGGGGTGCGGGGCCTGTCCACATTTCATAGTCAAATCCTGCCGGCGGAGCGCTATCTGGTGGATTCTCGCGAGTTCGCATGTGGTAGTAACAATAGACTTCAACCAAGCCCACTTTCCCAAGCTTGCCTTCATCGATAATTTGCTTTTTCGCTTCGATCAAGTGCGGCGTGCTGCGGCGTTGAGTTCCCACTTGCACAATGCGCTTATACTTTCGGGCTGCCGCGAGCATCGCTTGGCTTTCAATCACATCGACACTGGTCGGCTTTTGCACATAGACATGCGCGCCGGACTTTACCGCTTCGATCATAGGCAGTGCATGCCAGTGGTCTGGTGTAGCGATCAGAACGATATCTAAATCCTTCTCAGCCAGCATTTGGCGATAGTCACCAAAGAGTCGCGGTGTCTTATGAGAGGCTTGCCGCTGCGAAATAATCGCGCCTGCCTCCTCCAGCATTTTGCGATCCACATCGCAAACCGATACGACTTCAACGGGTGCAACCTGCAAAAGTCTCAGCAGATCGCATTTGCCATACCACCCAGCACCGATCAAACCAACGCGTTGCGGAGCCAGATCGGCAAACGCCGCCGCCTGTTTGGCTAATGGGGAAAGAGCCAGTGCGCCGAGGCCCGATTGGAGAAAAAATCGGCGATCCATAGTTGCAAATCTCCGCAGCATTGAAACCGTCAGTCAAGAACGGCTATTGTACTAACTCCCCAGTTGGCTGGGCAGTGGCTTCCACTCCACTGGATTGCTAGAAAGAGAGAGTTTCTAGCCTGGGCAGGGCTCTAAAGAGAGTCGACTGCCAGCAGGAGAGGACTTGGAGCCTGACAGTCTTGGTAATCGCCAGCAGATCGGTTGTAGCTATACGCCCACAGGCCGCCGCCACAGGAAGCTATCCACCACATAATGATGAACACTTATCGCTGCCAACAGAATCGTTGAGGCCATTGCCCACCAGTGGTTGAGAGCAATAGTCATCTTGTTTTCCCAACCAAAACCGAGAGCAAACATCACCAACCAGAAGATCAGGAAACCGACCAGATTGGGAACTAATTCCAGCCAGCGAACACCGTTGGCGATGTAATGTTTGCGTTCCAATACCCAGATCAATGCGAGATATTGCAACGAATGAAAAATGGTTACAGCGAAAAACCCGCGCTGGAAATGGGACAGCACGGCGAATCCGTAATAGTGCACACCTAGAAAGAGAGCAAAGCAGATTAAACCTGTGGGGCGGTAAGACCATCGATTGCGGTAGATTAAGATGCATTCCAGGATCAACTGTATGTAGATACCGCCGAACATAATGAGCATCAACCAGCGCATCAGCATATCATCGAACTGAACAGGGATGATGTTATAAGATGCCCCTTGCCACGCTTCATATAGCGTATCCCAGCGACTGAGAATTAAGTAGGGAAAGCAGAGGTGATAGGACCACCAACGCAAGCGACGAATGAGATCATCGAAGTTGGCTTGATTTCCATAGAGGCAACCGACGCCATAAGTTTGGCGAAGATAATGGTAGGACTGCCAAACATTGACGGCCGTGATGGTCTGAACAAAATAGGGCGTGAAACTTATGCCCCACAGTCCAATCACAATAGCGACGTAACATGGAATGCCGAGCAACCAACTGACTTTGCCTTCGCGGGTTTTGCGATATTGACGCACATAAGTGCTGTAAACATGCGGTGCACTGATCAGAGCGCTCACCCAAAAATACCATTGGATGTTACCCGTACCACGCAATTCGTCTTCACCCATCCACAGAATGAATGGGAGAAATAGTATCAGACCACCCCCGATAACGAAGAACCACTCAAAGGGCGTTGGCCAAGCATAGGAGCGAACGTGGCTTTGGACCCGACCACTTTCTGCTTCGTGCAGTACATGCTCGGCGCGATCGATTGCGGTAGACATAGAGGTGTGGCAGGTGGGTTGAGGCGAGAAGGAGCGCACAGGCTCCAGTTCTGGAAATTTACTACCTCTTTACCGCATCGAATTCTTCTGTACCGATTAAAAAAAGGTTTCGGACTGATTGCAGATAGAATGTAGGGTTTGTAGGGATTGTGATCGCTGTGTGGGTCTCTTCTCAAGGAGAGTCCCGAAGGACTATGAAAAACGTGCTTCTACGATCGAGTAGTCATCATCCAGAATTTCTTTCCCGCTTAGTTCGCGGACGTGCTTGAGAAGCAATTCGCCTGGAGCGGTTTCTTGCAATTGCGCTTGGGACAGAAAGTCAACAAATTCCTCGAAGCGCCATTCGCTACCATCCGCCTTGTGGATCTCGTGCACGCCATCGCTGTAAACATATAAACGAGCTCCTGGTTGGACGACGGTTTCTAGGGTATCAAACAGCGGCCAGGAAATCATGCCCATCATCGGACCGGTCGATTCCAACTGTTCAGGACTGCCGCAACCGGGAGTTTGGTAGAGCAAAGCCGAGGGATGTCCACCTCCAGCGTATCTCAGGAGGCGTGACTGCCGGTTGTAAACGCCATACCAAATCGTAAAGCATTTGCCGCCGTGGTTGTCCAGTGGAAAAGCTTCGTTCAAGCCACCGATGACCTCGCCGGGGACCAGAAAATTGGTGTTGGGTAGCGACTTGGCGCGCAACACATTCATGACACTGATCGAAAGCAAAGCAGAGCCGAGTCCATGTCCGGTGACATCCAAAACATAAATGGCAAGATGATCTTCATCCAGCCAATGATACCCAAACGAGTCGCCACCTAATTCGGCGCAGGGCAAGAAATGCCATTCCAAGCGGACGGGTTCGTCGGTCGGAGCGGGGAGCAGAGACTGCACATAGTTCGATGCCGCATCGATCTCATCCGCCAGATGTTTTTGACTGGCGGCCAATTGTCGATAGGCATCGTTGCGTTCCAAAAGGTTGATATATCCTTTGGAGTGATAGCGAATACGGGCCACCAATTCGAGCCGATCGGGGAGCTTGACCAAGTAATCGTTTGCTCCGCGAGCGAACGCTTCAGCCTTCGTCAAAGGTTCTTCCTTGGAAGAGAGAACGATCAAAGGAATATCCTTCGTCCACACGGCTGCCCGAAAGAACTTGACCAGCATTAAGCCGTCGACTTGTGGCATCACCAAGTCTTGCAAAATCACAGTCGGAGCAAAGGACTTGGCAATTTCAAGCGCATCCAAAGGGTTGCTGCAATAGAGAAACTCGATATCGCTTTCGGGCTGCAGCATGAGGCGAACCGAGTGACCAATCGTCGCTTGATCGTCAATCAGTAAAACTTTGATTTTATGTTCGGGATTATTCCTGGCTAACGCCGCATTCAACATAAAATTCCTTGCTGTCATCTAGGGGCGCGGGTTTGCGATGGAGGAGCGGATCGTCGACCCAATCAGGTTCAGTGGGAGTACCTGATGAGCGGCTCCCAGTTGTTTGGCGACTTGCGGCATTCCATAAACGGTCGATGTTTCTTGATCTTGTGCCAGCGTGTACCAGCCGCGCTGACGAAGTTCCAGTAAACCTTGTGCACCATCGCTCCCCATACCTGTCAAAATCACAGCGACACCGGGACGGATATCGCTGGTACCCACACTGGCAAAGAAACGATTGATGTCAGGCGTATGCACCGAGCTGCCGGATCCATTCGCGATCTGTAATCGTCGGTCTGCGCCGACGACCAATAAGGGCTCACTCGGCAAGAGAAAGATTCCCGATTTCTCGATCGATTCATACGGCTTGGCGATATGGACTGGAGTGCCTATCCGCTCGGAAAGCCAACTGCTCAAGCCCCCCGCGAATTCATGGCTGATATGCTGCGCGATCCAAATTGAAGTGTGCGCGGGAGTTCCGAGTTGCTGAAGGATGGTCAACAGAGCCTGGGGACCACCCGTGCTAGCGCCTAGAAGAACGAAGTTCAATGTGGAATCGGTTTTGGGTATCGACTTGCTTGGAAGTGGCTTGAGAGTTGCTGGCGAAGTCGCGCGTTCGGCCAATGTCGATTTGACGCGACCGATCTTGTTAAGCAACTCACGACTCCCTTCGACCGTGCCATCCGGCTTCAGCTTGGGAGTATTGATCGCATCGTAGGCACCAAAGCCAAGCGCATCATAGACAAGCGAGTAATTACCGGAAACAGTCGCAGTGACAACCAAAATGGGGCAGGGACTTTGCTTCATGATCTCTTTGGTCGTTTGCGCTCCATCCAGACCCGGCATGATAAGATCCATCAGTATTAGATCTGGGGGGTCGGTGCGGCATTTACGAATCGCTTCCGCTCCATCGCTCGCCGTCCAAGCGATCGTATGTTGCGAATCGCTGGTAACGGCGCGGCGCAGTGTTTCAACCGCAATTTTGAGATCGTTGACGATGGCGACTCGCATCATGGGTCTCCGATGAGATCATGAACGGCATCAAGGTAACTATCATCTTGAAAACTGCTTTTAGTCAAATAGTAATTCGCACCAACTTGCATTCCTTTTTGCCGATCTTCATCGCGACCTTTGTAAGATACAACAATAATCGGTGTGGATTCGGTGCGCAGTTCGGTCCGGAGGACTCGAATCATTTCCAGGCCATTCATGCGAGGCATATCGATATCGCTGACGATTAGATCGTAACGTCCCAGGCGAGCCATTTCCAGTCCATCCAGTCCATCGACAGCGACATCCACCACGTAGCCGCGTTGCATCAAGAGTTGTCGCTGCAACTCGCGGACAGTGATGGAGTCATCCACCACAAGAATTTTCTTGCGAGTATCGGCGAGCGAATCGCGACGTAAATGGACCGACCGCTGTAGTTTACCCTGCGCTAAAATTTGATCGATCGAACGGAGCAGATCCTCGACATCTAAAATAAGCACGGGGTTGCCGTTGTCCAAAATGGCCGATGCGCTCAAGTTGGGGATTCGCCCCAGCCGTTGATCGAGAGGCCGGACGACCAAGTCGAGTTCGCCTTGGAAGGCATCAACCGTGATACCAAAAGATTTTTCTTCACCTTTGACCAGTACCACCGCAAGTTCGGCCGTTTTTTCTAGCTCGCTATCGGCTGAGGCCTGCGATAGTTCCAAAAGTTGTTGGGCTCGTACCAAGCCTATATTGTTGCCGTTATCGACAAAAAACTGTCGTCCTTCGAGCGACTTGATTTCCCCAAACGGCAACCTTAGCAATCTCTCGGTGCGATTATGGGGAAACGCATACGGTTCGCCATTGATCGTTACCAAGACGGCGCGGAGAACGGAGAGCGTAATCGGTAACTGCAGGGAAAAGGTCGTGCCTTCGCCTAGTTTGGTATGGGTTCTCGCCGCACCTCCCACCGATTGCACCAAATGATGCACCACGTCGAGTCCAACACCGCGGCCCGAAACTTCGGTGAGTTTATCGGCCATCGAGAAGCCGGGTAAAAAGATAAACTCCAGCAATTCGGCCTCGCTTAATTGCTTTGCCATTTCTGGGCTGACAAGCCCCTTGTCGACAATCTTGCGGCGAAGCTTTTCCGCGGAGATACCTCGACCATCATCGCTGACACGCAGGTAGAGCATCCCCGAATGATGATGAGCTTCCACGCGAAGATGGCCGATGGGCGATTTGCCAACAGCCGTTCGTTCCTCGGGTGATTCCAACCCATGATCAATGGCGTTACGAAGAAGGTGCTGAAGCGGAGCTTCCAATCGCTCGAGAATGTCTCGATCGACGGGCGTCTGATCGCCTTGGACTTCAATATGCACCTGCTTGTTGAGTCGTCTGGCTGTATCTCGAACCAGCCTTGGCAGTCCCTTGGCAAGATCTCCAAAGGGACGCATACGACTGGCGATTACCTCATCATAAAGTCGGCTGTTAAGATTATCGCTCTGCCGAGCATGCTCTTCGAACTCACCGATGCGGTCAGCGAGCATGTGGCGGCATTCGGCCAAGTCGCGTTTGGCGTGCTGAAGTTGCGCCAAAACTTGAGGGTGCGTCTCACCTAATTGCTGCTGTAGATCCTCAAGCGCCAGCGTGGCTTGATCCTGGCGGCGCTTTAGTGCTTGCAGCGAATTTGCGAAAGGCTGCAACCAACGCGCTTCCACCAACGATTCACCTGCGAGGTTCATCAGTCGAGAGAGGCTTTTTGCGCTCACTCGAACGACCGAGCCACTGTCATCATTGACTTTTAGCGGCTCAGCCTTGGGAGGTGTTTCGCTGGTGGCAACAGTTTCCACGGCGATATTTTCCGAGCGTGCGGCTACCGGTGCTGTATTGCTTTCGGTCGCCGAGAGGCTTGTCAGTTTGGCGAAATCTGCTTGGTGCGGTTCGCCCTGAAGTATCGATTGCAGAGAAGATAAAAGGGCCAGTCGTGTCGGCTCGTTGTTGATTTGCCACTGGTTTGAATTCCCTTGCAACGATTCTGCTGCGCCCGCCAAATAGTCGGAAGCAGCCAACAAGATATCGATACTGTTTTGGTCCAGCGAAAGTTTACCATGCTGAGCCCGCACCAAAACTTCTTCGGATTGATGAGCGACATCGACGCAATAATCGAGACCCACTACACGGGCTGCGCCTTTGAGCGAATGCGCGGCTCGCATCAAGGGCTCTATGGCTTGCGCATTGGCCGTGTTGTGTTCGAGTTCCACCAAGCCGTGACTTAAATTGGCGGTATGTTCACGCGCCTCCTCCAGAAAGAGACTCAGCAATCCAGCATCGATCCTTCGATCGGTGCTGGGCGTAACATCGGTGGGCGAATCCGCCCGGCCGACCACCAAATCGGGCTGGAGCGAAAGATTGGGGCTAAGATTCTCCGGCAGCTGGGGTGCTGTCTCGCTGATGGTTTGCCGCGCCGCTTCAGCCGCATCTCGCTTGATGAAATGAGCCACGCGATCAAGCCACTGAGCGTTCGGCTCCAGCAGTGTCGAATTATCGCATCTCAAAAATTCATCCAGCAATCCAGTCGCGAGGCTGATATCGGACAAGAACTCCGTCCAATTCGAATCATTGAGCGACTGATGTCTCTCAAGAAGATGGGCAGCCATATTTTCTGCCAAATTTACGCGAGCCAAACGCGATGCACCGAGCAGATCCTTTAGGACGGGCTGCGCGGCCACGATGCCATTTTCCACGCTCTGAATGTTGAGAGTACGAAGAACCCCGAGAGCTGATGTCGCTTCCGCGCGGAAAAGGTCCAATATGGGATCGGTTTGGGAAGAATCGATATCCATCAGGTGATAACCTTTATCAACTGCTGGGCAAGTTTTTCTTCATCGATGATACCGATCGATTTTTGTTCAAAAGAATAAACGCCAGCAAGAATGGACTGCATGTTGCGTTTCAATGTCGAAGGAATAGGTTCCACTTTATCGGGTTCAATACGAATAACCGAATGCACTTCATCAACCCACAGTGCCCAGAGACCGTTGGGAAGTCGAACGACGAGGAAACGCCCCAAGCTAGAATTCTCTTCGGGCTTCGCTTCGGCGATCATGCGAGAAACGCGGCCCATCTTATGCTCATGTTCCGTGTCGGTCGATTGCAGCAGTTTATACATCGCAATGCACAAAGGGAGCTCGCCCCGAATATTGGCAATGCCCAGCAAGAAGGGATTGCTGCGATGAGGGATCACGTGAATCGGGCGAACGTTCGTTATTTCGCTGATGGGCTGAACGGAGAGAACCAACCATTCCTGGCCAACGCGAAATAAAATCATCGGTCTGCCACAGGTCAGACCGGGATCCTGCAGTTGCTCCAAGCGTTTTGTCCATTCGGACAAATAGCCCGACGGAGCTTGGTGGTCGAGCAATTTCCAGCCAGCATCCTGATAGATGGGACAATCGCGGCAGTGGAGATGTTTCTCTAACTGATCACAAGAGCGATCGCCGTAGATTCCGATCTCCTGCCAGCAGTGGATCGCAAGGGCCGGTTCTTTCGGATGTTCGATATTCATGATGGAACTCTCCGTTTGAGCCAACGTCTTCGATATTGTTCGGCCAGTCGATTGTCCCCGCGCGACGTGGCCGCTAACCACAAGCGTTGTAAAGCGGGGCCATGCTGGGGATCCAAGTAGACCGCTTGTTCCCAGGCGAATTGAGCCTCGTCCAACTTACCTTGCGCTTGAGCGATCACGCCCCTGAGAAATTGAGCTTCTGCCGAGAATTGATCTTTGGAGGAAATGGAATTCAGGATCGCTTCAGCCTCGGAGAATCGGCCCGCATTAGCAGCCTCTTCGGCGCGAGCGATGGAAATATCCTTGTGTTCGGCAAGAACCGGCTCAATGGCCGTCGCTGGCACCGAAAGCGCGGGACGTTTGGTGGTCCATCTCGAACTCGCAGGCGGATCGAACGAGGGCGACTCGGCAGCGATACGCTTTGGAGGCAAAAAGCTCAAATCATTTTCGAGCGTGGTTCTGGGTTTCCCCGGAGTAAAAATTTGAAATTCCAACGGAGGACAAGCGATTAGGCCTGCTTCGAGCGCAATGGGGGCTTCGACCGCACTGACATAGAGGACCCCGTGAGGTGTCAGCCACTGAGCGAGTCGATGCAGGAGTTCTAGTCGCTTGGATTGGGAAAGGTAGATCAACAAATTTCGGCAAAAAATACAATCATAAAGTCCGGGGGAATTTGGTAACTCGAGCAAGTTGGCGACTCGAAAATGAACCATCGATGCAATGTCGCTATCCACTTGCCAGCGATCACCCTGTGTATGCAGGCCTGCGATGTTGTTGGGTATATTCCATTGCAATTCGCGAAATGAATTTTGAGGGTAAAGAGCGAGGCGGGCTTTCTCGATGGCAAGCTCACTTTGATCGAATCCATCGATGATCACATCTCGCGGGGTCAAACCGCGTTGCCATAACAAAATCGCAAGCGAATAGGCCTCTTCACCCGTGCTGCAAGGTGCCGATAAAATACGCAGCGGGGAAAAACCTGACGTGTTGTTTCGCTCGAATCGTTTCGCTGCTAGAAAATCTACAGCATGTTTCAGTTGGGCAATACCTCTAAAAAACCAAGTCTCATGCACAGCCAAGGCTTGAGCCAGTTTGGCTAGTTGACCGGAGTCCTGACAAAGAATCGACAGCACGCGTTCGGGCTGCGTTTTAAAGTCTAAGGACATCGCGTCGGCTTGAGCCTGGACCGCATTTTGTAACTCTCGATCATGAATCGCTTCGGTGGCCCAACCATAATGTCGTTCGAGCAAAGTTCGTAAACGTTGAAAATTCATGACCGTACTCCAATCAGCATCGACTGAGCGATGCGAAAGTACGGTTCGGAAAAAATTTCAGTGCCGGGCAATTGGCGAATGATCGACTTTTGCATCGCTTCTCGGATAGCCTGAAGTTCCTCATCGGTCGCCGCTCGCACACTGGGGACCTTGAGAGCCATCTTGAAATTTTCATAGGGGCTCATGATCAAAATTCGCTGTCGCATCGAGGGTTTCGGTGTCGGCATGCCATATCGTTCGCACAGATCCATCACAGGTACGATATCGCCTCGGTAGCAAATCACGCCTTGCCAGGGTGAGCTACATCCGGCGATCAGCGACGGAACGATGGCAGGGACCACCTCCAGCACTTCGGTGCCGGCGATCGCGACAGATTCCTGCATCAGATCGGCCAATATCCACAACACGTCGCGTCGACTCCAGAGAAACCAATAGACTAAACAATACAGAAGCGGATTTAAGCCAAAAAGAGATTTAACCTGAGACGGTGAAACGAACGACGGAGTTGCGGAGTCGATCTACGGATTCACGCAGATTGATGGCCGCTTGATTGAGGTCGCGCAGTGAATTGCCAGTCTGGGTCGCTCCACCCGTCAAGGTAGCCATCGCCTCATTGATTTGACGAGCTCCCAAAGATTGTTGTCGCATTCCTTCATGCAGTGGGGGAAATTGCTCGCCCAGAGTTTGTACTTCTTCGATGATTTGACCCATCTGTGAATTGATTTCGGCGACCTTACCGACTCCACCCCGAACCTCCTCGTTAAAGCGATCCATTTCCATCACCCCCGCCGAGACAGCCGACTGCATGTGTCGAACGAGGTTTTCGATATCGAGCGTGGCTACCGCAGTTTGATCCGCTAGCCGACGGATTTCGCGAGCAACAACCAAAAAGCCTCGACCAAATTCGCCCGCTTTTTCCGCTTCGATCGCCGCATTGATCGAAAGCAAATTTGTTTGATCCGCCACTTTAGTGATCGTCGTGATCACCATGTTGATGTCGCTGGCCTTTTCGCGAATGGCGGATAGTTTGGATGCGATCGAAGAAGTCGCATCGCTAAGCCTTCCCATCGTGTTTTCCATACTCGCTAAACCTGTACGACCTGATGTGGCTAGTAGGGTTGCCTGCTCCGCATTGGTAGTCACTTTGTTCATGGTGCTCAACAATTCCTGACTGGTCGCCGAGATCTGCCGAACGGCAGCCGCAATCTCCGAGGATGAAGCACCGAAACTCTGTATCGTCGTTTCCTGCTGATGAGCGGTGCTGGCAATTTGAGAAGTGGTCGTCAGCAAATCAAGTGAAGACGCTTTGACCTCGGCAACCAGATCGTGCAACTTCGAGATCACCGTGTTGATGGTGCTTGCCAGATGCCCGATTTCGTCCGAAGAATCAACGTCGATACGCGTGGTTAAGTCCCCTGCCCCTTCCGCCATCTCCCGCATCTTGGCAATGAGTTTGTCGGTCGGATAGATAATGGCTGCACCAATTTGCCAAATAATCCAAGCGGATAAAGCTAAGGTTGCAAAAACAACAACTAAAATGGCCGTCGTCCAATTCGCAATAACCGATACCGCCTCTTTCTCCTCTAAGTCTCGAGCGGCGGTTAAGAGTTTGATCAGTTTGGCCACCTCCTCCTGATGCGTGTCATAAGTTGCTTGCAGTTCTGGACGCAATTTTTCGAGAGTCGCAGTCGATTCTTGAGCGGAAAGATGACTCGCAGCAATCCAGCGATCGGCCACTTCAAAAAAATCGTTCCCCGTCGCTTGAGACTGCTGCAGCGATTCCTTGGTCTCGGGAGGGAGGTCCAGCGCTAAATACTGCTGATAGCCATCCTTAAATCGCTCAAAAGCCCTTCGATAGATTTGTTCCAATTTGCGATTCGATTCGGGCTGGCCATCGCTGCGAATTTGCAAAAGTGCCACAAAGGCTGGCGAGCAATTCATACTAGGTGGGACCACTTCGGCAGTAAGGTTCTCCAGAACCAAAATCTCATTGTAGATCGGCCCCCCCACTTTCACTTGGCTTCTCGCATAGAAACCGATACCGAATACAAGGGCCAGTCCAACCGTATAGGTAAGGAACAAAATACCGAATTTGACTCGAAAGGAGACGTTGCGTAATGGAATCATAGGTAGGAAAGTCAAAGACAAGGCGCGAACGAAAACTCGAAACTTCTCTTGATGGTAATTCATGTCCATTTCATAAAATGGTTCCGTAGCAATCAAACCTCCAGATTAAAGGGATTAAGGGAGTTGACAATCGTTTCTGTTGGCAAAAAAGGAATGGCATAGCCAATGTGAGGTAGTAAGATAAGGTGTAGTTTTAGTGGGTGTTTTTTGAGGTTTGAGAGTCTTAGACCCGCAGCCTAGAAGCTTGGAAAGGGCCAAGCGGATACCCCAACGAGGATTTTTTCTCAAGAATCTACGGCTGACCTAGCCGAAAGAACCAACTCGCGACATAATCTCGAGCTTCCTTTATACGGCTACCTCCACCCTGGGCAGCACTCACAAGGTCCGTTTTCGAGTCATGTCGGGCTGGTTTGAGTCATGTCGGGCTGGAAAGTTCATGAAACTGCGTTTTTTTGCGAATGAGATCGGTGCGTTATGGCCAAGTCGAAGAAAAAGAAAGAAGTGGTTTATTTAGTTTGCGAAGAAACCGGTGATTACAACTACACCATTCGTCGCAGGACGGGGGGGGAGAAACTGAAGCTGAAGAAGTATTCGCCCCGTTTACGCCGACACACGATTCACAACGAGAAGAAGAAGTAGTCGTCTCGCTCTGTGGTAGAACTAAGGGAGAGCGCCGTGTCGCATCAATGGCGGCTGGCGTTGGTCTCCCTTTTTTTGTGTAAGTTGCTGCGTGTGCTTCCTGAAATTGCTGCGGCCAGCGGCACGCGCTTCTGGGATGAACCGAACCTCTGCTTCACGCCTGATTGGTATTGCCGATTCATCGATACTGTCACGATCTCATCGGCGGCGTGGTCTTGGCTGAAACGCAAATTGAGCGGTGTCATCTCTTTGATGCCGGTAAGCGAGCATCGGATTCAATGTTTCCAAGGGATGCAGTGCCTAGAAGAGGCATTGCCGAGAAGAGGCAGTAACAAGAGCGCAGCGAAAAAAGCGGCGACAAAAATGTATCCCAAGGATTATTTGCCCGAACGACTCGGGAGTTCGTTTCAGCGATCCAGCAAAGTCTGAGAGATTCTGCGGCGGTGCAATAAGGTCAGAGAGTTTCGCAGACCTTTTTTCGTGTCGCTGGTATTTGCTCCTTTTCGAAGTAGAAAAAATCCGTTAGGACAAATTGATTGACCTGCGTTTGAGTTTGCCTTAAACCATCTGCAGTTCGCTTGGTGACACAGCTTTTAGGCTCTCGTGCTAGTAATCGAACACGGGCCATTGTGGTACTGGAAATGGGCTGAGGAGTCTGATAGCGTCTGGTTATGGGCGTATCGATGTGAATCGAATCGATTAGGGATATGGCAGGATGACAAAACGCTGGAAGATTATACCGCACGATGGAAAAGGGATTGAGGAGTTGTCGCGAAGGGCGAACGTATCGCCGTTGATTGCGAAAATTCTCTTAGCTCGGGGCGTGGTCGATCCCACTCATATCGCCACATTTCTTGATGCCAAGTTGGACCAGTTGCGCGATCCTGAGTTGTTGCCGGGGCTCACGCAAGTTGCCGATTGTTTATATGCCGCCGTACAGCAGAAAAAGAACATCGTGATTTATGGTGATTACGATGCGGATGGAATGACATCTTCGGCGATTTTATTGCGATGTTTGAAGATCTTGGGGGCCAGTGTCAGTTACTTTGTGCCTAATCGATTTGAAGAGGGGTATGGTCTGAACGCAGATGCCTTGAGGACATTGAGGCAGCGTGGCAAAGAGGTGGTCGTCACGGTGGATTGTGGTATCGCCAGTGTGAGTGAAGCGGAGGTATGTCGCGAGATTGGTTTGGAACTTTTGATTACCGATCATCATCAATTTGGTCCGCAGTTGCCGCAATGCGCTGCGATCGCGCATCCGGCATTACCTGGAAGCGCTTATCCTTTTGTTGGATTGTGCGGAGCGGGTGTCGCTTTCAAGTTGGCGTGGGCCTTGTGTCAGCGTCACAGCGGATCGCGTCGGGTGACTCCAGAACTGAAGCAGTTTTTATTGGATGCGATGGGGCTAGCGGCCATCGGTACTGTGGCGGATATGGTTCCTTTGATCGATGAAAACCGAATCTTAGTCAAGCATGGATTGCGTTCTTTGCAGCAAACCAAGTTGATGGGTTTACAATCTTTGATGCGCTTGTCGCAATTATCGAGTAAACCGAAACTCAGCAGTGAGGATATCGGATTTAATTTGGCGCCACGGTTGAATGCGGCGGGACGGTTGGGACAAGCGCAATTGGCAATTGAGTTGCTGTCGACCGAAGATGAAACGAGATCTGAAGCGCTTGCTGATTACATTCATCAACTCAATGGCACGCGTGAAACGTTGGAACGAAGTATTTATCTGGCCGCTCAAAAGCAGATCAAAGAGCTTTACGATGCCGAGAATGATCCGGCGTTTGTTTTAGCCGCTCCAGGTTGGCATGCCGGTGTGATTGGGATAGTGGCAGGCAAATTGGCGGAAAAGTATCACAAGCCGGTGATCGTTATTGCCTTAGATCAGATCGGTAATAAACCGGGTACCGGCTCGGCTCGCTCGGCAGGCGTGATCGATTTACATGTCGCCTTGCAGGCATGCCGCGACTTGCTGGTTACTTGCGGCGGACATGCGGCTGCGGCTGGTCTAAAAATTGATGAAAGCAATTTGGCTTCATTTCGTGAAGCCTTCATTGAACAGGTGCTTGTGCAATCGGGCCAAGGCCCGATGGAGAGTGAACTGCTAGTCGATATCGAAGCTCCCTTAGTGCAACTGACATTGGGGATGGTTGAGCAAATGGATCTACTGGCGCCGTTTGGTCAAGCCAATGCTCGACCACTGTTGTGCGCCACCGAAGTCTTTTTAAACGCTCCGCCGAAGTATCTCGGCACGGGGGAGCGGCATTTTGCGGCGCATTTCCAGCAGCAGCAAGCAAAATTTCGGGCGATCGCTTGGGGGCAAGGAGAGTGGGTGGAGCAACTGGCCCAAGTGCAGGGACCGCTCGATATTGTTTTTCGTCCAGCGATCAACGAATATAACGGCTATCGCAGTGTGGAACTGCAACTGGTGGACTGGCGATTGTCCAAACCCTTGGCTGCATCGAGGGCCGGTGTAGCAGCAGCGCCGCATTACTTGACGCCTGACGGGACAGACCGCTTGGCAAAGCAGGAAATTGGGGACGATTTGGGGATTTCTTCCCCGGGAAATTTGGACTAAAACCACCCAAAGAGGGGTGGTTACTTTTGGTTAAGGGCTGGTCTTTAACGAATTTGCGGGCGATACTGATGTTTTGGTTCAAGGCCGCTAGCGGCTGTTCCCATCTTGTCAGGTAGCCCACCATGAAATGCTTACCACTCTCTAGAGAATTGAGGCTAGGTGTGTCGCGTGCTCAGCGCCAACCTCAATTTCTATCTTCAGGTCTGAATTGTTCTCGAGTTTTCTTGATGGCGTTGGCCGGCGCCTGGGTGCTTATGTCACCACTGTTCGGCGGCGATCCGCTCGATTGGCCGACATGGCGAGGTCCGGAATACAACGGGACTTCGCGAGAGAAAAACTTACCGGAAACTTGGTCGACTGAGGGTGAGAATCTTCTGTGGAGAAAAGAAGAATACGCAACTCGCGCCACTCCGATCGTCATGAATGGCAAGCTGTACACGGTATGCCGTTCTTTCCCTGAATCGACGATGGAAGGTGAGAAAGTGGTCTGTGCCGATGCGGCCACGGGGGCGTTGATTTGGGAAAGCATCCACAACATCTTTTTGTCTGATGCTCCCGCTGAACGCGTGGGTTGGTCGAGTGTTTGCGGCGATCCTGCTACAGGCAGAGTATATCTGTTGGGCTTAGGGAGCCATTTTCAATGTTTAGATGGTGAAACAGGCAAAGTGTTGTGGGAGCATTCCATGAGTGAAGAGTATGGCATGCTCAGCACTTATGGGGGTCGAACCAATTTTCCAATTGTCTTTGAAGACTTGGTGATTGTCAGTGGCGTAATGACGGGCTGGGGTGAATACGCTGTGCCCGCCCATCGCTTTGTTGCCTTTGACAAAAATACTGGAGCGGCCGTTTGGGTTTTGAGCACGCGTCTTCGTCCTGAGGATACGACCTACAGCAGTCCATCGTTTACCGTGCTCAACGGACAGAAGGCGATGTTGTTTGGTGGCGGCGATGGATCGGTTTATGCTGTTCAGCCGCGCACCGGCAAAGTCATTTTTACTTACGATGCCTCGACGCGAGGTATCAACACATCGCCCGTGGTAGTCGATGGAATCGTGTATGGCAGTCATGCAGAAAAGAATGCTGCCGACACCACGGTGCTCGGTGCCATCTTCGCGTTTGATGGCCGGACAGAAGGGAAGATTGAAGAAGACAAGTTGCTGTGGAAACTGCCTGCCAAAGCCGTAGGGCGCAGTTCCCCGGTGTATGCCGATGGCCGACTCTATTTTGTCGAGGATGGCGGTACGCTCACTGTGGTCGATGCCAAGAATGGCAAGGTGATTCAGACTAAAAAAGTGGGGCGTATCATGTTTGGTAGCCCATTGTATGCGGACGGAAAAATTTATGTTGCGGAGAATACAGGCCGCGTTTACATCTTCAAACCCACACCGGAAGGTGTTGAGCAATTGAGCATGGTGCGTTTGAACGGAGAAGAAATTTTTGGTTCTCCAATCGCATCGCACGGACGAGTTTACATTCCCACCACGACCGCGCTGTACTGCATCGGTAAGAAAGATGTGCAGCCAGCGGCGGATCCTATTCCTGCCGGTGAAGCGGAAGCGAATGTAGCAGAGGATCAAAATGTCGCGCACATTCAAGTTGCGCCGGTCGAGATTTTGATGCAGCCTGGCAAGCAAGCCAAATTGCAAGTGAGAGCTTACAACAAAAAAGGTCAGTTCCTCAAATTGGTGCCAGCGGAGTTTTCGGTGGAAGGGCCAGGAAGTGTGGCCAATGAAGTTTACTCTGCTCCAGCCGATGCGAATCAGCAAGTGGCAATGATCACTGCCAAAGTTGGCGAATTGACTTCGGTGGCTCGAGCGCGACTGGTGCCTGCTCTTCCCTGGAAATTCGACTTCGAAGACAAGAAAGTTCCGCCAACTTGGATTGGCGCATCCTATCGTCATCAACCCAAGGAATTCGAAGGGCAAAATACGCTGGTTAAAATCAGCACCATTCCCAAGGGAACACGCAGCCAAGCTTGGATGGGTTGGACTTCGCTTTCCGATTACACGATACAAGCGGACTTCTATGCAACGGAGAAGAATGGAAAAATTCCGAGCATGGGATTGATCGCGCAGCGATACACGCTCGATATGACCAACAAGAAAGAATTGCAAATTCGCTCTTGGACTTCGCGTGTTGAATTACGATTTGCGAAAACGATTCCTTTCGAGTGGTCGCCCAACGCTTGGTACACGATGAAATTCAGCGCAGCCAATGAAAACGGTCAGGCGGTCTTGCGTGGCAAAGTTTGGAAACGTGGAGAAGCCGAACCAGAGGCTTGGACAATCGAGGCAGCCGATGCGACGCCCAATACGATCGGAAGCCCCGGGTTGTTTGGCAATGCGAGCGATGCGGAATTTTATATCGATAATGTAGAAGTTGTACCCAGTAAAAAATAGGGAAGTGCGTCAGGTAGGGAACCTCCAACGTTCAATCATTGTGTTCACTTTATAAGGTAGTTTTTTTATGCGACGTTACTTCAAGCAAAACTGGCAGCAAAGTGTATGGTGCTTTGTTGGGACTCTGGCCCTGTTGAATTCGCCCGTGGTACATGCGCAGAATTTCGATGTGCTTCTCGAAAATAAGAAGATGATCGAGCAACTCAAGGTTGGCCCTAAAGATTGGCCGCAGTGGGGTGGAACTCCTTTCCGCAACAACGTGTGTGAGGCGACCAACAATCCTATGAAATGGGATGTAGAAACAGGAGAGGGAATCAAGTGGTCGATGCCGCTGGGGTCCGAAACCTACGGGAATCCAGTGGTTGCCAACGGCAAGGTTTATGTTGGCACTAACAACGGCAATGGTTACGCTGCTCGTTATCCAAAAAAAGTTGACCTCGGTGCGCTGCTATGTTTCAACGAGGCAGACGGGAAATTTTTATGGCAACATTCCAACGAAAAGCTCCCTACCGGTCGCGTGCATGATTGGCCCGATCAAGGTATTTGCGCAGCCCCATTGGTGGATGGAGATCGTCTGTGGTATGTCTCCAGTCGCGGGGAAGTTGTCTGCCTGGATACCGAAGGTTTCCTGGATGGCGAGAATGATGGTGTGGTTCAGGATGAAATCACTACGATCAAACCCGATCAGAAGCCACTGGTCAATGAGAAGATCGAAGCGGATGTCGTATGGCGAATCGACATGATGAAGCAATTGAAAGTATCCCAGCACAATATGTGCAGTTGCTCAGTCACCGCTTGGGGCGATTACTTGCTGGTCAATACGGGCAACGGTGTCGATGAAGGTCATAAAGAATTGCCGCAACCAGCCGCAGCAAGTTTCCTGGTATGCAAACGCAGCACCGGAGAGGTTTTGTGGACGGACAATTCACCAGGTGACAATGTGCTACACGGTCAGTGGTCCTCGCCCGCCATCGGTATGCTCGGCGGTGTCGCCCAAGCCATTTTCGCCGGTGGAGATGGCTGGCTATATAGCTTTGCCTTAGAAGGTGAAGGGGGCAAGTCGAAGCTGCTGTGGAAGTTCGATTGCAATCCAAAAGAATCGATCTATATGCTCAATAAGGCAACCCGCAATCATTTGATCGCAACACCAGTGATCTATGATGGCTTGGTTTATGTGGCTGTTGGAGAAGACCCTGAGCATGGCGAAGGGCAAGGACATTTGTGGTGCATCGATCCTACCAAGAGAGGCGATGTTAGCCCTACATTGGTTTACAACTCCAAAGATAAAGATAATCCGATTGCCGCTAAGCGTTTGCAAGCGCTGGTGGCGAAGGATGGCGATTTCGAACGCGATAATCCCAACTCGGCAGCGGTTTGGCACTATGTGGGCAGCGATCCCAAAGTTTTTGAAACAACCATGCATCGCACCTGCGGAACCGTGGCGATCAAAAATGATCTTCTCTTTGTGGCTGACTTCAGCGGAGTGTTCCACTGCGTCAACGCTAAGACTGGCGAAGCGCACTGGACCTACGATATGTTGGCAGCCTCATGGGCATCTCCACTTATTGTCAACGACAAAGTCTACATCGGCGACGAGGATGGCGACATTGCGATATTCGAAGTGAGCTACCAAGAACAGACCGAACCGGTGGCCGAGATCAACATGGGTAGCGCAGTTTATACCACGCCCGTCTTTGCCAACGAAACTTTGTATATTGCAAACCGCAATCGTATTTTTGCGATTGCCGAAGGCGCCAAGAGCGAACCTGCTGAGAAATAAATTGGCAGTCGTCCCTCTCTCCAGAGGCGTTGGAAAATTCCAGTGAATTGAAATATAGAGGGCCGGTATTCCAAGGAATGCCGGTTTTCTTTTTTGGTCCGGAGCCACTGCCATTTCACCACCCAACCCTCAAGATCGCGTCGATCTGTGGAAGGAAGCCTGGGTTCCGCTGCGGAGTCCAGTCTTTCGCATTTTCTGGCTCGCTGCGCTTTTCTCGAATCTCGGTACCTGGGTCCATGAAACGGGCGCATCGTGGCTGATGTCCGAATTGGACCCCTCGCCTTGGAACGTTTCGCTGGTGCGAACCGCAATGGCCCTCCCGATTTTCGTTCTCTCGCTCCCCGCAGGCGTACTGGCAGACTGGATCGACCGCCGCAAAGTTTTGATCATCACCCAACTCTATCTGCTCGCTATCGCCAGCTCGATGGCCGTTATGACCTATTTGGAAATTATGACGCCCCTGCTGCTGCTAGCGATGACTCTATGCATGGGGCTCGGTATGGTTATCCACGTTCCCACTTGGCAATCGATCATTCCTGACCTGGTACCCAAAGGGAGCATCCCGGCTGCCGTTGGACTGGGAAGCTTATCGTTCAATTTGGCCCGAGCCATCGGTCCAGCGGTTTCGGGAATCTTGATGTCTCTTTTCGGCGCTTGGATTTCCTTCGCAGTTAATGCCATTTCTTTTCTCGGTATCTATTTAGCACTGCTTTACTGGAAGCCGACGCAGCCACAGGTTGCCGTCGATCGGCGCGAAGGGGCGCTGGCGGCGATGAAAGATGGCATCGCGCATGTGGTCCGTCGTCGCGAGATTCGAAATGTTTGTGTTCGCTTAACGCTTTTTGTCATCCCAGCCAGCGCGCTGTGGGGGTTGATGCCCCTGATCGCGCGTCAGCGTTTAGGCTTGGAAGAGGCTGGCTATGGCGCCATGCTGGGGTTGTTCGGCAGCGGTGCGGTGGTTGGAGCTTTTGCTCTGCCGGTGGTTCGCCACTATCTGGGCAGCGATCGGCTGCTGGCCCTGGCGGCTATCCTCTATGGGTTTGTCTATCTTTTTCTGGCCAGCGGTGTCGATGTTTGGCTCCGATTGCTCTCGATGACCTTGGCAGGTTTGAGCTGGATGACTACGCTCACAACGCTCAATACCACGGCACAAGTCTATTTGGCCCGTTCGCACCGGGCTCGAGGCATGGCCATTTACTTGATGGTTTTTGCTGCAAGTATGGCGATAGGCTCAGCCTTCTGGGGGCAATTGGCGAGCCACTTTTCGTTGGTGCACGTGCTGGTTCTCGTAGCGATCGCGATCTCGCTGGTCTCGCTCACCGCTTGGATTTTTCCGATCGGGAATCTCCCCTCGACCCTCCAGACAGAGTCCCAAACACCGTAAAAGAGCCTGCCCGATACAACCTCTTGATCGCCCATTCGAGAAATCGCTTATACCCCCCTGTCTCCTGATGCATTCTCGCTGCGGAGCCTAAAATACAGGAAAAATCGAGGGTCGAAGCCCCCCTGCACGGTCGTCTCCCGGGCCACTTTCAGCCTCCCTCCAAACCATTTCCCTTGACGATGAGCAGGGTATGGGCAATAATTCTTTCATCCGGATGAAAGGATGAATGCATGGCGTCTGCTGGAGAAATGTTCGACTGGTTGCAAGTTCTATCGGATTCCACGCGCGCACGTCTGCTGCGGCTGTTGGAACGAAACGAACTGACCGTAATCGAATTGTGCCAAGTGCTGCAAGCACCCCAAAGCACAATCAGTCGACATCTCAAAGTTTTGGCAGAAGCCGATTGGGTTCAGTCGCGGAAGGAAGGGACCAGCAGTTGGTATCGATTGCAAAGCCACGAATTGCAATCGGGGCAACGCAAGCTGTGGCAAGTGGTCCGCGAACAAGCGGCCCAAACCAAGTTTGCCGAACATGATGATGCTCGATTGGAAAAAGTCCTTGATGAGCGACAAAGCCGAGCTCAAGCCTTTTTTTCTTCGGCCGCAGATCAATGGGATAAGTTAAGAAGCGAGCTGTTTGGCGGATCGGTTCATAGCTGGGCCATCGCGGCCAGTCTGGGTAACGAATTTGTGGTGGGAGAGTTGGGGTGTGGCACGGCACCCCTCAGCCACCTGATTGCTCCTTGGGTGAAACAAGTGATCGCCGTCGATTCATCGGCTGCGATGCTCAAGGCGGCAAAACTGAAATTGAAAAAA
>JBIKMB010000134.1:0-15085 GCA_044359485.1 Pirellulaceae bacterium | reverse complement strand
CGAAAGAATGGCAGACTCGAAAGAATCGCCGCGAGCGTAGCGATGCCATAAACCGAACCGCTCAAGCCCCAGCGGGCAGAGGCTGAAAGATTCCACCACATGTCGATAAAAGCAGCCACGAGCAGTACGCCGAGGAATGTGGTTGTTGCAACACCAAGGCTTTTGAGCAACAGCAACTGCTTGCGGCGCTGACAAACCTCTTGCAACTTGCCTGCGGTCACCGCAGGCAGTCGGTTGCTGGATGGCAAAATCGTACTCATATCAAGCCTCCCTTTTTACGAAACCACCATTCCACAGCTAAGAGTATCACGACCGGTATGAACCACCAGTAGCTTTGCCAGAGCAATTGATCCGACTCAACCAGTTTACTATTATGCCGCAGCTTCATCGCTTCCCATAGTTCGTCCAGTTGATTCTCGGTGACATATTTGCCACCGCTAAGCGAGGCAATTTGGGCAAGCAGGTTGTCATTTCGGGTGACATTTTGCATTTCTCGGTTCGGCGGCTCGAGCACTCGGAACAATGTATTGACATTCGTGGCTTCGACCGAAAAACCAGGCAACACGAGTGAAACCTCATAATCTCCGGGCGATAATCCATTGACTTGTCCACGATAGGTGCCCGGTAGATCAGACTCCATCGCCAGCGATACGGTAGCTACAGTGCTTTCCCCTTTTTTAATCAAGGCTTCGATTTGGGGAAGCGTTGCAGGATTTCCGGAGGAATCTCGTATCCTAGCGCGGAGCGGCACCGACTGACCTAGACGATAAACTGGCTCACCACTATCCAGCGCCACATACTCGGTTTCCACCGCGAATGGCTCGCGCATCGACCAGCGACAAACTTGATTCCACAAACGCTGGTGAATTTTGTCCGCAACCTCAAACCGCCAGCGCCAACTTTCATCACTCGCCAGGTACAGGACTCGTCCAGCACCAGCGGGTCGCGTCACCATGTACGGAAACGTTGTGCCTGACTGTTCCAACGCTGCGATCACTTGACTTCCAGGAAGAGCTTTCACGGGTACGATGGTTTTGAAACCTGCCAACTTACCCCATATGTCGTCTGAATTTTGCTCCTTCCCTTCGCTCAAATCCAAAATCGAGCGATAGGTCGAATCCTCAATCGGCTTGACAGCCCACGGAGTTTCGGAAGTCGTCTTCACTTGATCGAGCCATTCGATGGGAAGTAGAGATCCTAGCGGGGCAAGTGTGCCATTTTTCCAAAATCCTCTTTGTCCATCGATAACGATCCAGCCTGCGCCGCCGCGTTGAATCGTGTGTTGTATATGTTGCGCCGTTTCCTCTGTGATGGACTCTGGCTCCAGTTCACCGCAAATAATCAGATCATAGGGATCAAATTGATGAGCTTCTTCGGGAAATGGAACTTCATTTAGGCCTTGCGAAAACCACTGCGGTGCTTTTCCTTTTTCTACCAAGTACGAATGTACTTCCCATTGCGGGTCGCGTTCTAGCGCATTGCGCAGGTACCTTGTTTCCCAGCGACTGCGGCTATCCAGCAATAAGATTCGCTGCTTTCTGGTGGTGACGCCTAATAACCAGGAGTACGAGTTGGAGTCGTCCCCCTCGGTTGCTCCTACCGTTGTCGCCCGCGCCTCGAGTGGTATGGTCAATTTTTGTACTTGTTGTCCAGCGGGTAATTGAGCCTCAAGTTTTTTGACCAGCTCTTCCATTGCAAAACTGAATGGAACTTCGCTGTCTCCCGGTCCCAGGCTGGCAATCTCTTCGCTCCACAATATCTCACCGGCATGCCGGACAGAAACCTGATACGGGGTATTGGCAGGTAGTCCATTTTGCAGCCGAATCGTTCCCTGCAGACGATCGCTGCGATACAACTGCTGGGGCGATTCCACGGACATCAAGCTTACTTTTTCTGGAGGTGTTTTTTCTCCCATACCGACAACATAAATGGGAGCTTGAGCTTTAGGCCAATTCTTTAATACCTCCAGCGGCTCGTTGCCGGAATTATGTTGACCGTCGGTAAAAAGTAGCAGCGGTGTATTTTGCAATTGGCCAGATTTATCTGCTTCCGTTTCACTTTGTGCTTCGGTCGAATCGCCAACACCGAGTCTCTGTTTCTCTCGAGACAGCAAGTGGCTGAGAGATGTGGGCCGAATCCATTGTTTCGACTCAATCGACGCCGCAGTCGGAATCGAATTAGGCTGCTGCAACGTGCTCTGCCATAGAATGGTTGAAGTATCTCCACCAAAACTTCCGAGGATCACTTCCCCTTTTTCTGTCCACTGTTCCAAGGGTGGAGATGGTCCCTCAAGCAGCGCATCGACGACACGAGAGTAGCGATCTTTGATGTCGGTGGATGCGTTTAAGCGCTGATCGCGCTCACTCATACTCTCTGTCGAATCGATCCAAACTTGCAAGCGGGTGGGAGTGCCTTCGAAATAACGACTGCGCAAACTGGGTTCAAGCAACATCATCACGATCAAAGCGATCGCGAGACTGCGAAGCGTCGGCAGCAACCAGCGATAGGGGCGAGGAAAGTCGTAGACCTCGCGGTAATACAGTAGCCAGGCTGCGACCGCGGCTACGAGAACCAGCAGCAAACCTAATGTGGGAGATAAATTGCTGAGGAAACGAAATTCGGTCATTCGCCTCCCCTTGTGATTCTTTTTTCAACGAATAATTCCCCGAAGAGCACGACCAATAAGCCGACCAAAAACCAACGCCACATTTCTCGGCCATAACGCTGATCTGTATCTTGCTTCAGAAAGCTGCTCGTCGAATCATGCACACTAGCCCCCAAGCTGGCTGCAAGTTTTTTGAGTTCATCATCTGACATAGGATCATTTTTTGATTCTCTGCGTAACTCGGTGGTCCGATGAGGCTCGAATGTTCCATGCGAAAATAAAACCAACCGCTGAACCAGGGGTACGTAGGCGGGCCGTATGGGAAGTTCACTCCAACTATCGTTGGCTCGCGTGGCCCATTGGTACACGGTTCCTTTGCCGACTTGCTGTCTCACAAGCAATGGATCGTTGTTGGTCAATTTTAATAGACTCTCTCCGGGTGGGACACTTTTCTCTTTTTCGCTCGCCTTCTCTCCAGCGGCCACCAATTTAAACCAACCTTTCACAGCAACCTGGTCCAACCGACCTTGCTGGGGATTGTTGAACAGACTCAGTGCTGGATCGTAGTAAGGTCCTGCAGCAATACGCGGCACCGGTTCGCTGTTCGCTTCTGGTTTAGCGGTCGAATTGATTTGCTTCAGCTCATCAAAGTTCAAAGTGAGCAGTGGCTTTTCCGAAGCGGTACCGAATTTCGTACGATACCACTCTTTATCGATGCGATCTCCGGGAAAAACCCATAACGAAGCCCCATCTTCGACGCGCTTCCGCAATGCGGCAACGCATTCGTCATTGAGTCGTCCGATATTGGCAAGTACGACAACATCACATTTCTCGATCATTGCGGGCGTGAGGCGCGCGGTAGGTTGCCGATCGAGCGTTAGGCCGATCGACTTTTCGTCGTCGCGAAACGTCGATTGTAGTGCCGCTTGCAAGAAACCGGTTTCTGATTCGAGTAAAGGCTTATTGATGTCATCCTCTACCAGTAATACTTCGAGTGGTTGGACCGCATCGATTCGCAGCACATCTGCATCATCGGCTTGCATGGTCCCAGGATCCTTGATTCGCATATTGGCTTGATGCGTTCCTGGCTGATCAAGCGTGACGACGAAAGTTACTTGAACTTCACCCTTGGCTGGTATATCCAGTTTCTTCGCGGAGATCTCTTTATCATCGATCGAGAGAGTGATTGGAATCTGCGTGGCATTTTGTTCGCCGCTATTGGTCACTGTTGCGCGAATTTCAACAGGTTCCCCGATGAGAGTCAATTCCGAGAGTAGGCTATCCACCGCGACGAAGAGATTTTCCTTGAAATCACTGCGAAACGGAAAGAGGTGGAGCTGTCCTGGAACTTTCATCTTTTTCAGTTCCTCGCGAATAGTCACCAGGGATTGCTCGGGAATCTGCTCCCAATCATGACGCTGAAAATCGCTCAGCAAGGCGATTTGTCGATACGGTTCCTGGGAACGATTTAAAGTATCGATCGCCAATTGCAAACCGGCTATAGGCGATATAGGACCTGATGCGGGTTGAAGTTGGTCGATTTGACGTTGTATCGGCTTGGTATCGTAACTTGTGCCATCGGTGAGATTTTTTGGTGAGCCGCCGAGGGTAATAACAGCTTTTGCCGACTTGCCACCCACGCCATCAAGAAGGCTGCGAGCCGACGTAAGCATTTGATCATAATTGGTAAAGTTTTTTTCTGATGACTGGGCATTTGACATCGCGGAAGCTTGCATAGAGTAACTATCGTCAACCAAGAGAACCGTAGTGGCCGCATCGCCAACACGTCCACCGCTGGTCCACATGTTCCACAGCGGTCTAGCCATACATAATGCCAAGACAATTGGGGCCGCACATCGCAACAACAAGAGCAGGATGGCTTGCCACTGAATGCGTTTCGCGTTTTGCAGTTCAATATTGTCCAGCAAATGCATCGCTCCCCATTCCACAGTCTGGAATTTGGAACGGTTCAGCAGATGAATGATCAGCGGAATGACAAAGGCAAGGCCGCCCAGCAGCAATAATCCATTGAGAAAGCTCATCCACCTACTCCTCTTTGACTGAGGAATTGGGTGAGCACTTGGCTGTGCGACTGACTTGTCGTACAGGTGACCAGCGACACGCGACTCTGCTTGCAACCTGCCTCGAGCGCGGTTCGGAATTGGGTGAGGTTCTTTTGATATTGGGCTTTGAAGGCAAACGGATCGACAATTCGTTCATGCCCAGCTTTTTCCAACGAACGGAATTGAGTTCGGGTTGAAAATGGAAAATCTAATTCATCGGGATGCCAAACCTGGAAAAATACAATTTCATTCGGAGCTTGCCGCAATAAGGCCAAACTTTTTAACAGCTCCGTCACGTTATCAAAGCCATCTGAGATAAGGAACGCCACGCCGCGTCGGCCGATCTTCGCGGCTAACTTCTCAAGCACCTTGGCAAGGTGAGTTTCCCCACCGCAGGTTCCCTGAGCCAATTGTGTGATCAATCCATGCAAATGGGATGCGCGACTGCGAGGAGGTATATAACCTCGAATATCGGTATCGAAGGTTGCCAAACCGACCGCATCATGTTGAGCAGAAAATAGATAGGCAAGGCATGCCGCAAGCCGAACCCCAAACTCATGTTTACTCATACCGGGCGAACGAGCGCCTGCGTACTTCATCGAACCGCTTTGGTCCATGAGTATGGTGGCTCGCAAATTGGTTTCTTCCTCATACTGTCGGATATAGAGTCGATCGGTTTTCCCGTAGAGCTTCCAATCGATGGAGCGGACCTCATCGCCGCGTACGTACTGGCGATGCTCTTTAAACTCGACACTGACACCTTTATCGGGCGAGCGATGCATGCCAACATTGATACCTTCTACGACCGTGCGCGCATACCATTGGAGTGCGGCAACGCGATCGCGATCATCAGCGGTCAATAACTTGGCAGGATCCGACATACCGACCTAACAGGCTAGAGGGCTAATGGGCTAAAGGGCTAAAAGATGCTAAAGAGCTTTCGCTTTAGGAACAGGAATCTCAGCTAGGGCTTTTGCGATCAAGTCATCCGGTTCGATCCCTTCAGCTTGGGCGCCAAAGGTAGGAACGAGTCGATGACGCAGAACGGGGAGTGCCAAGTGACGCACATCCTCCAGGGTGACATGCGTGCGGCCCTCTAGCAGCGCGCGGGCTTTACCAGCCAAAACCAATTGCTGTCCCGCTCGAGGTCCCGGTCCCCAATCAACTTGCTGCCGGACCCAGCCCAGGCGAGTCTCTTCGCGCGGCCGCAGTGAGCGAACCAAGTCCAGCACGTACTGCTTCACATGCTCCGGCAGTGGAACGCGGCGGACGGTCTCTTGAAACTCGATAATTTCTTCCCCTGTTACAACCGGTTCTGGCTTTCCCGTGAGGAACGAAGTGGTGCGGTCGATAATTTCGGACTCTTCATCGCGCGAAGGATAATCGACTAAAACCTGAAACAGAAAACGATCGCGCTGCGCTTCAGGGAGCGGATAGGTTCCTTCTTGCTCGATCGGGTTTTGTGTGGCCAAGACAAAGAAAGGTTCGGATAGTCGATACGTTTTTCCACCGACAGTAACCGCATGCTCTTGCATCGCTTCCAGCAAAGCGGCTTGAGTCTTTGGAGGAGTTCTATTGATTTCGTCAGCCAATAGCATTTGGGTAAAGATCGGTCCCTTTTCAAATACCAAATTACGGTGGCCGGTCTCAGCGGATTCCTGAATCAGGTCTGTCCCGGTGATGTCGGCAGGCATAAGATCGGGCGTAAACTGAATGCGATGAAAATTCAGATGCATGGCATCAGCCAACGATCGGACCATTAAGGTCTTGGCCAAGCCGGGCACACCCTGCAATAAGCAATGCCCCCGCGCTAGAATCGCAATGAGCAATTGATTGATGACTTCATCTTGGCCGACAATGGCCTTGGCAACTTGCTGCTTGATTTTTTCGCAGGCGGCTTTCAGCTTCGCTGCGCGTTCGACGTCATTCGAGGATTGGGTTTCCATGATGAAACAATTTTCCGGTAGGCTAGATCGACAGAGTAGGCTAGTGCGACTGAAAAAACAGATGACAGGAGGGTGGCTCGCGGGAATGAGCCTATTGGGAGATAATATCGAGACTAACATTGAAAGAGCGACTAGGGAACCAAATTGTCTCCGCTTTTGCCCCAGATTTTTGGCAGAAGTTGGCTGGATTTTGGCGAAAACAGGTCCCGCTGGAGTTCAGAGGGTACGGATAAATTCAATCCCCTGAATTTCAAGACCCTCGTTTCCAGTTATCTTGATTAGCTTCAGGCTGCAGTTTCCCTGAGATGGTTTCAAAGACCAGCGGCCGCAGCTCATGGTCGGAAAGGTTTTCATCAACGATTCACCCTGCCTTTTGACACGATCCTTCTCTGCACCGTAAGGCTCAACCAGAAAGGTTTCCTTGATTTCTGCTTGTAGTACAAGTTCACCGTACTGGATTTCGATCACGCTGCCAACGCTGGAAGCGGGAGCATTGTATTGCAGCAAAATCTCATAGTCTCCTGACTCAAGCACTTCGATATTCCAGCTTACTTGATCTTCGAGCGATTTCCATGAGGTGAAATAGGAGCAGTTGGGAGCTGCCGCACTGCGTTTAATGGTGGGACCTTTGGCGACTGCATCGCGGGCTGGCAGTTCGGTTCGATCGATACGACGATCGCCAACGGTAAAGGGACGTGAATCGATTTTAGCTACGGCTAAAACGTCGCGTTTCCAGGCCTCTTTCTCTTTCTTCAGTTGTTCGACAAGATCTGGGAACTGCTCATTCAAAACTTCCTGCTGCGTCGGATCTTTTATTAAATCAAACAATCGATTATTCGCATCCAGCATATAGGCATCGCTTCTTACGGCGAGTTGCCCTGCCCATTGACTGTAAAGCTTGCGGGCAATGACGGGCTCGTTTCGTTTCAGCAGTTGCGACGATAGATCCAGTCCATCCAGAACGTTGGTATCGATCTCGATTCCCGCCAGTGCGCAGAGTGTAGGTGTTAAATCGATTGCACCCGACAATTGCTGACTGCGAAGTCCCGCGGGAATTTTTTGGGGCCACTGAATAAGGCATGGAGAACGAACACCACCCTCATCGACACTCCCCTTTTTTCCCTTTAAGCCTCCGTTCCAACGAAAACTGTTTGGGCCGTTATCGTTGAAGTACACAACAATGGTATCCTCGGTTAAGTTCTCAAGCTCGAGCAACTTCAGAATGCGTCCTACATTGTCATCGATATTCTCAACCATTGCTAACGCGGCGCGGGTCATCGCCTCATCTTCTTTCTCGGCAGGTCGACCTTGGTGCTTCAAGTCAAGCGACTTGGCTTGCATACGATCGTAGTACTCATCGGGAACTTGCATCGGAGAATGCGGCGTGTTGTAAGCAACGTAACAGAAAAATGGCTTATCTTTGTGCGCGCGAATAAACTCCAAGGCTCGCCCCGTAAAATCGTCGGTCACATAGCCCTGTCCCTTGACGCTCTGACCATTATGATCCAGCGGTGGCGAAAAGTAATCTCCCCAGTGTCCCGCTGTGAAGCCATAGAATTCCTGGAAACCGCGAGCCTTGGGATGATAGGGAAACTGACTGCCGTTATGCCATTTCCCAAAAGCGGCTGTCGCATAGCCAGCCTCCAGGAAACGCTGAGCCAAAATGGTTTCATCGAGATCCAAACGCTCTTTGCCTTCCGTAACCCCCATCGCTCCCGATCGCGGATGATAACGCCCGGTAAAAAATTCAGCTCGAGTCGGCGCACAGACCGGGCAGACATAAAAACGTTCCAACAATGCACCCCGCTCTGCAAGCGAATCGATGTGGGGCGTTTTGAGATTCGTATTTCCTTGAAAACTAAAATCACCCCAACCTTGATCATCGGACAAAAACACAATCACGTTGGGCGAACGAGCAACTGCTTGTGCGGATAACGCGAGGCTCGCTAGCCCTACCAGCCACATGCAGGACCAAAAGTTGCGTAGAGGAGAACGCGTGCAGTGGTTCATGGAAATCGAAATCCTCGCAGAAGATCGCAAATCAGGGGGAGTCAATTTGGCGATTATCGCCCCTAAAGAAACAAAAAGAAAGTGCGGCAGTTTTTCGCTGCATTCTTTCCAGCTCGATGCCTAAATTGCTATCGACTCAGCCGATACCATGTGATTCCCCCAGTCGCATTCACTTGGCGTTCACCAGCGTTCGCTTTCGCGTTTGGTGGCCTAGTTTGCCCATTTTCATTTGCCAAACTTTGTCAGCTAATGCACTCAGATCCGTTTTTCGATTAAGATTGGGGTGTGTATGGTTAGCGGCACGCCCGCAGCGCGGGCCCACAGCTGATTCCCCTCCGTTTGTTTTCGTATCGATTTTAGCATTGAATTTGTAAGGCACGATACTCATGCAGCCAAGACTATGCTCTCCAACGCACCGCCGCACTTTTTTGAAGTCTTCCTTTGCTGCAGCTTCGGCAACGCTGGCCATGAGCCATTCCTTGTCCAATGCCGCCTCAGCGAATGAAGAAATTCGTTTAGCCTTTTTAAGCTGCGGCGGCAGGGCAGGGGAGCTGATGGGATCGTTTGAAAAAATCAAGGGCGTTCGCGTGGTGGGCTTGTGCGATCCCGATGAGCGTCGAGTTGCCCAAGCCAAGAAACGATTCCCCGAAGCCAAAGAGGCAACCGATTTAAGACGTCTAATCGAAGACCCTAATATCGATGCGGTTGTCGTGGCAACCTGCAATCACTGGCATTGTTTAGCGGCCATTTGGGCCATGCAAGCTGGCAAAGATGTTTATGTCGAAAAGCCGCTGTCACACACCCAGTGGGAAGGGGAACAAACCATCGCTGCTGCTCGAAAGTATCAGCGCATTTGTCAAGTTGGTACCCAACAACGCTCCGACCCCATGCAGTCCAAGATTAAAGAGTTTTTGCACAAGGAACAGGGGATTGGCGAACTGAAGAATGTGCGCGTCAATCGCTATGGGGTACGTGGCCCGATCGGTAAACGCTCGGAACCTCTGCCCAAAGATCCCAATGTTAATTACGATCTCTGGCTCGGACCGGCCGCTGATCGACCGGTGTTCCGAGACAAATGGCACTATGATTGGCATTGGGATTGGAACACAGGCTCAGGCGAAATGGGAAACTGGGGCGTTCATGTTCTGGATGATGTTCGCAATGTTGTCTTTCAGGATCGAGTCGCAGTACCTAAAAAAATAATAGGTGGCGGCGGTCGCATGGTTTGGAACGATGCAGGCGAATCGCCCAATGTCCATTGCGTTGCATTCGATACCGGTTCTTTGCCGGTTGTTATTGGACTGAGCAACCTATCGGCCGGTAAAGGTGAAACCAAGGGACCCAAATTCCCCGGCCCAGGCAGCGGTTATGTTGTGTATGCTGAAGGGGGTCGTCTGGAAGGACAGCGCGGTGGTGCACGCGCCTACGATCAGGCTGGCAAATTGATTCAAGAGTTCAAAGGGGACAGCGGCCGAAGTCACCAAGAGAATTTCATCGAGGCGGTCCGCACGCGCAATCGCGAATCGCTTAACGCCGAGGTTCAAGTGGGACATGATTCGACGGGTTGGTGCAACTTCGCGAATATTTGTTACCAAATGGGGACTAGCGAATTAATTCCTGAGTCGCTGAATTTGGGAGGTTCTTTCGCCGGTTGGTCGACAATCCTGCAAGAATTGCATGAGCATTTGGCAGCGCATGATGTCACACCCGACTCGCCTGGATTACGTATGAGTCCATGGCTAGAACTTGATCCGAGCACAGGAAGATTTGTCGGAGAGTTCTCCGAGGCAGCCAATAAATTGCTTAAACGGGAATATCGAACTCCATTTAGCGTGCCAGAGATTGTCTAAATCAGTGCTTCGAAAGTATGCATCCATTAGGTTGCTCGGCTGAATTCGATTTTGCTTGAAAGGAAATCTGGTGTCCACTTCTGATGATCCGCAGACTCCATCAGGCGACATTCCTCCGATTCAGTCGAGCGTGCCAGCGGACGCTCCGGCAAAAGTGCCTCCCATAATCCAGGACGATAACCCCTTCACAGCGCCAAAGACGATTGAGACGTCGCCGCTTGATGGCGATCGCCAGTCGGCGGCTCCTCTGGGCGTTGGTTATTGGGCTTGTGTGGCCGCCAGCGTAACCTCGTTGCTTCTTTTTGCCAGCGTTGCCTGGGAATATACGCTTGTACCAGGCTGGATCATTTTCTTTGCGGCAATTCGCGTTCCGCTGCGAGACTCCCGGCGACATGTGCTGAACTATGCCCCCACAGTACGACGCATGCTTTGGGGAGCAGGAGACTATATGGTTTCCGCAGTACTTTGTGCCGGCATTACTCTGGGAATGTGCACTATCTTCGTAACTGTTTGTACGGGAACTGCGCTTGGTTTTTCTGCTCTAAACATCAACGAATCGACCTTTTTGGGTTTCGCCTTTGGTATTGGTGGCGTATTCGCTTTGGTCGCATTTCTACTACTCTATGTTCTTTCGCTTCGCATTTAAGCTTTCGGTAATCGCATCGAATTTAGGATGACATACATGAGCCGGCATGTTGAAGCTCGAGACTACACTTTCTTGGGAACCACCCAAAGCCTTTGTCCTCAGTGTTTGAGTTTAGTCAACACCAAGATCATCGCTCGTCGCGGACGTGTCTATTTTCGCAAACATTGTCCAACGCATGGCTGGCGCGAAGATTTTATCTGTAGCAATGTCGAAATGTACGATCGCATGGACTACAGTTTGCCCGCCCGTCTACCAGCTAAAACCTTTACACGCATGGAAAAAGGTTGCCCTTACGATTGCGGACTCTGCGAAGAACATGAGCAGCATACATGCGTGGGTTTGGTGGAAATCACTAGTTCCTGTAATCTCAAATGTCCGATGTGTTTTGCCGCAAGCGGACCTGGCGGAAAACACCTCTCGCTCGATGACGCCAAACGTTCGATCGATCGGTTAGTCGAATCAGAAGGTCGGCCCGAAGTACTGCAGCTCTCCGGGGGTGAACCGACCATTCATCCCGAATTTCTTGATATCCTGGCATATGCGGTAGCGCAGCCGATCGACTATATCATGATCAATACCAATGGCTTGCGATTTGCCAAAGATGATGAGTTGATCTCGACGATTGCATTGCACAAGCACAGAATAGAAATTTATTTTCAGCTGGATGGATTCAATGAACAGACCAGCCTCGCTTTGCGTGGTGAATCTTTGGTGCCGCAAAAACTGCGTGCGCTGGAGAAACTAGGCGAAGCAGGAGTCAACGTAACGCTCGTAGCGACGTTGCAGGGTGGAGTCAATTTAGATCAAATCGGCCCCCTGGTTCGCTTCGCAGCCGATCGCGATTGGATTACCGGTTTGAGCCTCCAGCCAGCCACTTACAGTGGTCGGTATTATCTCCCCGAAGAACTTGAGAACCGAATCACTTTTCCTGATGTGATCCAAGCTATGGAGGAACAAACCGAGGGAATGTTCCAAGTAAATGATTTTTTCCCGCTCCCTTGCGCACACCCTAATTGCCACCAACTCTGCCTTGCCTATCGACATCCACAAGGACTCACGCCACTGACTCGCTTTGTCAATGCGAAAGAGAACCTGGATCTGCTCGCCAATGGCATCAGCTTTACTCGTGAGGAAGGCGTGCGTCTGATTCAGCAATACCTTGCCCGTCAAGCGTGCTGTGGTCCTGGTGGTTGTGGTGATTCGTCCAGCACCCCAATCTCGCAAATGCAATCGAGCTCTATAAAATCGTTGCCGATTCTATCCCAGACTGCGAATGTACAATCCACTGCGGACGACTTTTTTGCTCAAGCACTACTGAAGCAACTTGGAGCGAAAAATTTATTCCGAATCACGATCAATAACTTTCTGGACATGTACAACTTTGATGTGCGGCGCGTGATGAAATGTTGCACTCATCATGTGTTGCCCAGCGGTCATGTCATTCCCTTCTGCGCGTACAATGTGCTGTATCGGGAAGGTCATGTTGCACTCCCCGAACTTGTACGATGACATTCTTATCACCCGTATTGCTCGCAACGGCTTTATTGATGGGCTGGTGGCTTGCGCGAAATCGGCAAGCAAAGCTGAAGCTGCCTGAAGCAGATCGACTGGCCATCAATCTCACCGCTATTTGCGGAGCTCTTGTGGGTGCTCGTATTCCATTTTGGATCGAGCAAGGCGTTACGGCAGGAAATTGGCTGTGGTGGTCCGATGGCAAGACCATTCTCGGTGGAATCCTGGGAGCCTACATCGCCGTGGAAGTCGTCAAGGAAGCTCGCCACATCAAGATCCTTACCGGTGATAGCTTCGCCCTGCCGGCTGCCGTCATGATTGGAATTGGGCGGCTTTCATGTTTTTGTTCCGGATGTTGCTATGGCCAACCGACACAGCTTCCCTGGGGGTTCGCATTTCCGCAAGCTTCAGATGCCCAACCCACCCTGAGACATCCGACACAAATCTATGAAGCCTTATTTCATTTCCTAGCAGCAGGTTTCATTTTTTGGGCGGAAAGAAATCGTTGGCTGAACGGACAACGATTGAAAGCTTATTTAATCGCCTATATGGTTTATCGCTTCCTGACGGAATTTATTCGCCCCGAGCCCAGTTGGCTACTCGGTCTAACTGCATATCAATGGACAGCAGTCGGACTGGGACTCGCTCTGTCCCTGCAATGGTATTGGCATGCGAAGCGACTCGCGGCGGATCAACTACAAACCTAATCCAACCGGTGCCTCATGAAGATTCCCGTATGGCGCAACACCATCGAATACTCATTGATCTTTTTATGGTGGCTGGCCGCCATGACACTCTTCCAGTGGTGGCCCGAGCCAACCTTGTTCTGGAATATCGTGGTGATTGTTGTATGCTGGCTGAAATCCGTTTTTTTCGGCCGCGAAAATCTCACGCAACTCTACGACGCGGCCCGCAGCAACCTATCGCATCATCGTTTTCTGCTTTTGATGGCTATCAATATGACGCAAATGATTCTATCGTTTGCTCTCGATTTCCATTTGCTCTATGTGCTCGACCCAAATTGCTTCGCCGGTGTCTCGCCCGAAATCGCGAGCAGCGAAGCTATTTTTGATTTCTTCTATTTGAGCACATTGAATTTTTCATTTTTTGGCTACAGCGATATTTTACCGCAAACAGTACCCGCCAAAATCATCAACCTCACCGAAATTGTGCTGGCGTTTATCACGGTGATTTTCTTGCTTTCCGATTATGTTAGCCTAAAGGAATCACTCCGCCAGCGATAACTCCTCGGGGCCTCAGGTCTCACGACTCGCGAGCCTGTGCAGCGCTACGCCGAGAATACAGAACAAGAGCAGGCGTTCCTCAACATGCTTAGCCGACGCTAGAACGCGGCACAGTCGTAAAACAATCTAACTCGCATCCTACTTTTCATGAGATCAAAAAATCGCCCTCCTATCCTATGCAGGAGGACGAAGCGATCTATCGTTTAGAGAACGATAAGTTTTTAAGGACCACACGGCCTCTACTCGGGCCGGTAGGCAGCACCTTGCAGATCATCGCCCCAACTGTTGTGGGTCAGATAGCCAATCTTCTTTTGGTTCGCCAGATCGATCGCCGACTGTGGCCAGTGCCCTGGCAGATTACCTTGAACGCCCGTAAGACCTTCAACATGCCCATCCATAAAGCAAACATTGGCGATTCCCGATGTGTGCCGAAAATGAGTACCAGGCGCTGTGAAAAGATCAAAGTCTTGTGGCCCTTGGATATAAAAATTCTCCGTGGCTCGCAAGGTTGGATCACCCGACCAAGGCAATTGAATACGAGCCGCATCGCTGAACATCACTGCTCGCGAAGTGCCCACATTGGAAAAGAATGCCAAATTGCGGCACTGGACCCGCGGTGCATAACTTGGAGGTGGATATAAGGTGGCTCCAAGATTCATATTATAACCATAGCCTCCTGTCTCACCCCCATAAAGCAAAAACAGCGATGTCATATCGGGACAGCGAATGACGGCTGAATTTTTCTCGTAGAAAGGTGCCAGTATGCCTTCGTGCTTTTGTACCGCATTGGTGCTGTAATTCACCAATCCGAACCACGCTCTCGAGAGAGGCCAGCCCGGCAATGAAGCGGGAGGAAAACGACGATGCGTATCATGATACATCAACGTTGCTAATCCCAACTGACGAATGTTGCTGGAACATTCGATGCGTCGCGCAGCGGCCCGCGCTGATTGCACCGCTGGAAGCAAAAGCCCGACCAAAACACCAATAATGGCAATCACCACCAACAGTTCTACCAAGGTGAAACCGGCTGAAACAGGTCTTGAAAAAGTGCCTGAAGAAAATCGCTCCACTTCAAATGGCCCCGTAGGCTTACTAGCGTTTGCCGTCTCGCTCAGGCGGATACAGCGTTGTGAGGATCGTTGCTTAGTAAGAGGGCTTGCTAAAATAAATCGAGTTCCGATGCCGCGCATGCATGTTCTCCTAAAG